>JBNRMU010000099.1:0-14797 GCA_050309765.1 Christensenellales bacterium
TCAGCGATGTGGACTATGCCGGCGACGCTGTGTATTACGACGGCGGCGAGGAAACGCCCGGCCTGTACAAGCTGCGCCTTGCCGACGGAGAGAGCGAGTGCATCACCCAGGACGCCATCGGCGGCCTGGTCGTGCTGGATGGACTTGCCTATTTCCTGCGCCAGGAAGACGGGCTTCTGTATACCTACAATACACAAAGCGGCGAAACCATGCAGATATTGGAGGGCACCAAGGTGACCTCGATATCCAGAAACGACGGCGTCGTCTACTACATGGTGGACGGCCAGACGGAAATGCGTGAAATTTCCCCGTAACGGGCCCATAAAAATGCAAACGAACGTATGAGATTGTAATAGAAAACTGCGAACAAACAACAAAGGGCAAAGAGTCGTCTCCCCAAGCGGAGACGGCCCTTTTTTTGTGCCTTTGCCGCAAATCGGGGGAAAGACTTCATAAGGACGGCGCATACCTTTGTACGCTGTTTTCCGGGAAAACGGGGAAAGAAAAACATGTTACGCTAAGCGCACATCCAAAGGGAAAGGAGAAAGAACGAGATGAAGCGGATGATGCTGCCTATGGAAAAAACGCAGTGCTACGAGCAGCTGACGGCGCTATACAGTTCCTTCCTGGAAAACAGCGGCTGGCTGCGCGAGAAGTACAGAAGAAACCATGAGTTGTATCTGGAGCAGGTCCTGGGCCGCGACCAGGGACAGGGCCTGCGCACGGGATCGCCGGTGCTGTACGCCACTTACCGCACGGAACTGAGCGACGCGATGGAGGCCATTCCGGAGGCGCTGTTCTTGGCAAGGCGCAAGGGCGACGAGGAAAAGGCCGCACGCATCACGGCCCTGCATCGGGCGGTGCTGGAGAGGATCGGCTTTGCTGAGGAGTATCAGAAAATCTGCGAATACCGCCTGCGCTACGGCCTTGCCTACAGCGAGACGGGAGTGGAAAACGGCGAGCCGTCGATACACGCCTTCGATCCCCGGGCGATCCTGACAGACCCCTTGTGCGAAAATCTGCAGGAGGGCCGGGCGGTGTTCAAGCTCAGCTGTCACAGTCAGGAATACTACGCCAGAACCTATCCCAAAGCCTTTGAGTCCATGGAGGAGGACAAGCAGGGCCTTCCCGGTTGGGCGGGTTCCAAGGATGTGATCCCCATGCTCAGCTGTTACATCAAACTGCGAAGCGATGAAAGGGACCAGGTGCACCTGATCAAGCTGGCCGGCGGCCAGGTGCTGTACGATTCCCGTGTGCAGCACAAGGATGGGCTTTACCGCCACGGTCAGTATCCCTTTGTGGATTGGGTCTACGACCGCATCCCGGGAACACCCTGGGGCTTTGGCTGCTTCGATTACCTGGCCCCCGTGCAGGAATACATCGACAAGGTGGACAGCCTGGTTCTGCGCTCCCTGCAGCGGGCTGCGCGTCCCCGCCTGATCCTGAATAGGGCGGCGGGTGTCGATCCAGATATCCTGCGCGACGAGCGCGAGGAGATCATCGAGGCGGATCGGGTGGACGAGGGCGCCATGCGCTGGCAGCCTGCCGCGCCGCTGGCGCCGTACGCCATGGAAATGCTGAACCTGAAGACCGAAGCCCTAAAGCGTGAGAGCGGGCAGAACGCCGCCTCCCGCGGCGAGATTCCCGGACTCAATAGCTCCGGTACGGCGATTTCCCTGCTGCAGGCGGCGGGAAGCAAGCGGGCAAACCTCTCGCAATTTGCCGTGAACAACGCCTTCGCCCGCATGGTGCGCCAGGTGGTCTCCAACCTGTACGAATACGGCCGTAAGGGAAGCTGCTATCGCGACCAGGAGACCTATCTCATCCTGGATCCCGCGGATGCAGACGGCAGCTGGACGCTGGATTTGGAGGTCAGGCTCCAGCGCATGCCGCAATACCAGAGCGTGTACCAGAACCAGCTTCTGCTGCAGCTCGTACAGATGCAGGCCTTGTCGCCTCGGGAGGCGCTGCGCCTGATGGACATCGAGAACAAGCCGTCCATCCTGTCCGCAGTGGACAGGTTTGCAAATAGCGACGGAACAACGCAAAAGGAGGAGGAAACATGATCGAAAGACACAGCAAAACGGGAAGGTCCCAGCCGCAGCAAACCGTACCGGAGGAGGTGGAACAGCCCAGAAACGCGCTGGAAGCGCTGCTGAACGAGCTTGACATGAGCCCGGAGCAGGCGGCGCAGATCCTGATGCAGGTGATGGAACGATCTACGCAGCAGCGCAGGCGCGCGGAGCAGGTGCTGGAGGCCATCGATCTGATCGGCGATCCCAACTTCACCCTGGAAACGCTCAGAGCGACCCCTGAGGCCATGCAGGCGCTGGAGCAGGGTGAAAACATCGGCGATATCTACCGCCATTATTTCCTGCGCCGCGAACCCCAGCCCGTGGAGGGCGAGGCAAACCTGGGAGGTGCGCAGGGCATCGGCGCCCGCCTCAGCCGCCAGGATATCGAACGCATCTCCGACTATGTGGACAGGACCGGCAAGGTCTACAGCATTTAAGCCAACATACACCGATAAAGAAAGGAAGGAAACAGCCTAATGTCTACCATAAACACCACCAGCACGAGTGGCCTGCACGTTTCCCTGCAAAACTATTACGACGGCAAACTCCTGATGGAGATGGAAAAGCGCCTGGTTTTTTACCAGAACGGCCAGAAGAAGGCCCTGCCCATGCACAGCGGCCGCACCGTGGAGTTCTGGCGTTACACCCCCTTTGCGGCGGTGACCACTGCCCTGACCGAGGGCGTGGTGCCGAACGGCCAGACCCTTTCCATGGAGAAGGTGCTCTGCACGGTGAGTTCCTACGGCGGCTATGTGGCCACCACCGACGCCCTGAGCCTGACCGGCGTCAATTCCCAGACCAACAATCTGGTGGACTTGATGGCACGCCAGGGCGCCCTTTCCATCGACCACATCGTGCGCGATGTGATCTTCGATGGGGATGAAGCGATGTACTGCGGCAGCGCCAGTGCCCGCAGCGGCATCACCGCGGCGGACGTGCTCACCGTGGACGACATCCGCAAGGCTGTGCGCGCGCTGGAAAAGAAGGGCGCGCCCAAGTTCAACCGCGGCGGCAAGGGCTATTACAAGGCGATTATCGGTTCCGACGCCAAGTATTCCCTGCAGTCCGACCCCCTGTGGGAGGAAAAGGCCAAATACCAGCAGGCGGAACAGATCGAAAACGGCGAGATCGGCAAGCTCTTCGGTGTGATCTTCATCGAGTCCTCGGAGGTGCCCGTCTTTGAAGGCGAAGGTGCTTCCAACGCGGATGTGGGCGCCACGCTGGTCTTCGGCGAGGACGCCTACGGCGTGGTGGACCTGGGCACCGTGGGTGACAGCCCCGTGCGCAGCATCATCAAGCCCCTGGGCTCCGCCGGCAGCAGCGACCCGCTGGACCAGATCGCGACCGTCGGCTGGAAGGTGGACGGTTTTGCCGCCACCATCCTGAACGAGGACTGGCTGGTCCGCATCGAGCACGGCATCGAAGCCTAAGAAAACGACCGGGCGGGGGAGGGCGGCTTCGCCCTTCCCCGCCTGCTTTTTTTGAAACAGGAGGGAAGCATACAAACATGAATACTGCTGAGCTGAAAAGCCTGGTCCTTAAGAAAATGGGTTATGCCAACCAGGACCTGGAGCATCAGGATGTGCTGATCGGTCACAGCCCCGAGCTGCTCTTGTATCTAAACGAGGCTTATTTCCGCGCCTTTTCCAAGCTGCGCCCGATCAAACGGCAGGAGGTCGTACTAAACGGCGAACGCAGCTTCGACATGGCCGAATTGGAGGAAAACCCCACGCGCATCCGGTATGTGGAGCGCAAAGGGCAACGCCACAGCCAGTTTTTGCCCTACGACAGGAGCCTGCAGACCCTGTGCGTATCCTTTGCCAAGCCCTGGGAATCGGTCGTGATCGGCTATGAATACGACCCGCCCGCGCTGGAGAACGACTGGGATGAGCCCTGCATCCGACCGACGTTTTTCCACAGCGCGCTGGCCGATTATGCGGCTGCGCGCATGCTGGAGCAGGAGGGCAAGCGCGATAAGGCGGCCCAGCTGTATGCGGGCTTTGAAAGGAGCCTGATGCTGCTAAAGCCAGCCGCCGGCCGCTTTTCCGGCAGCGAAGCCTACTGGCGCGATCTGTAAAAGGGGGAGAGGACATGATCCAAACCATTCCCTATTTTTCGGGCGTGGATGAACGAAGCGGGGTGCTGGCCGGCGATCCGTCGGCCGCGCTGGTGGCAAGGAACGTGGTCACCGACTACGGCAGGCTTGCCAGCGCGCAGTCCATGGCCCGCGTCACGCTGGAAAACCCACCCGGCATACCGACGGCGCTGTATGTGTTTTCGGACAGGGTGGGAAGTGAGACCCGTGAATATATCATCGTCGGCACGACCAACGCCGTGTATGCCTGGAAACAGGACCGCTGGCAGCGCCTGTTTTCTGGCGCTAGCGGCGGCGACTGGGGCTTTTTGACCTACCAGGACGGGGACGATACCCTACTCTTGTTCGGCAACGGCCTGGACAACGTGCAGATGTGGAACGGCGAAACGCCGCTTTCCGTGGATCTGCCCGGTGCGCCTGGCAAGGGACGCTTTTTTGCCCTGCATTACGAGCGCGTTTGGATGTGCGGCGACTTTGAGACGCCGGACAGGCTGTACTATTCGCGGGCGATGGACGTGACCGATTGGAGTGCCGATCTGGAGCTGCCAGAGCGCGGCGGTGGATTGGTGGAGCTGCCCACCTTTGACGGCGGTCGGGTGACGGGTCTGTACCGCGTGGGCAACGACCTTTGCATCCTGAAGTCCACCACCGCGCTGCTATTGTACGGCACCTCGCCGGACAACTATCAGGTGGTGGAGATGAGCGGGAGCCTCGGCACCATCGCGGGCCGCTCGGCAGCGGTGGCGGGCCTGTGCGGTTACTTTTTGACCACCCACGGCATCGGCGTGCAGACAGGCACCACGCTGGCCCTGCTGGATGACCGCAAGCTGCCCCGCCTGTTCGAACCAAACTATTCCGACGATCACGAAGGCCTGGCTGCCGCCTTTGGCAGCTGTGCCCGTGGCATCTATCACAACGAGCGGCTGTTCTTTGTCCTGCCCACCGGCATGGAGGAAAAGAACAATCTGCTGCTGGAATACGACCTTGCGCGCCAGACCTACATGCAGCACACGCCCGGCTGTATCGTTGCCATGGCCCGCGCCGGCGAGATGCGCGAAAAGCTGTATCTGCTCAACGACGAAGGTGCGGTGCTGGAATGGAACGCAGGCCCCTATCCCGACCGCAAGGCATACTGGTGCACGCCCTGGCTGGACTTTGGCACCACGCAGTTCAAGACGATCGAGGGGTTTTCGCTCTACGGCCGCATCTTCAGTGCCGACAAAACGCCGTATGTGCGCGTGACCGTGCAAAGCGATAAGGAGCGGCGCATCCGCATCCTGCGGCCGCGGCGCGGCGGAGACGAGCTGCATCGCTACCGCTTCCGCGTGCACGGAAGGCGCTTTCAAATTGCGATCGAGGCGCTGGAGGGCACGGGCTTTTGCTTTACCGGCGGCCTGGAACTGGAGGTGGAAACGTGAGCGTTTTTCGCGTGGATACGGTGCCGACGCCGCGCCTGGACCTGTACGGTGCGCTGCAAAAGGACATGCGCTATTACAATGACAATCATCGGACGCTTCCGCCGGCCCAGCTTTCCGCCCTGGTGGCGGAACAGGAGAAGATCAACAGGTTTTTGCAGTACGTGAACGAGTCCTTTATCATGAAGGGCTTTTCCAAGGGCAAACCTCTGCCGCAGACGGCCGAGGATTCGGACGTGACGGCGGCTTTCAACCAGCAAGTGATGGTTTTTAACCAGCAGCTGACACCCATCGCCCGTTTTTCCGTCGTCTGCGGTTATGCGTCGCACCTGTACATTTGCTGGAGCCTGAGCGGGACCGTGTCCCTTCCCGCGGCGTACCAGAGCAGCGGCGCCGTTTTGCAGGTGCAGTTGTTCATCGACAACGAGGCGACGGCCCTTTGGCAGCAAACCCTGCTGCCGGGCGAGGCGAGCATCGGCCGGAGCATCTTCCTGCCGGATCGGCAGGCGGGCAGCTACGCGGTGGAGATCGAGGCGCGCATGGCCGCCGGCAGTCTGACGGCCCCCATTGCCGGGGCCTACGCCTCCGGTTATGCCAAGCTCAAGGGCGGTCAGACATAAACCAAAGAGGAGGAAAAGGCATCGTATGGCAAGCTATGATAAATCCGTAGACAGCAACTACACACGGCAGGTGCAACAGATACTGGCCTCCATGGGCGCAGATCTTGGTCCTGCCGGCATCGACGGCAAGTGGGGCAGTTATACCCAGGCCGCCTATACGGCCAACAAGGCCGCTGTGGACGCCGCGCTTTACGGCCAATACGGCCAAAGCGGGCAGAACCAATACCTGTATCAGAACACGATGGACTTCCTGCCCGCGCCCAGCGTTCAGACCGTTTCTGTGCCAAGCTACAGCTATGAATACTATTACTCCATCGGCGATGCGCTGGAAGCGGCCAACTACGAGCGGCAGCGGCTGAAGGCGCAAAACAACCTAACCGCCAACCAGGAGGCGCTGGCCCGCGACGTTCAAAACATCAAGGGCAATATCGAAAAATCCACCACTGCCCGCGGCTTTGGCCGTTCCAGCTACACCACGGACGCGCTACAGGCGACAGATCTTGCCGCCCTGCGCCAGGGACAGGCGCTGTTTACCAGCTTTGACCAAACGCTGATGCTCCTGGATGCCGAGCGCCACAGCAACGCCGCTAATTACGCCGCCAAGGCCTTTCAGGCCCAGGAGGATAGGCGCCTGCAGGCAGATCTGTACAACGCCAGGGCGGCCAACGAAATGGCGCTGAGCCAATGGAACGCCCAATTCGACCTGATGGCTGACCTCATGAAAGACCAGGCATCGGCCGGCTATTCGGCATCCTCGGGCTCCAGCCGATCTTCCGGTTCGTCCTCGCGCAGGAGCTCCTCATCTGGATCTTCGAGCAGCAAGGGCAGCTCCAACCTGAAAAACGCTCTGGTTGGAACAGACACGACGGGAATATCCCCTGCCATGAACAGGACCAAGGGCGGTGTGACCACCCGCAAAAACACCATCCAGGTCCGCTGACGAGGGCACAAAAAGGCCATGCTTTTTTAAGCATGGCCTTTTGGCATACTGCAAGGGTTTTCAGGAGATTTGAAACAGCCTCAGGCCGTTTGCAAAGGTGACGCGGGCAAGGGTCTCTTCGTCCTCACCGCGCAGATCGGCAAGGAAGCGCAGCACATCCAGCACATGGGCCGGCTCGTTGCGCTTGCCGCGATGGGGTACGGGCGCCATGTAGGGGCAGTCTGTCTCGATCATAATGCGCTCGATGGGCAGCCGCGCCGCCACAGCCTGCAGGTTGTGGGCGTTTTTAAAGGTGACCGATCCGGTGAAGGAGATGTCAAGCCCAAGGTCGAGATAGCTTTGCGCGCTTTCCATGGAGCCGGAATAGCAGTGTACAACGCCTTTGGGCAGTTCTTTTTCTTCCCGCAGGATGGCAAGCGCGTCGCCGTGCGCCTCGCGGATATGCAGCACCATGGGTAGCTGCATTTCGCGCGCAAGGGCGATCTGGCGGCGGAACACTTTTTTCTGTACATCGCGCGGTGAAAAGTCGTAGTGGTAATCCAGGCCGATCTCGCCGATGGCGCGGACCTTTTTGTCCTTGCAAAGGTCGATCAGCGCCTGTTCCGTTTCGTCGTCGTATTTGTCCGCGCCGTGGGGATGCACGCCCACAGCGGCGTAAAAGTCCTCATGCTCTTTGGCCAGGGCCAGTGCCGCGCGGGAGGAGGCAAGGCTTGCGCCGATGCACATCAGGCGGGTGACGCCAGCCTCGTGCAGACGGGATATCACTTCCTGTCTGTCGGGATCGAACTGCTCGTCATCCAGATGGGAATGGGTATCGAATAACTGCATATGCTTTACCCCTTAACCCACGATGGAACCATCGGCAATGTCGCCATCCACGGTCAAAAGCTTGACCGCGCCGTTGCCGTCGTCCGCACACAGGAGCATGCCCTCGGACAGGATGCCCTTAAGCTTGGCGGGCTTTAGGTTGTGCACGAGGATGACCAGCTTGCCGATCAGCTGCTCCGGCTCGTAATACTGGGCGATGCCGCTGACCACGGTGCGCGTCTCATTGCCGAGCTTGAGCTCGATTTTTAGGAGCTTGTCGCTCTTTTTGACCTTTTCGGCGGATGTGATCCTGGCTACCTTGAGCTTTACGGCGTCGAACTGGTCGATGTCGATGAGGGCGGGCTCTTCGGTTTCTTCCGCCTTTTCCTCAGCGGGAGCAGCCTTGGCGGCTTCCTGTTGCTTCTTGAGCTCGTCCAGGGCCTGCAGTTCCTTCTTTACGTCGATGCGGGGGAAGAGGGCCTCGCCCTTTTTAACCATGGTGCCGGCCTTGAGCACGCCAAAGGTCTTGGCGGAAGCCCAGGTCTTGCATCCTTCATCCTTAATGCCAAGCTGCTCGAACATGCGCGCGGGGGTCTCCGGCATGAAGGGCCCCACCAGCACGGCGATGATGCGGCTGCATTCGGCCAGGGTGTAAAGCACGGTTGCAAGGCGCGTTTGCCCTCGTCCGTGCGGCCGAGCACCCAGGGCTGCGTCTGGTCGATATAGCGGTTGCACTCGCCCACGAGTTTCCAGATCTCAGACAGGGCGGAGGAGAACTGCATGTTGTCCATCAATTCCTCGCAGCGGGCGGGCAGGGATTCGGCCAGATGGATGAGGTTTTCCTCCAGCTCGGTCTTTTCCCCCATGGGTTGAACGGCGCCGCCGAAATACTTCTCGATCATGGCCACGGTGCGGGAGAGCAGGTTGCCAAGGTCGTTAGCCAGGTCCGAGTTGATGCGGTTGAGCAGCGCCTCGGAGTTGTAATTGCCGTCGGAGCCGAAGGGCATCTCGCGCATGAGGAAGTAGCGCACGGCATCTACGCCGTACCTCTGGCAAAGGATCACGGGATCGACCACATTGCCCAGGGACTTGCTCATCTTTTCGCCGTCGATTTTCAGCCAGCCGTGGCCAAAAACCTTCTTGGGCAGCGGTTCGCCCAGCGCCATCAGCATGATGGGCCAGATGATGGTGTGGAAGCGCACGATCTCTTTGCCCACGATGTGCACGTCTGCCGGCCAGTATTTGCGATAGAGCGAATCATCCTCGGTGGAATAGCCAAGGGCGGTGATGTAGTTGGAGAGCGCATCGATCCAGACATAGACCACATGCTTGGGGTCGAAGGGCACGGGAATGCCCCAGTCGAAGGTGGTGCGGGAAACACACAGATCCTCCAGTCCAGGCAGGAGGAAGTTCTGCATCATCTCATTGACGCGGCTCTGCGGCTGAATGAAGTCCGGATTGTCCTTGATGTGTTGGATCAGCCTGTCCGCATACTTGGACAGCTTAAAGAAATAGCTTTCCTCGCGGGCGAACTCCACGGGCCGGCCGCAGTCCGGACACTTGCCATCCACAAGCTGCGTCTTGGTCCAGAAGCTTTCGCAGGGCGTGCAGTACCAGCCCTCGTATTCACTTTTGTAGATATCGCCCTGGTCGTACAGCTTTTGAAAGATGTATTGCACAACCTTCTCGTGCCTGGGCTCGGTGGTGCGGATGAAATCGTCGTATTCGATGTCCATCAGCTTCCACAGGGCCTTGGTATCCTCGGCGATCTTGTCCACATATGCCTGGGGGCTGACGCCGGCAGCGGCGGCCTTGCGCTCGATCTTGAGGCCGTGCTCGTCCAGGCCGGTCAAAAAGCGCACGTCGTAGCCCATGAGCTTTTTAAAGCGGGCCAGCGTGTCCGTGGCCGTGGTGCAGTAGGCATGGCCGATGTGCAGGTTGTCGCTGGGGTAATAGATGGGCGTGGTTACATAAAAAGTCTGTTTTTCCATAGGCATCTCCTTCATATGGCAAGCATGTTGTTTTGCATATAAAAACGCCCCGGCCACACCATGTGTGCCAGGGGCGAGGTCATCGCGGTACCACCCTGTTTTATCGCTTAATCCAGCGGATCCATTAACCCGCCCGGCTGGTAACGGTGCCGTTTCCGTTGCGGCTTAAACGGAATGCCTGCATCCGCTTCGGCCGTACCGCTCCGGGGCCATGTTCGCCGCGCCGCCAGCCTGTCCGCCTTTCACCTTGCTGCGGGCTCTCTGAAAGGGGCCGATCGCGACTACTCTTCCCATCCTCGCGTTTGTACAAGGGTATTATACCCAAGGTGCAACAAAAATGTCAAGCAAAACGGCCCTTTTTGCCGCGTTGCTTGGCATTGCCCAAAGCATGCGGCCGTGCTATACTGCATAAAAGACAAGCTTAGGAGGAAAATGCCCATGACGCTTATGGAGGCCATCGAGCAGCGCCATTCCGTGCGCAGATACCTGGACAAGCCCATCGAGGACGAAACGCTGCAAAAGCTGCAAAAAGAAATCGAAGCCTGCGCCGCGGAGGGCGGCATCGGCATCCGCTTGATCCTGAATGAACCGAAGGCCTTTTCCTCGCCCCTGGCGCGTTACGGCAGCTTCAGGGGCGTAAAGAATTACATCCTTTTGTCCGGCAAGCCCGCGGACGACCTGGAGGAGAGGGTCGGCTACTTCGGCGAGCGCCTGGTGCTGTATTTGCAGCAGCTGGGGCTCAACAGCTGCTGGGTGGGCCTGACCTACAACCGCCGCCTGGCGCGGCAGCACCTGGCCGCAGGGGAGGTATTGGTCTGCGCCCTTGCGATCGGTTACGGCGAAAGCGGCGGCACGCCCCACAAGAGCAAGATACGCGAAAAGCTCTTTGCCTGCGACGGGGAAATGCCCGCCTGGTTTGCAAACGGCCTGCGCGCCGCCCTGCTCGCACCCACGGCGGTGAACCAGCAAAAGTTTCTGATTTCCCTGAAAGAGGAAAAGCTTGCAATCGAGGAGCTTGGCGGGCCTTACAGCAAGGTGGACCTGGGCATTGTGAAGTATCACTTTGAAGCGGGCGCGGGGGCGGAATTCCCTGGCTGGAGCGAGTAGAGGCACAAAAGAAACAATTCCACACCGAGTATTGCCATTGCTAAAGAAAAACACTCTGCAGGCGGCAGCATAGAACCGGCTGAAAACATGGGGTAAATCAAATGAGATGTGAAAGAGAAATTCTCGATCTTGTGCTTGGTGTCGCGGCCAAGGACGATGCTGTACGGGCGGTGATACGGACGGACCTGCTTCCCGTGCGGGAGTATTTATATACATATAATTTTTGCTTTGTCGTGAACGATATAGAAAAATACGACGACGACAGCGTTTTTGCGACTAGCCTTGGCCAAAGGGTGTTGCTGTACAGGGGCGACAAAAACTATCCGGAAATGTTTCCAAACACAAAAGCGCATTTGATGGTGTTCCGCGATGGCATAACCATCGTGATAAATGCGATGGACAGGGATGCGTTTCTTAGCAGGTATAACGGCGAAAATGCGCACGAAAACGTCTGGATGGGGGACACGTTTCAAAAGATACTGGACAAAGACGGGCTGCTGCCGGACATCGAGCGTTTGGAAGAAACACAGACCTTATTCTCCGAAACTCCTTCGGAAGCGGAGTTTAGCGGCGCTTGCGACGAATTCTGGTGGGTGCTGAAAACCTTTGCCGAGTACACCCTGCGGAAGGAGCTACCTGCGGCGATGTTCTATCTGAATGTAGCCGTCCGGGATTTGCTCAACAAAATGCTGCGCTGGCATATTGTTTTGCAGGCTGGCCGGCCCGTCGATCTGGGCATACTCGACAGCAAGCTTGAAGCGTTGCTGGATGAAGAACTGTTTATGCTGTATAAGCAGACCTATCCGGATGCGGAGTACGACCACATTTGGAAGGCTTTCGATGCCGTCGTCGCGTTGTGGAACAAGGCCGGGCGCCTGGTTGCCGGGCACTGCGGGTTTTGCTATCCGCAGGATACGGAAAAGGATATGTTGACATTCATCCGGGACCTGAGACAACAAAAGTCGGCCAAACAGGGGTAGAGCAATAATAACAAGGGCAGCGGAAAAGCTTTTCCGCTGCCCTTACTCTTTTTCTTTTTATATCAGGACCTTGCTCAAAAAGTCCTGTGCCCTGGGGTTTTGAGGGTTGTTGAAGAACTCCTCGGGCGTGCCTTCCTCCAGGATCAGGCCGCCGTCCATGAAGATGACGCGGTTGGCCACCTCCTTGGCAAAGCCCATCTCGTGGGTGACCACGATCATGGTCATGCCCTCGCGAGCGAGCTTGAGCATCACGTCCAGCACCTCGCCCACCATTTCCGGGTCCAGGGCGGAGGTGGGCTCGTCAAAGAGCATCACGTCCGGGTTCATGCACAGCGCGCGCACGATGGCGATGCGCTGCTTTTGCCCGCCGGAAAGCTGGGAGGGATAGGCGTTTGCACGCTCCTTCAGGCCCACGCGCTCCAGCAGGGACAGGGCCTGCGCCTCGGCCTCGGCCTTGGACTTGCCCAGCAGCTTCATGGGCGCAAGGGTCATGTTGCGCAAAATGGTCATGTGCGGAAAGAGGTTGAAGTGCTGGAACACCATGCCCATGCGCTGGCGGTGCAGATTTATATTGGTGCTGGGGGCGAGAAGATCCGCCCCTTCAAAATAGATTTTGCCCGCGGTGGGGTATTCCAGCAGGTTGAGCGAGCGCAAAAGCGTGGACTTGCCGGAGCCGGAGGGCCCGATGATGACGGTGACCTCGCCCTTGTTGAGGGTCAGATCGATGCCATCCAGGGCCTTGAGCTGGCCGAAGTGCTTCTTTAAGCCTTCCACGCGGATAAGGGGTTCAGTGCTCACTGTTGCGCAGCCTCCTTTCCAGACGGGTAACGCCGTAGCTCAGCAGCATGACCACCGCCAGGTAGATCAGCGCCACGGCGATCAGGGGCAAAAACGCGTCGAAGGTGCGGCCGCGAATGATGTCGCCGCCCTTGGTCAAATCGGCCAGGGCGATGTAGCCGGAAACGGATGTTTCCTTGAGCAGCACGATGAACTCGTTGCCCAGGGCCGGCAGTATGTTCTTGAACGCCTGGGGGATGATGATGTACCACATGCTTTGTATGTAGTTAAAGCCAAGGCTGCGGCCGGCCTCCATCTGCCCCTCGTCGATGGACATGATGCCCGAGCGCACGATCTCGGCCACATAGGCGCCGGAGTTGAAGCCGAAGGCAATCACGGCAGCCAGGGCCTTGTCGATGTTCACCGAGGCGAAGATGACGAAGTAGATGATCAGAAGCTGCACCACCACGGGCGTGCCGCGGATCACGGTCAGATAGACCTTGCACAGCCAGTTGACAAAGGCGAACAGGCCGCGCGTGAATTTGCGCCTGCCGGTTACAGCCTGGCCGGATTTGACGGTCTTATCGTAGGAGGAACGGATGATGGCCACCAGAAAGCCGAGCACAACGCCGATGATCACGGCAAAGAGGGCGACCTCCAGGGTGATCAGAAGGCCGTTCCATAAAAAACGCCAGCGATCGTCCACAATAAAGTCCACATAGAACTTTTCCTTCATGGTTGCGATCCAGTTCGCCCACCACAGCAGCAGGTTTTCCAGCATTCAATCACACTCTCTCCGCAACGGCATTTTTTGCGATTCTGCAAGAATATCCAAGGGGCGAAACGCCCCTTGGATACTTAACTTTGAGAAAATCAGGAATTACTTTTTGCGAACGACGATCACCTGGGTGGCGGTGGTGTAGGAATCGGAGAAGTCGACGTTCACGAGCCTGTCCTCGGTCTCGGTCATGCCGGCCATGCCGAAGTCGGACTTGCCGGACTGCACGGCGGTGATGATGGCGTTGAACTCCATGTCCTCGATGACGAGCTTGTAGCCCAGCTTGTCGCAGATGGCCGTGGCGATGTCGGGGTCGATGCCGACGATCTTGCCGCCGTCGTAGTACTCATAGGGCGGGAAGAAGGCGTTGGTAGCCATGGTCAGCTCGCCGTTGGGATAGTCGCTGGCGGTGGAGGCGTACTTATAGTCGCCGCCGCTGATGTAACCGTCGATGATCTTATCCAGGGTGCCGTCGGCCTTGAGCTCGGCCAAAGCGCCGTTGATGGCGTCCTTGAGCTCGGTGTTTTCCTTGGCGATGGCGATGCCGTAATACTCAAGGGCAAAGGGCTCTTCCAGGATCATCAGATCGTCGTTGCCCTCGACAAAGGCCAGCGCGGGCTGGTTGTCGATGATGACGCAGTCCACCTTGCCCTGCTTTAAGGCCTGGATGGCGTCGTTGCCCTTGGAGTAACGCTCAATGGTGGAGCCTTCCTCTTCATAGTCGGAGGCGTAGATGTCGCCGGTGGTGCTTTCCTGCACGCCGATCACCTTGCCGGGCAGATCGTCGATGCTAAAGACCGTGTTGGCGGGTACATTGCCGGCGCTCTGGCCGGACGCGCCGCCGGCGCTGCAGGCGGCCAGCAGGGAAACACAAAGCACTAAGGACAGAAGAAGCGCGATCTTCTTCATAGAAGTTTTCATGGTTCAGATCCTCCTTGATCCAAATAAAGAATTCTACATAATTATACCGACATGCCGCCCAGAAATCAAGTATTTCTGTGAAAAACAGAAAAATATTTGAATAAATATTCTAAGTACTCAGCCTGCTTGCACAAGGAGACGGCGTGCAGGTAAAAAACCAATGCAAAGGCCATGCTGCGAAGCATGGCCTTTGACGTGTAGATCGCAGAATTCTTTGCTTGGGAGCAAGCTCCCGCTTTTATGGTTTACTGAATATCCTCATCGCCGAAGGGATCGCCGCACTCGGGGCAG
>JBNRMU010000100.1:0-8025 GCA_050309765.1 Christensenellales bacterium
GCAATCCGCAGAACACCAATCCCGACAACGTGCTGCGCCTGCTGGATGTGATCCGCGGCCTGGTTCCCATCGATGAGGAGCGCGTCTATGCCACCGGCTACAGCCAGGGTGGCATGCAGACCACCGCCGTGACCAAGCTTCATCCCGAGCTGTTCGCGGCGGCCGCGCCTAGCGGCAACGCCGTTTGGGACAATCGCATCGAGAAGGAGGACGAACAGCGCCTAACCGATATCTTCCTGCCGTTTATGCAGGTGGTCGGCGGCTGCGAGCAATCCTACATCGTTCCCTACAACGAGGCGCACCCGCGCAAGGATTGGGGCGTGAGCCTGCCCGGCGATCCCATCGCCATGGCCTTCCGTCCGGAAACGGGCGACCCCACCCAAAACCCCGAGGAGTTCAAAAAGCTGATGGCGCAGTTCAACGCCAAATACACGCCCGAGGAGCGCCTGGCGCAGGTGAACCGCCGCCTGGCCACCCTGGGCTGCGCGCCCCGCGACGTTGAGCGCTGCCTAAAGCTCGGCGCGCTGGACGGCGAGGTTGCCTGGCAGATGGGCTTTTACGGCGATAAGGAGGAAATCGTCCGCCCCTACGGCCGCAAGCACTATGTGTCCGACATCTACAACAAGGACGGCCTGCTGGCCTTCCGTTATGTCGTGGTTGCCGGCGCGCCGCACTGGCCGCCCGTTTCCATGGGAGAGATGGTCTGGGACTTCTTCAAGCGTTACCGCCGCGACAAGATGACCGGCAAGGTCGTGGAGGACGCCTACCGCTATTGAGTGGCACGCGCAGGGCTAAAAGCACCGCCTGCGGGTTCGAGCCCCGTTTTCGCATACCCGCCCGGTAAAGCGCTCTATAAACCTTTGACGAGCGCCCGGCCGCCTTTGTTCCGCCCGATCGCCGATATTTGTCATTTTTCTCTGCGGCGGCAAGGCCGCTGTATCCAAAACAGGGATATCCCGCGTGGGGTATCCCTGTTTGTCTGTTTTTAACTTTGCGCTTATTTCAGGCAGTCGGCGATGGTTTTGATCAGCAGGGACGCGAACACGCTGCCCGGATCGACGATGCCGCGGGACTCTTCGCCCTTAAAGGAGATGCGGCCGAATTTGGCCACCATATCCGTCGCCGCATCCGCGCCCGCCCTGGCGGCCTTGGCGGCCTCGGGCAGCAGCGCGCGCGCCTGCGCGTCCGTCTGCGCCTGCTTTAAGACCTCGACCGCGGGCACAAAGCCGTCCAGGAAGGTCTTGTCGCCCTTCTTGGCGCCGCCGAGCTGTTCCACGGCCAGCTCAAACTGCTCCAGCGCATCGGCAAATTCCTTGTAGCCGACCTCGCTCTTTCCACGCAGGGCCTTGCCCGCGCCGATGAAGCCGAAGGACAGCAGCGTGCCGAGGGAAGACGGCGCCGCCACGGAGAAGTTCTTGCCCACAGCGTAGAACAGCTCGCCCATGTCGGACAGGGTGTGCGCCTGCAGCATCTTATCCACGGCGGTGAAGCCGTCGGCCATGGTGATGCCAAGGTCGCCGTCGCCGGCCACGCTGTCCAGACGGATCAGCTCCGCCTGGTTTTTGAGCGCCGTCTGTTTAAAGGCGGCAAACAGGCGCTTCATATCGTCGCAGTCGAGATTTTTAGGATCGGTCTTGGGCGCGGGGGCGGCGTCCTGCACCGTGTAGACGGGGCGCTGCGCGCCCTGCGCAAGGTCGATCTTTTCGTACGTTCTGTTCTCGTCCAGGGCAAACTGCTTGAACATGATTGCGTTGGCAGGCATGCAGAGCAGGTGCTTTAATTCCTTGTCCAGCTTCAGGATCGAGATGGAAAGGCCGGCCATCTCCATGGAGGTGGCAAATTCGCCCGTATAGGTGTGGAAGATGCGCACGCCCTTTGCCTCCAGGCACTCGTGCACGCGGTTGGCCACGATGTACTGCTCCTCCAGCGGGGTGGCGCCCAGGCCGTTGATCAGCACGGCGGTCTCGTCGCCCGCTTCAAGCTCGATCTCGGAGAGGATGGCCTGCATCATCTCGTCCACGGTGTCGCGGGCGGTCATGATCTTGCCGCGGCGCACGCCGGGCTCGCCGTGGATGCCCATGCCGATCTCCATCTCGTCGTCTGCGATCTCAAAGCTTGGGTGCCCCACGCGCGGCAGGGTGCAGGCGGAAAGCGAAACGCCCATGGTGCGCACGTTGTCGGCGGCCTTTTTGGCGATGCGGTAACACTCGTCCAGGTCCAGGCCCTGGGCGGCGGCCGCGCCCGCGCACTTGTACACGAAGAAGATGCCGGCGATGCCGCGGCGGGTTTCGGGATTCTTGACGGCCACGTCGTCCTTGCCGAGGATGGAAAGCACGCGGATGCCGCTTTCAAAGCCGGCCTGCTCGGCGGCCATGGCAAAGTTCATCTTGTCGCCGCCGTAGTTGCCGAAGATATACAAAACGCCCGCGCCGTTGTCCACGGCCTTGGTGACGGAGAGCATATCATCCACGCCGGGGGAAGCGAACACCTCGCCCACGGAGCAGCCGTCCAGCATGCCGTCGCCGATGTAGCCGAGGAACAGGGGCAAATGTCCGCTGCCGCCGCCGGTGACCAGGGCCACCTTGCCGGGCACGGGGTTTTTGCGCACCATGGCCTTTTTGGAGCTATCGGTAAAGGTGACCATATCCGAATGGACACGGTACACGCCGTCCAGGGTATCGGTAACAAATGCTTCCGGCTGATTGATCAGTTTCTTCATTTGCGCATTCTCCTTGTCGTTTGTTTTATCTATGAATCATAACTATAGAACCTCTAAGGAGTATTGTACCGCAGATAAGGGGCCGGTTCAATGTGAATTTGCTCAAAGAACGAAAGGCTTCGCCATATGGCGGTTCTATTTGGCTTGTGCGCACATTTTCCCCCGCATCAAAAATGCCGCCGGCAAAAAACCGGCGGCATTTTTATACTGTTGTTCTCTCGGCTCAATCCTTGGGCTGCCAGGGCATGGGCTGGGAGGCGATGGGCTCAAAGGGATGGCGTCCGGCCTCCAGGAACAGCTGCGTGATGTAGGTATCCTGCATGGCGGAAGCAAAGGGATAGGGGCAGTCGCCGGTCTCCAGATACTTCTTCATGTTCAGCAGCATGTTGCAGATGCCAAGGTTCTTGCCGACGCCCTTGGTCTTGAGCAGCTCGTTGGTGTAGACCACGTCGTCGTCGATCTTGATGCAGACAAGGTCGCCGCTGTCGCTGACCACGTTCTGGAAGCGGGAATGCTTGGGATCGTAGTTCTTGTCCAGGAACCAGATCTCGTCGTCCTTCATCTCGCCCTTGGAGCCCTGGGCCATGAAGTAGCGCGAGCGGATGGAAGACCAGTACTGGGCGATGGCAAAGTCATAGATGCCCGTCTTGCCGTTTGCGAAGTTGAGCAGCATGTGATAGCGCTCCACGTTCTGCACGCGGCCGTCGCGGATGGGGTTGCCATCCTTGTCCTGGGTGATGGTCAGGTCCACGCCGAACTTTTTGCCGATCACGGTAAGCGGCGTATAGAGCGTATCCAGCAGCAGGCGCATCACGCTGATGGCGTGGTACTCATGCGTGTTGGAAACGGTCACCGTCTGCACGTCGCCCAGGTATCCGCGCCTGGCCGCCTCGATCTTGGCGGCAAAGCCCGGCTCGGCGAAGTAATTCTCGGCCACGAGCATCTTGGACTTTCTCTCCTGGGTCAGGTTCCACAGCGAGAGGCACTCCTCCATGGACTCCGCGGGCGGGGTCTCCGCCAGGATCGGGATGTCGTCGTACAAAAAGTCCAGCGCCACCTTGCCCACGTCCGGGCGGTTGACAACGTCCACGATGAAATCGGGCTTGGAAGCTTTCAGCTCGTCTACGCTGGTGGTAACGGGAATGCCGTATTCCTTGGCGAAGCGGTCCGCCTTCTCCTGGGTGCGGAAGCGCATCATGCAGACCTCAAAGTCATCGGGCAGCCTTTTGAGCGCATCCAGATACAGGCGGGAGCGGCCGCCGGAACCGATGATGCCGACTTTCATTTTTGCCATATGATTCATCCTCCTATCGGTTGGGCTTGGACCTATGCGGCGGCGCTTAACCCTTGACGCTGCCCATCACAAGGCCGGTGGTGAAATACTTTTGCAGGAACGGATAGGCGATCAGAACGGGGATGGTCGCCAGGAACAGCTGGGCCGCCTGCATGGTGCGGGCGTTGACCAGCTCCACAAACTGCTGCATATCCTGGGAGATGTTCAGGCTGTTGCGGAAGAATTCCTCCGGGTTGATGACGACGGTGCGCAGATAGCTCTGCAGGGGATAGCGGGTCACATCGTTCATGTACAGGAAGCCGTCGAACCAAGCGTTCCAGTGGCCGACGATACAGAACAGGCCGACCGTTGCCAGCGTGGGCGTGGAGATGGGCAGGATCACCCGCACCAGCGTCTGCAAATGGTTGGCGCCGTCGATGTAGGCCGCCTCGTTCAATTCCTGCGGCAGGCCGCGGAAATAGTTCATGACCACCAGCATGTTGAACACCGGGATCGCGCCGGGCAAAACCAGCGCCCACATGGTATCGATCAGGTGCGTGTAGCGCACGATCATGTAGCTGGGGATCAGGCCGCCGTTGAACAGGATGGTGACGACGAAGAACCAGGAGATGACGTTGCGGCCGCGGAAGTCCTTGGTCTCCCTGGAGAGGGGGTAGGCCAGCAGCACGATCAGCGTCAGGTTGATGGAAACGCCCAGCAGCACGCGGCGGATGGAAACCCAGAACGCGGTGTTGAAGGCGCCGTTGCGGGTTAGGATGAACGAATAGGAGTTCAGGTTGAAATTGATGGGCCAGAAGCTGACGCGGCCCGCGGCCACGGAAAGCTTGTCGCTGAAGGAGATGGCCAGAAGGTTGACGAAGGGCAGTATGCAGACGAGGCCGGAAAGCGCAAGGAAGACAAAGTTGCACACCAGGAAAACCTTTCTGCCCAGTGACGTTTTGATTTTCATACTCTATCCTCCTGTTAGAACACACGGTAGCCGGCCCACCTGTCGGCGAGCAGATAGGAAAGGGAAACGAAGATCATGGAGATGATGGACTTGAAGAAGCCGGCTGCCGTGGAGATGGCAAAGCGCGTTTCCACAATACCCATGCGGTAGATCATGGTGTCCAGGATGTCGCCCGTGGAATAGACCGAGGGGCTGTACATGTTGAAGATCTGCTCAAAACCGCCGTTTAGGATGTTGCCCATGCTCAAAACCGTCATCAGGACGACGATGCCCTTGATGCCCGGCAGCGTCACATGGATGGTCTGGCGCCAGCGGCCGGCGCCGTCTATGGTGGCGGCCTCGTAAAGCCCCGGATCGATGCTGGTCAGCGAAGCCAGATAAACCACGGTGCCAAAGCCAAAACCCTTCCAAATGTCGGTGATGGCCATGGTATAGGGGAATACCTTGGCGTTGCCAAGGAAGAAGATCGGCTCAAACCCCAGGGACGTGATGACCCTGTTGACGATGCCGTCGGCAGGGGACAGGATGTCCATCAAAATACCGGAAAGGATGACCCAAGAAAGGAAGTTGGGCAGATAGACCATCGTCTGGAACAGGCGCTTGAACTTGGACTGCGTCACCTCGTTGAGCAGCAGCGCGTAAAACACGGGCACCACGATGCCGCCCACCATCTTCATAAAGGAGATGAAGACGGTATTCCAAATGACCTGGAACCAGTCGGGCAGGGCAAACAGCACCCTGAAGTTGCTGAGGCCCACCCATTTGGACCCGAACAGCCCCTTGGTGGGAACGAAATTCTGGAACGCGATTCCCAGTCCCAGCATGGGGCCGTAGCTGTAGATCAAAACAACGATGATCGCCGGCAAGCACATGATGTACAGCGGGATCTCACGCTTCAGCTTGGCCATGCTCTTGGCATGGGCGAGCGCCTTGCGCGTCTGCGCGGTTGTGCTCATAAACACTCCTCCTTCTATAAATATACGATTGCATCGCCCTTGTTTTTTTGCTTTTCTGTGCATATATACACACTGCACACATTATATATTCTGATTATACTTTTATGTCACTGCCGTGAACAGAATAAACTTTTGACTTCTGTTTAATCTGTTGACAGATGGCGCCGCGCCCCCGGAACCGCCCTGCGCACGCCCTTTTTTGAGCGCTGTTATATTGCTTTGTTCCCCCTGTTGCATAACGGAAAAGTAGAAAGGGAATACAAAAGTAAAAAAATTAAACTACTATTTCCTTACTCTCTTTTTTATACTTGTATCGTAACAACACTATAGCAACTTGCTATAAATTTTTAAGGAGGAAATGTGCAATGAAGAAAAGCGCAAAATGGCTGGCGCTGGTTCTGGCAGCTTTGATGCTGTTTGCCACCGCCTGCAGCGCGACGCAGGCCCCGGCTGCGGAAGCTCCGGCTGCGGAAAAACCCGCCGCGGAAGCCCCTGCCGCCGAAACGCCCGCCGCGGAAGCTCCGGCTGAGGAAGCTCCCACAGAAGAAGCGGCTGCGGAAAA
This sequence comes from Christensenellales bacterium, assembly GCA_050309765.1. Taxonomy (GTDB): domain Bacteria; phylum Bacillota; class Clostridia; order Christensenellales; family UBA1750; genus CALWRM01. The sequence continues at coordinate 6,481 of JBNRMU010000100.1, forward strand.
CGGCCCGCTTACCAAATATGATCCCCCCATCGAGATGAGGATCGTATATGGCACCTCTCCCGTGCAGTACTTCCCCGAGGGCGACTCCTACGAGAACAACGTATGGTCCCGCTACTTGGAAGAGACCGCCGGCATCATCTTCAAGGTCATGTGGACCGCTGACAGCCAGGCAAGCGACGCTTTCACCACCAAGATGAACATGGCCCTGGCCTCCGGCGATCTGCCCGACATCTTCACCTGCCCCGATTTCACCTTCTTCAAGACCGCTGTGGACGCCGGCTACACCGCCGATTTGACGGAGATCTGGGACGTATATCCTTCTGATCGTATCCGTGAAAGGACCTCCGGCTTTGAAGTTCTGTTCGAAGGCACCAAGATCGACGGCAAACTGTACGGCCTGCCCGCCCTGCAGTACTATGAGCAGAAGGGCTCCTGGCTGTGGATCCGCGACGACTGGCTCCAGAAGGTCGGCGGCACCGCTCCCACCACCATGACCGAGATGGTCGACCTGGCCCGCAAGTTCACCTTTGAGGACCCGGACGGCAACGGCCAGAACGACACCTACGGCCTGATCCTGTTCAGCAACCTCTTCGCCTATGACTTCGGCAACGTCAACGGCATCATGGCCGGCTACGGCGTTCCCACCCACACCGACGAGCAGTTCTATCGCGACGACGACGGCGTCATCAAGTACGCCGGCATCCAGCCCGACGCCAAGCTCGGTCTGCAGTTGATCGCCGATATGTTCAAGGAAGGCCTCATCGATCCTGAGTTCGGCGTTAAGGACGCCGCCAAGCTCGAAGAGGACATCAACAACAGCAAGGTCGGCATGGGTTACGGCGCCGAGTGGAACTGCTGGTATCCCTATGCCACCATCTATCAGAGCGATCACGGCATCTTTAAGCCCTATCCCGATCCCGTTGCGGACGGCTACAAGCTGCGCATGGGCACCCCGTTCCCCGTGGGTTCCTTCACCTGCGCCAACGCCGCCTACGATCATCCCGAAGCTCTGATCAAGATTCTGAACTTCCAGACCGAGCTGAACAACGAGGATTCTCCCGATGAGATCCGCGAGAAGTATTCCGACAATGAGCAGTGGCGCTTCATCCCCATCAGCTTCGGCGCCCCCAGCGAGATGCGCTGGTATCCTGAATTCCAGGCTGCCATCGACGCCGGCTGGGATATCAATGTTGTTCCCACCGGTGACCAGGCCTCCTTCCAGCAGCTGTTGGATTATAAGGCCGCTGAAGAAGCTGGTAAGATTGCTCCCTCCGACTGCCAGGGTCGTTACTGGCAGTGCGGTCCGGAAAGCACCCTGGCCATCATCTATAACAACTACCAGCCCAACAACTCTTACGCTGTAAGCCCTGTCGGCGGTCTGCGTCCGGATAGCTACATGAACCTGATGGCTTCTCTGAACAAGATCATCCTGCAGGCCTACACCGAGATCATCACCGGCGCCCAGCCCATCGACTACTTCGACACCTTTGTCGAGAACTGGCTGGCTGCCGGCGGACAGCAGGTGCTGGACGATCTGAACGAGGC
>JBNRMU010000101.1:0-3483 GCA_050309765.1 Christensenellales bacterium
CTCTGGCAGATATCCAGCAGATGGGCTTCCTTTAGCGCGTCCATGTCGGGGGAGAGCATGTGGCGGGGTTCTGCCTGCATTTGGTCCCCAAGGGCGCGGACAAAGGCGTTTTGCCAGGACGCCTCCATGGACACCAGATGCGACCCCGTCGGAAGCTCTCTTATAAACGCCGCCGCCGCGGGCAGGTCCGCGTCCCCGCCGAAGTAGTAAAACCCGCCCAGGCTCGCGCACACGGCGCGCCCGGGCTCTGGGCCCAGGGCGTATACCGCGCCCATGCGTCCCTCCAGCGCGCACAGCAGCGCCATGTCGCGTATATCCGGAAACAGGGGCAAAAGCGACGACGAAACGTCGCCGCACAGCCTTTTTACAGGATAGTTTTCCATTATTCTTTTGCCTTTATGCCGCTGCGGAGCAGCCACTGGCCGGTGTAGCTCTGCTGGCAGGCGGCCACCCGCTCGGGCATGCCGCAGGCAATTAGCTCGCCGCCGCGGTCGCCGCCCTCGGGGCCTAAGTCGATCACGTAGTCGGCGCACTTGATCACGTCCATATTGTGCTCGATCACCAGCACGGTGTTGCCGCCGTCGGTCAGGCGCTGCAGCATCTGGATCAGCCGCTCCACATCGGCCATGTGCAATCCCGTGGTGGGTTCGTCGAGGATGTACAGCGTCCGGCCCGTTTCCGCGCGCGAAAGCTCGGTGGCCAGCTTGATCCTCTGCGCCTCGCCGCCGGAAAGCTGCGTGGACGGCTGGCCCAGCTTTATGTAGCCAAGGCCCACCTCGTACAGGGTCTGCAGCTTTCTGCGGATGCCCTGGTGGTGCTCGAAAAACTCCAGCGCCTGCTCCACGGTCATGTCCAGCACGTCGAAGATGTTCTTGCCCCTATAGCGCACTTCCAGCGTTTCGCGGTTGTACTTTTTGCCCTTGCACACATCGCAGGGCACGTAGATATCGGGCAGGAAGTGCATCTCGATCTTGACGATGCCGTCGCCCGCGCAGGCCTCGCAGCGCCCGCCCTTTACGTTGAAGGAAAAGCGCGAGGACTTGTACCCGCGCGCCCTGGCCTCGGGCGTTTCCGTAAACAGGGTGCGGAGCAGGTCGAACACGCCGGTAGAGGTGGCGGGGTTGGAGCGCGGCGTGCGGCCGATGGGCGACTGGTCGATGGAAATGACCTTGTCCAGCTGCTCGATGCCGTCTATGCCGTCGTGCGCGCCCGGCCGCATGCGGGCGCGGTTCAGATCGCGGGTCAAGGCCTTTTTGACGATCTCGTTGACGAGGGTGCTTTTTCCCGAGCCGGAAACGCCGGTCACGCAGGTGAACACCGAAAGCGGCAGCTGAACGTTCAGGTTTTTGAGGTTGTGCTCGCGCGCGCCGCGCACGGTCAGGTACCCGGACGGCTGGCGCCGCTTCTTGGGGATGGCGATCTTGCGCTCGCCGGACAGGTATTTGCCCGTGAGCGAGGCGGGGTTGTGCATCAAATCCTCGGCGGTGCCGCAGGCCACCACCTCGCCGCCGTGCACGCCGGGGCCGGGGCCGATATCCACGATGTAGTCCGCCGCGCGCATGGTCTCCTCGTCGTGCTCCACCACGATCAGGGTGTTGCCGATGTCGCGCAGGTGCTTGAGCGTTGCAAGCAGCCTGGCGTTGTCCCTTTGGTGCAGGCCGATGGACGGCTCGTCCAGTATATACAGCACGCCCATTAAGCTGGAGCCGATCTGCGTGGCAAGGCGGATGCGCTGCGCCTCGCCGCCGGACAGGGTGCCCGCGCTGCGGGCAAGGGTCAGGTAGTCCAGCCCCACGTCCACCAGGAACCCGAGGCGGTTGTCGATCTCTTTTAGGATCAGGTCGGCGATGCGGTGCTCGCGCTCGGTCAGCACCAGATCGTGCAGGAACTGACGGGTGGCGCGGATGGGATAGGTCGAGATCTCGCCCAGGGATTTATCGCCCAGCGTCACCGCCAGGGAGATGGGCTTTAGGCGCATGCCGTGGCAGTCCGGGCAGGGCACGGAGGTCATGTAGGCCTCGTATTCCTCGCGCATGCCGGGCGAGTTCGTCTCGCGGAAGCGGCGCTCGAGGTTTTTGAGCACGCCTTCAAAGGCGGTCTGGTACTTGCCGGAGCCGATCTCGCGCTGGTAGGAGACCTCTATTTTTTCGCCCTGGGTGCCCTGCATCAGCACCTCGCGCGCCTTCCTGGGCAGCTCGCGGTAGGGCGTATCCAGAGAAAAGCCGTAATGCTCGGCCAGGGCCTCGAACAAAAAGCGGCCCATGCTGGTCTTATCGCCCGAGTTCCAGCCGCTGACGCGGATCGCGCCCTCGTTTAGGGAAAGGCTCTGGTCAGGCACCACCAGCGCCTCGTCCATCTGCATCAGCGTCCCGAGCCCCGCGCAGGTGGGGCAGGCGCCGTAGGGGTTGTTGAAGGAGAACATGCGGGGCGACAACTCCTCCATGGAGATGTCGCAGGTGTCGCAGGCCAGGTTCTGCGAGAACATCATTTCCTCGCCGTCCACCACCTGCACCTGGGCAAGTCCGCCGGAAAGGCCGAGCGCCGTTTCCAGCGAGTCCGAAAGGCGGCTTTCCAGCCCCTCGCGCACGGTCAGGCGGTCCACCACCACCTCTATGGTGTGCTTGTTGTTTTTTGCAAGCTTGATCTCTTCGTCCAGACCGCGCAGCTCGCCGTCCACGCGCACGCGGGTAAAGCCCTGCTTTTGCAGGTCGGCGAGCAGCTTTACGTGCTCGCCCTTTCTTCCGCGCACGATGGGCGCCAGCACCAAAAAGCGCGTGCGTTCCGGCAATTGCAGCACGCGGTCCACCATCTGGTCCACGGTCTGGGGGCGTATCTCCTTGCCGCATACCGGGCAGTGGGGGATGCCCACCCGCGCGTACAAAAGGCGCAGGTAGTCGTGGATCTCCGTGACCGTGCCCACCGTGGAGCGGGGGTTTTTGCTGGTCGTCTTCTGGTCGATGGAAATGGCGGGCGAAAGCCCCTCGATATAGTCCACGTCCGGCTTTTCCATCTGGCCAAGGAACTGGCGCGCATAGGAGGAAAGCGACTCCATATAGCGCCTTTGCCCCTCGGCGTACAGCGTGTCGAAGGCCAGCGAGCTTTTGCCCGAGCCGGAAAGGCCGGTGAAGACCACCAGCTTGTCGCGGGGGATGGTCAGATCCACGTTTTTCAGGTTGTGCTCCCGCGCGCCCTTGATGTAAATGGTATCGTTGATTTGCGTCATAATCGGTATCCTTTTGCTGAAGTTTGCTTTAGATCAGATCGATCATGGTGGCCCTGACCAGATCGCACAAATCGTCCGGCCTTACTTCCACCATGTAGCCGCGCGCGCCGGCGCTTACGCAGATGCGCTCAAACAACTGGCAGGTTTCGTCTATGAAGATGGGATAGGGCTTTTTCAGCCCCACCGGCGAACAGCCGCCGCGCACGTAGCCGGTCGCATCCTTGAGCTCGCGCACGTGCAGCATCTCGACCTTTTTTTCG
>JBNRMU010000102.1:0-12580 GCA_050309765.1 Christensenellales bacterium
TTGCGGATTATCTGCGTATGAATGGAGAAAAGTCGGATGAGAAGAGGATCCGGCGTGCGGTCGAAGCCTGTCCGAGAGGGGTGCTGTATATCCCGTCGGGCACCTATGAGATCGCCGAGATGGTCGAGATCACCAACTGCTGCTCCCTTCTTCTGCACAAGTCGGCCGTGCTGAAAGCGGTGAAGGACATGCCGTTCGTCGTGAAGTATGACGCGCGGTCTTCGTATCCGGACCTGCAGGAAAAGGATGGCCATCTGATCCCGTCCGACGATCCCGACGCCGAGGACTGGAATCTGTTTATCCGGGGCGGCGTCTTCGACGGGGCAGGGAAGGCCAGCTGCCTGTGCCTGAACAGCTTCAAGCACTTTACGCTGCGGGACGCTTCCTTCAGGAACGGCAGGCAGTTCGGGCTCAAACTGGAGGACGAGGGCAGCACCTGGACATACGAGCTGGTGGCGCAGAACCTGTACTGCAAGTGTACGATGCCCGGCCTGTCGGGCAATGCGGGCATCAGCGCCAACGGCGGGGACAGCCACTTTATCGACTGTATCGTGGTGGATTATACCAGGGGATTCGAGATGCTGGGCGGCGGCTCCAACCGCCTGACCCGCTGCCATGTGTGGGGTGGCCCGGTCCCGCCGCGCAGGGAGGGCGAACTGCCCGAGATGCTGATCGATTCCGTCAACTTCTGGATCGACTCCGGAGACTGCGTGCTGACGGACTGCTACGTGGATACGGGCATGACAGGGTATGTGATCAAAAAGGGCACCCGGATGTTCGGCTGCAGCTACTTCAACAACTATACCTACGGGATGGACGACGTTACCGTGATCGACCACATCGACGGACCCCTGCTGGTATCCGGATGCATCTTCCGCAAGACCAGCCCGAAGGCCACGCTCTACAAAGGCGACAAAAAGGATCTGATCTGGGAGGACAACAACCTCCTTACCGGGGACTGGAAGGATGGGGAAACACTGTAAGCTGCCCCTGGATATGTCCGAAAGACCGGCTGTTGCAGCGACAGCGGGGAATATGTGATCAGCACAGCAAAGGATAAAAGGCCTCTGAGAGAAAAAGGTCACTATGAGAAATGAATGCCCTGCAGGATATTCCTGCAGGGCATTTTCTGTCGTTAGCCACACACAGCTTGGGCCTCACGGTGGTGGAAAGGCCTACACCACCAGCACCTCGTGCAGCTTGAGCATGGGCAGCGTGATCTTCGTGTATTTCATGCATTTTTCGAAGGTGATCGCCGCATTTTCAAGGCTTATGACCGTTTGCGTTTCCATAAGGTCGCTGCGTACCAGGACCTCGATCCCTTGCAGCGGCAGGATCTCTTCGGCCGGGCCGCGCATCGCGTGCACCGTGGTCATGTTGACCAGATGCACCGTCAGGCCCTTTGCGCTCTGCCAGAGCGTCACATCGACAGAACCAGGGCCTTTGACGCGCACCGCATCGTCCCCGCGGATCGCCCAGCGGACGGAGTTGACGAGCAGGCGCTTCGTATCCGGCAGGAGATAGTCCCAGTAGCAGCGGTCGGGATCGCCGCAGAAATACACCGCGCGCCCCTTGCCGACCTTTCGATACAGGACCTCTTCGTAATCTGCCGGCGTTTCGCGCGGGTAGACCTCCTCCATGGGAAGGTCCGGAAAGGCCGGGACCGTGGCATAGGGAGACGACTCGAAATCCGCTGGATCGAAGCGGATGCCGGCGCGGTTTTCCGTGCCGCAGATCCTGCGGTCCGCGCACCATCCTTCCCCGCTGTCCTCCGCAAAAAAGCCTTCGGAAAGCAGCGGGTCGCCGACACCTCTTTTTACTGTAATGTAGGCGTTTTGTTCGTTCCTTCTCTCCGTGCCGCCCGCATGCACGCCAAGGAGCGCGGAGAGGCCGAAGTCGTTCCTTTTTTTGCCGTTTTCATCGTACAGCGAGGTCTCATACGTTGCCAGCACGGCACCGCCGTTTTCGGCATACTGCGTCAGTGCCTCACAGTCTGCATCCGAAAGGACAGCGATATTGGGAAGGATGACGGCCTTATACCTTGCCAGGTGCTCTCCGTCTATGTAGTGGCTGTCGAGCATGTCAAAGGGTATCCGTGCTTCCGTCAGGGCCTGGTACCAGCCGTTGATGGGTTTTTCGACCAGGCGGTCGCGCTGGGCATAGGCGTACTCCTTTACGGTCTGCTGCGAGAACATGAGGGCGACCTCGGCACGGCTGTGCGTATCCCTGAGGTACGGCTCCCAGTCGCGGTATTTCCGGTACAGTTCCTTTACGACGGGCATCCAGCGGTCGTCGAACACCTGCATGCTGAACTTTGTGAACCAGGGCCGCAGGCCGTTCGCGACTGCTTCCGAGATCCACATCCTGAGTTCCGCCGGCTCCTGTACCGAATCCTTCCAGCGCTTCTCGCAGGTCCCGGTGGAGAAAATGCCGCCGACCGGCTTGCCCTGCAGGACGGCGTTGAGTTCCTTCGCCGTACGGCCGTTGAACCATGGGGTCATCAGGCCCGAACGTCCCTGGTAATCCGCATACAGAACCTCGGCATAATCGCCGAGCAGTTTATTGTCGATAAACGGCGCGGTGCCGACCGAGGAGTTGGGGATAAAGCGCATATTCGGATTGTTCTTCCGGATCTCCTCGTCCCAGCACTGACAAAGCTCGAAGGCCTTTTTTTCGTGCCACTTCCTGTACAGCCGCACCGTTTCATCGGCCGGGTCCATATTGACCGGCAGTTCGCGGCCGCAGAAGTCAAAGAAGCTCTTTCTGCAGGACTCGCAGTAGCAGATGCCCGAACCCGGCCAGCGGTTGCAGAAAATGCCGTCCATGTCGTACTTTGCTGCCAGTTCGCCGTGCACGCGCTTCATGAAATCAAAACCGTAGGGCCCCAGGGGACAGCTTACATACACTTCAGGGTGGGACCAGTGCCTGCGCGGCTTCCCGTCCGCGGTGACCGCAGCCCACTCGGGGTGCGCCAGATAAGCGTCCTCGTGGATGGCGTGGGAATCCGTGCGGCAGATAATGGAATACCCTTTCCTGCGGCAGGCGTTTACCATATAACCGAACAGGTCCTCGTATTTGGGGTCCTGCACATGGTAATGGTACGGTATTTGCGTATCGTGGTAGGCGATATAGCCGCCGGAGCCAAGGACCAGTCCGTCGCAGGCGCATTCGTCCAGGTATTCCAGCCACTTGTCCGGATCGAATTTGCCGATATCGCCTTCGCAGATCGTCAGCTGTGCATAGCGCATCGCGCGCCTGAGGTTCTGATTCATACCGTTTTCTCCTTCTGCTCCCAGCGGAAGCTCCTGTTGCTGTCCCGCTTACTCTTCCGTGACGAGGAACGCCTCGTATGCCTCCGGAAGGGAGACATAGGTCACAAGGACGCCTTCATCCACGATATGCATCCTGTCTTCCCTCAGCGGCTCCACCCGGGAACACCGGGGGAGGTCCAGGCGTATATCCTCGATGGACAGGGGCTTCGTGACCGTCGTCCCGTTGAATCCACTCAGGTTGATGAACTGGAGCAGCAGCTGCTTGTCGCCGATCCTGTCGCAGAAGAACTCCACGCAGGAAGGCGCTTCGATTTTCACTTCCTGCATTTCCGGCCGCAGGTGCTGGATAAGGTCCAGCAGGATATGCTTAAAATCCTCATAGCCATGGCTGTAATACAGTGTACCGGGCAACCAGGGCAGATAAACGTTTTTGCCCGCGCACACCGCCGCCATGCCTGTGTCTGTAACCTTGTGCCCGAAACAGCGCTCCGGCGGGCCGTACATTGCGGACATTACGAGCGGGAGCAGCATCTGCGCTCCTTCCGCCTTTATCTCATACGCTTCCCTGTCCAGATACACCCAGTCCCGCAGCGGGAAGGAACGGAAGACGTCCTTTGGCTCCGTAAGGAGATAACTCCCGCGGACGGGGTCGATCCGCTTCCCCAATTCCACGCCGAACAGCGATTTGAGCAGCGCTGCGTCCCCGCACAGGGAACAGCCGGTCGCGACGACAGACGCTTCCGTTCTGAGCAGCGCTTCCTTCAGTTTTTCCGAGCGAACGGCAGGAACGCCGGGCAGGATTACCAGATCATACCCGTCCAAAATCTCCGCGACCCGGTCCTCTTCCTCGGCCTTGATGACGTCGAAGAGGACATGCGCTTCCTTCAGCATCCTGAAGATGCCCCTGTATTCGAACTGGCTGGAGGAGCGGAGGAGGAGAACGCGGGCCACGGACCTCATCCTGGCAAACAGTTCCTCATACTTTCGGTGGAAGCGGAAAACATCTCGTACCGCTTCGAAGTTCTCCCGGTCCGGATAATCCGGGAAGGAGCCGATGATGCACCAGTCCAGGTTCGAACCGTTCGCCATGTTTTCCAGCAGCCGGAGCTTTGTCAGATGGCTGGAGACCCCCATGAAGCGGTAGGGGATATCCACGGCGTTGATTGCCACATTGGAGGAGACCTTGTCCGGGTAGGTGGTGCGGACCGAGGACGTGTTGTCCGAGGCCGAATAGAGCCAGAATGGATAGGGCCTGTCCACCGCGGAATTGGACTCATCGCGGATAATGTCGATCCCCTCAGGGCTGTAGGTGCTGATGGCGATGCCGGGATCGATCTGCTTGATCGTGCGCCGGATCTTGTGCAGCATATCCTTTACGGTGAACTGCTTGAATTCCAGGTATTTTTGGTACACGGGGTCCTGCAGGTCTTCCTTTGTCGGCAGTTCTGTTCCGGCGAATTCCATAAAGCGTTTCTTGCAGTTTTCGCACTGACAGATGCCCACATAGTTGCCGTCGTAATCCCGCACCTGGTAGCCGAACATGTTGAAGAAGATGCCGTCGACCGGGTACTTCCTCGCGATGTCCCCGATGATCTCCATCGTCTTTTCCTGCTGGTAAGGGCCGTTTAAGCAGGTGGCCGCGGTGTCGTTGTACAGGATCGGCCTGCCTGTCAGCGAGCGGGAAAACCATTCCGGATGTGTTTCCAGGTAGCTTAAATGCGCCTTGCTGACGTCAAAGCGGGCGATCACCCGAATGCCGTTTTGGTGGCATTTTTCCAACAGCTCGCCGAACTTGTCGCCCTGCAGGTAGGGGCTTTTTTTCTGGAACGGCTGCTGTGTCTGCGTAAAGGCGCTGATCCCGCCGCAGCCAAGCTGCACGACGTTTGCGCCGAAATCGAGCAGCCACTTTACCTCCAGGTCGGCGTCCATCCCTCCGTCGATGTCGCGAAGGTTGTTCTGTATCATCCGGAAAGGCTTTTCTCTCCACCAGTCCATCCCAGCCGATCTCCTTTCTCTCCCAAGGAAGTGATCCCATTTTCAGTTATTCGTCCAGAAAGGCCGGGATTCCTTCAAAAAACGCCCGGGACCTTCTGCTGCAGCGCGGACGGAAGGGGCAGGCGGTACTTGAGGCACGCGCGGCCTTGCCGCAAAGAAAAGGCCGGACGATCGCAGAATCGTCCGGCCTCGGATCGGGTCGGGATAATCTACCGTTTGGGAAGTTTACTCGGTGATATCCGCAAACATGAAGTACCAATAACCGTAGGGGGAATGCCACATGCCGGTGATCTTGGTGCTCTGGAGATAGAAGTCGGTGTAGTAGGCAACGGGGATGCAGCCCGCGGTGTCCATCAGGACGTCCTCGGCCTGGTGCAGGGCGGCGGAGCGCTCGTTCACATCCAGGGTGGAACGGGAGACATCGATGGCGGCGTCAAAGTCAGGGTTGTTGTACTTGCCGTCGTTGTTGCCGTTGGAGGAGTACAGCAGCTCGATCATGTTGGAGGGGTCGGAGTAGTCGCCTACCCAGCCGTTGCGGGCAGCCATGTAGTCGCCGGCGCGGCGCATGGGGGTGAAGGACGCCCACTCGACGATCTCGACGTTCAGGTCGATGCCGATCTGCTTCCAGGCTTCCTGCAGGTACTCGGCGACGACCTTGTGATAACCGGAGTCGTTGGTGGAGTAGGTGATCTGCAGATCCAGGTTATCGGCGCTTCCGCTGTAACCGGCTTCCTGCATCAGCTTCTGGGCCTCCGCCAGGTTGGCGTCGTAGTCGGAGCTGATGTAGGGCTTGCCGCCGTTGGCGTTGGCGAAGAAGTCGCCGCCCGCGGGATCGGCCCAGCCGGGGCCCATGAAGTTGTAGGCCGCCACATAGGTGCCCTGCATGATGGTGTTAGCCACGTACTCGCGGTCGATGGCAAGACTCATGGCCTTGCGGACGCGGGCATCGTCAAAGGGGGCCTTGGTGCAGTTGAGGTTCAGGTAGTAGGTGCCGATGATCGGGTCGATGTGGAACTCGGCGTTGTTCATAAGGCTCGGGATCTCCTCGGTGGGGACGTCCTTGATGAACAGGGCTTCGCCGGTCTGGTAGGCGCTGTAGGAAGCGTTGGAATCCTCGATGAGGAGCCACTTGATGCCGTCCAGCTTGATGGCGCTCTTGTTCCAGTAGTTCGGGTTGGCCTTGGTGAGGATGTAGCTGCCGGGGACCCACTCGGTGATCATGAACGGGCCGTTGGAGATGTAGGTCTTGGGATCTACAGCCCAGGCGTCGCCGTTGGCTTCCACGGTGGCGGGGTTCACGGGGCTCAGGGTAGCAAAGGCGGCCAGGCTCTCAAAATAGGGGCAGGCAGCACTGAGCTTTACGACGAAGGTCTGATCGTCCGGGGCGGAAACGCCCAGCTCGGAGGGGTCCATCTCGCCGGCAAAGACGGCGTCGAAGTTCTCCACGGGCCACAGGACGGTGTCGGCATAGGGGGCGGCGGTGTTGGGATCGGCAACGCGCTGCCAGCTGTACACGAAGTCAGAGGCCTTGAAGGGAGAGCCGTCGGACCACTTCAGGCCCTTGCGCAGATGGAAGGTCCAGGTCAGGCCGTCGTCGGAGTGTTCCCAGGTCTCGGCACAGCCGGGAGCGATCTCGCCGTTCTTATCCACGGTGAGCAGGCACTCGAAGGTGTGCAGAAGCATGTTGCCGCCGTCCACGGCGCTGTTGAGCGCGGGGTCCAGCGTCTCGGGGTCAGGTCCCACCTGCACGTTCAGGATCTTACCGCCCTTGCCGGAGTTGCCGCCGGCACAGGCAGTCAGAACGAGACAGCAGGCGAGAAGAATTACGATCAGAGTTGCGAACTTTTTCATGATTCTTCCTCCTAGAAAAAATGGGGCTTGAGATTGATTTATAAAATTCGTCCTCTCCTCTTCCCGGCAGGAGAATACGGATTCTATCGGGAGTTTGTCACTGCACCTTATCCAGGTGGTGGCAGGCGCAGTAGTGTCCGGGGCCGATGCAGTTCCACGCCGGCTCCTGCTCCTCGCAGAGCTTGTCCGCGTAGGGGCAGCGGGTGCGGAAATGGCAGCCCGAGGGGGGATTGACGGGACTGGGGATATCGCCCTGCAGCACGATGCGCTTGGAATGACGGCTGATCTCAGGGTCCGCGATGGGAATGGCGGAGATCAGGCTGCGCGTGTAGGGATGGCAGCTGTGGAAGGCGATCTCGTTGCTTTCCCCCAGTTCCACCAGCTTGCCAAGATACATGACGCCGATGTTGGTGGAGATGTGCTTGACCACGCTCAGGTCGTGGGCGATGAACAGATAGGTCAGGTCGAATTCGCGCTGCAAATCTTCCAGCATATTGATAACCTGCGCCTGAATGGACACATCCAGCGCGGAGATCGGTTCGTCGCAGACGATGAACTCGGGATCCACCGCAAGCGCCCGGGCGATGCCCACCCTCTGGCGCTGGCCGCCGGAGAACTCGTGCGGGTAGCGGTTGGCATGCTCGGAGTTGAGTCCCACGCGCTCCAGCATCCGGATGATCTTATCGCGGCGCTCCTCGCGGGAGGCGGCAAGATGGTGGATATCGATCGCCTCGCCCACGATATCGCCCACGGTCATGCGGGGGTCAAGGCTGGCGTAAGGATCCTGGAAGACGATCTGCATCTTGCGGCGGTAGGGCAGCATCTTCTCGCTGATCTTTTTGCCGAACTTAGGCTTTCCGCCGTCGTCCAGAAGGACATTGCCGTCCTCATCGCGCAGCGGGACGTCCCCGGAGTCGAAGATGGTCGTGCCGTTGTAGATGATGCGGCCGGCGGTGGGCTCGTAGAGCCTGAGCAGGGTGCGGCCGGTCGTGGTCTTGCCGCAGCCGGATTCGCCCACCAGGCCGAGCGTCTGCCCCTTTTTGATCGAGAAGGAGACGTCGTCCACGGCCTTCACATAGGTCGCGTGAAAGATGGAACTGCCGGAGACCGGAAAGTACTGCTTCAGGTTCTGGACTTCCACCAGAGTATCCGTCTGTGCCATCAGTTCATCTCCTTTCCCTGGGCGTTTTCAAATTCGGCCTTCTGGTGCAGCCAGCAGGCGGCATAATGGATATCGCTGAAATCCTGGTAGGGAGGCATCTCCCTGAGACAGATCTTCATGCACATCGGGCAGCGTGGGGCAAAGGGACAACCCTTGGGAGGATTGAGCATATCCACCGGTGTGCCCTCGATGGCGATGAGGCGTTTGGACTCTTTGTCCTGGATGTTGGGCACGCTGCGCAGCAGTCCCTTGGTGTATTCGTGCTGCGGGCAGTAGAAGATGTCGTCGGTGGAGCCGCACTCCACCACCTTGCCCGCGTACATGACCGCGATCCTGTCGCACATGGAGGAGACGATGCCGAGGTCATGCGTGATGAGGATCACCGCCATGCCCAGCTTTTCCTTGAGCTCCATGATAAGCTCGAGGATCTGCGCCTGTATGGTCACGTCCAGTGCCGTGGTGGGCTCGTCCGCGATCAAAAGCTTCGGCTCGCAGGCAAGGGCGATGGCGATCATCACCCTCTGGCGCATGCCGCCGGAAAGCTCGTGCGGGTACTGCCGGATGCGCTTTTCCGGCTCGTTGATGCCGACCAGGCGCAAAAGCTCTATCGCCCTCTCCCGCGCCTCGGCCTTGGTCTTGTCGCTGTGCAGGAGGATGGATTCCATGATCTGGTTGCCGATGGTGTACACGGGGTTCAGGCTGGTCATGGGGTCCTGGAAGATCATGGACACTTCCTTGCCCCGGATCTTGCGCATCTCTTTCTCTGTGAGCTGCTCAATGTGGTGGCCGTTGAACTCGATGGTGCCGCCGATGATCTTGCCGGGGGCGGCGGTGATGCCCATGATGGAATAGGAGGTTACGGACTTACCCGAGCCGGATTCTCCCACGATGCCGAGGACTTCGCCCTCGTCCAGATACAGGGATACGTCGTTTAAGGCCTTGACCTCGCCCGCAGGGGTAAAGAAGGAAAGACGCTCGTTTTTGATCTCTACCAGATGGCTTTTCTGTGCGGTTTGTTCACTCATGCATCCGTCCCTCCTTTACTTTTTCATCTTGGGATCGAAGGCGTCCCGGAGGCCGTCCCCGAAGAGGTTGAAGCTGAGAATAATAAGGCTGATGAGCACCGCCGGTGCAATGAGCAGATAGGGATAGGTGTTCATGCCGTTGATGGCGGTGCTGGCCAGGCTGCCGAGACTGGGCAGCGGGACCTGCACGCCCAGACCCAGGAAGGAGAGAAAGCTCTCGGTGAAGATGGAAGAGGGGATCTGCAGCGTGGTGGTGACGATCAGGGTACCTATGCAGTTGGTGAGCAGGTGCTTGCGCACGATGCGCCCGTTCCCGGCGCCCAGAGCCTTGGCGGCGGTGACATATTCGCTCTCTCGCAGCACCAGCACCTGGCTGCGCACGATGCGCGCCATGCCCACCCAGTACAGAAGGGCAAAGACGATGAAGATGCTCACGAGGTTCGGCCCCGCGATGCCGATCCAGGCAAAGGCCGGCATGGCGGAGAGCGAGTTGAGCGGCTCCTTCAGGGCGAAGGAGAGCAGCACGATAAGCAGAACGTCGGGGATCGTATAGATGATATCCACGATGCGCATCATGATGATGTCCACCCAGCCCCCGAAGAAGGCGGCGATGGAACCGTACAGCGCGCCTATGACCAGTATGATGGCGGCGGCGACCAGGCCGACGATCAGGGAGATGCGGCTTCCGACCATCAGACGCACGGCATAATCCCTGCCCAGCTTGTCCGTCCCGAGATAGTGCGGGGTCAGCTTTTCACCGGCGGCGATCCTGTCCTGCTCCGCCTGGGACCAGGTCATGGGATACAGGTTCTCGGCGCCTTTCTGCTGCTGGTCGTAGGAATAGGGATAAAAGCTCGGTACGATGAAGGAAAAGAACATGATCAGGATGATGACCGCAAGGCTCACCATCGCCACCTTGTTTTTGACCAGGCGGCGCAGGCTGTCCTTCCAGAAGCTTACGGAGTCGCGCATGACGACCAGACTCTGCTTTTCTTCCTCCGAGGCTGGCAGGAAATCCTCAACCTTCAGCTGCAGCGATAACGGGTTTTTCTTCATGCTTTTTGTATCCTCACTTCAGGTTGATTCTGGGATCGATGATCTTGTAGATGATATCCACGAGGAAGTTGATCACGACCATCAGGGTGGCAAGGAAGATCGTGGTGCCCATGATCATCATGTAGTCGCGGTTGGAGATGGAGCTGACGAATTCGCCGCCCAGCCCGGGGATGGTGAAGACCTTTTCGATGATGAAGGAACCGGTGAGCGTGTAGGCCATCATCGGGCCGACATACGTCACGATGGGCAGTATGGCGTTGCGCAGCGCGTGCTTGAACAGGCTCACGATCCCGGAGACGCCCTTGGCCTGTGCCGTGCGCATGTAATCCTGTCCCAGCACATCCAGCATGGAGGAGCGCATGAGGCGGACGATATAGGCGGTGGGGTAAAAGCTCAGGGCAAAGACCGGCATGATATAGTTCTTCCAGGTCGTAAGGCCGAAGGTGGGCAGCCACCCGAGGTGCACCCCGAAAAAGTACATGGACAGGGAACATACCACGAAACTCGGCACGGCGATGCCGATGGTGGCGATCACGATGATGGCGTTGTCGGAGGCCTTCCCCCTGTGCAGGGCGGCGACACAGCCGACGGGGATGCCCACGATCAGGGCGACCAGCACGGAGATGCCGCCGATCTTGGCGGATACCGGGAACTTGGTCAGGATGATGTCGATGACCTCACGCCCGCGCTGCTTGAGAGAGGGGCCGAAGTCGCCGTGCATGATGTTCTTCAAATAGGTGAGGTACTGCCTGAACAGCGGCTGGTCCAGGCCGAACTTGGCTTCCAGCGCCGCCTTGGCCTGGGGAGAGATGGATTTTTCCGCCTCATAGGGCCCGCCGGGCACGGCGTTCATCAGGAAGAAGGTAAGTGTGGCCACGAGGAAAACGGTCAGAACAGCCATGACCAGGCGCTTGATGATGTATTTTGTCACGCCGACAACCCCATTCCGTAAGCATAATGAACGCCGCACCGCGGAAAGTATCCATCGATCCCCGGTACGGCGCAGATGGCGATTCGCATATACCGTATATTTTACTCTATATTCAATTCCTGTCAAGTTTTGTATCCGGTGGCACGAAAAAAGAAGCTGCGGGCATACGGCCATGTCCAGGCCCCGACGGACAGAGGCAGGAAGGAGGGTCCCATCTTGCGGAAAGAAGGATTTCCTGTTACTCTTTTCTTGTCGGCATGGCAAAAAACAACGCTTGGGAGATGAGGATATGAAGATCGCGGCTTTTTACGAAAACATGGTGGAGGGGGCAAGGCACGACGGCCTTCCCATGGCTTCCGTACTGACCCGGCTCAGGGAGACCGGGCTTGAGATGCTCTATCTTTCCGGGGATTCCTGGATGCGCGACGGGGCAGAGCTGGCCCCCGTGCTGATGGACCTGGGGCTAGGCATCGAAGGCATGCACTGCAGGGTTGATTTTCCCGCAGACCCGCAGACGCAGGAATACCGCCGCCTGATCGACATGGCGCTGGAAGCGGGGGCGGGCAACATCCTGCTGGTGCCGGGCTTCCTTACGGGCGGCAACAGCGCGCACGACATAGAAGCGATCCGGCAGGGAATGCAGAAGGCAGCTGTCTACGGGAAGGAGGCCGGCCTCCCCGTCCTGATGGAGGACTACGACGGGCTGCAGGCGCCCTACAACAGCATCGCCGGGCTCAAATACTTCCTGGATGAGATCCCGGAGCTCGGCTGTGCCTTCGACACGGGCAACTTCACGATTTTCCATGAGGACGAGCTCGAGGCTTTCGAACTGTTCGCGGACAGGATCCGGACGGTCCACCTGAAAGACAGGACCGACGGGCCGCGCCACCCCGGGGACAGGCCGCTCATGTGTGCGGACCATGAGAACATCTATGTCTGCGCCGTGGGACGCGGGCAGATACGCATCCGCGAGATCCTTCGCGGGCTGAAGGAACGCGGGTATAAGGGCAACGTCATCGCGGAACTGTACAGCGTGGACCCGGCGTTCGTGCTCGGGGACATGGAGGCGTCCATCCGCTTCCTGCAGGAGGAGCTTTCTTGACGGGAGGACCCTGCGATACAAGAATTATGAACAGGAGAGGGACGGGGAATTGAACAAAGAACGTTTCCGGACGGTCCTGAGCGACATTGCAATACTTGGGATCTGCTTTTTCGCAGGCGCGGGCAACTACATGAACGCGGCGATGAACAGCTTCCAGCAAGCCTTCCCGGACATTAGCCAGTCGAC
>JBNRMU010000103.1:0-12174 GCA_050309765.1 Christensenellales bacterium
GCGGTGACGGTAAGACCACGCTGACGGAAGCCTTCCTGTTTGCAAGCGGCACGATCGACCGTATGGGCAGGGTCGAGGACGGCTCGACCACCACCGATTACGATCCCGAAGAGATCAAGCGTACCACATCCATCTCCACGGCGGTTGCGCCCCTGGAGTGGAACGATCATAAAATCACCCTGATCGACATCCCCGGCTACTTCGACTTTGTCGGCGAGATGGGCGGCCCCCTGTCCGTGGCGGACGCAGCCCTGATCGTCGTGGGCGCCGTGAGCGGCGTGGCCGTCGGCACCGAAAAGGCCATGGCCATCACCAAGGCCTTCTCCATCCCCCGCGCGGTGGTCATCAACTCCATGGATCGCGAAAACGCCAACTTTGAAAAGGTGTTCGGCGAGCTGAAGGAGACCTTCCCCGGCGTTTCCTTCGCCCCGCTGATGCTGCCCATCATGGAAAACGGCGCTTTCGTCGGCTACACCCTCACCACCAGCGGCAAGAGCTATCAGTTCACCGGCAAAAAGGGCGAGGTCAAGGAGATCGAGACCTCCCAGGCGATGAAGGATCAGATCGAAGAGCATATCGAGGGCATCGTGGAAGCCGCCGCCTCCGCCGACGACGAGCTGATGGAAAAATACCTGGAAGAGCTTACCCTCTCCCATGAGGATACCCTGGCCGGCCTTTCCAAGGGCATTGCCAGCGGCGAGATTACCCCGGTGCTTTGCTGCGCCGCGGCGCCGTGCCTGGGCGTGAACAAGGTTCTGGACTACATCGTAGACGTGTTCCCCTCCCCCGAGGCCAAGGGCGCTGCCGTGGGCAAGAACCCCAAGGACGATTCCGAGACCTCCCGCGAGCTGGATGCGAGCGCTCCCTTCTCCGCGCAGGTGTTCAAGACCCTGGCCGATCCCTTTGTCGGCAAGATCTCGCTGCTTAAGGTCCTGTCCGGCACCCTGACCTCCGATACCGCCTTTATCAACGCCAACAACGACAAGGCTGGCAAAGCCGGCACCGTGTCCATCATGCGCGGCAAAAAGCTCGTCACGGTGGACAAGCTGATCGCCGGCGACATCGGCGTGCTGACCAAGCTGCAGTTCACCAACACGGGCGATACGCTCTGCGCCGCTTCCAACCCCATCGTTTACCCCTTCCCCGAGTTCCCCAAGCCGGTCATCTCCATGGCTGTGTATGCCAAGAACAAGGGCGACGAGGATAAGATCTACTCCTCCCTTGCCCGTCTGACCGAGGAAGATCCCTCCTTCACCATCGGCAAGGACCCCGTCACGGCCGAGACCATCATCTCCGGCCAGGGCGAGATGCAGCTGGACGTGCTGGTCAACAAGATGGCCTCCAAGTTCGGCGTGGGCTGCACCCTGCAGGATCCCAAGATCCCCTACCGCGAGTCCATCAAAAAGCCCATCGACGCCGAAGGCCGCCACAAGAAGCAGACCGGCGGTCACGGCCAGTTCGGCCATGTGTGGATCAAATTCGAGCCCATCCTGGACAGCGATGCCGAGTTTGAGTTCGTGGATCAGGTCGTGGGCGGCGTTGTGCCCCGCAACTTCATCCCCTCCGTGGAAAAGGGCCTGCGCGAGCGCCTGCCCAAGGGCATCATCGCCGGCTATCCGCTGGTTGGCATCCGCGCCACCCTGCACGACGGCTCCTACCACCCGGTAGACTCCTCCGAAATGGCCTTTAAGACGGCGGCCAACCTGGCGCTGAAAAAGTGCGTCGGCGCCGATCCTTACCTGCTGGAGCCCGTCTACAAGCTGGAGATCACCGTGCCCAGCGACTACATGGGCGACGTTATGGGCGATATGTCCCGCCGCCGCGGCCGCGTGCTCGGCATGGATCCGCTCGAGGGCGGCAACCAGATGATCACCGCCGAGGCGCCCCTGTCCGAGATCTTCAAGTACGCCACCGACCTGCGCGCCATGACCCAGGCCCGCGGCTCCTTCACCAAGGAGTTCGTGCGCTACGAGCAGGTGCCCGGCGAGGTCGCCGCGAAAATCATCGCCAACGCCCAGCTCGAGGACGACGAGGAGTAAACCCTCTTTTCCGCAAAAACCAAAGGGACGAACAGCATCTGCCGTTCGTCCCTTTTCTTGTTTTCGTCTGCCTTTTGTTGAAATACGGACCGACTATCAGCGGGCCCTGCCCCAGAACAGCAGGGCCAGCAGGCCCGGGCCCGCATGCGCGCCGATGATGGGGCCGATCTCAAAGGTATGCACCTGCGCCTGCGGCAGGCGGGCCAACACCTCGCTGCACAGATGAAAAGCCTCCTCCGCGCAGTCGCCGTGCCCGACGATGACCGTCCTGCCCAGCTCCGGCCGCCAAAGCTGTTCCACCCTGTCCAGCAGTTGGCGGATGGCATGCCTACGGCCCCGAGGCTTGGCCACAAGGGCCAGCCTGCCCTGCTCGTCCATGTGCAACAGGGGCTTTATCTGCAACATCGATCCCGCCACCGCGACGGAAGCGGGAATGCGGCCGCCGCTGTGTAGGTGGTCAAGGCTGTCCACCGTGAACCAGTGGCAGATTTTAAGACGGTTCATATAGACCCAGGCACAAAGCTCCTCCAGGCCCATGCCCTCCGCCTGCCGTCTGGCTGCCTCGCGCACCAAAAAGGCTTCGCCAAGGGACGCGCACAGCGTGTCCAGACAGACGATCTTGCGCTGCGGATAGACCTTCCGCAGCTCCTGCGCACATAGTTCGGCCTTCTGCAATGTGCCCGACAGTCCCGAAGAAAAGCCCAGATACAGCACGTTCTGTCCTTCTTTAAGATAAGATTCAAAGCAGTTGTAATAATCCTCCGGATTGATCCCGGAAGTCTTGGCATACAGGCCCCGGCGCTGCAGGGCGTAAAACTGCGCACAGGAAATGTCGCCGTTTGGGCCGTAGAGATAGTCTCTGCCGCCGATCGTAACGTGCATGGGCAGCACAGAAACCTCCGGCAGTGCGCGCATAAATTCTTCTGTCAGGTCGGCGGTAGCGTCGGTGATGATCCGATAGCTTTCCATGTTCATCCCCTTCCCCGAAAACACGATCTCGCGGCAAGCACAGCAAAAGGCGGTCCCGCGCGTCCCTACTTATCTTTCTTTGCTATATCTTCGGGCCGAGCGGAACCGCCGATGGGGGTCTTTAAGCGCCGTGTGTCTCCTGCCAGAGCTTTTCGGCCACCGGCGCCCAGTTTTGCGCGTACTGTACGCACTTGGCGCATAAGTGCTCCGCGCTTTCCGGCGCTTCCGGATCGGTGGACTTGGCGCCCGTCTTGCGTACCAGCTCCTGCAGGATCTTCGGGTTCTCCAGCATGGGGCAGGGCCGCAGGTGGTTCTGGTTGAAAGGCTGACCGTCGTGATACGCCCTAAACAGCGGCGAACGCAAAATGTCCAGCAGGTTTTTTTCGCGTATGTTGGAATCCGAATAATGGATGAACACGCAGGGATCGGCATCGCCGGCTGCATTGATGTGGAAGTAGCGCCGCCCGCCAGCGATGCAGCCGCTGACGTATTCGCCGTCGTTTTGGAAATCCATGGCAAAGATGGGCTTTGTGCTCCTCAGTTCCCGGATCCTGCGATACATATACTGCCGCTGCTCCGGTGTGGGCAAAAGATCGGGCACCGCATCGTTGCCCACCGGCATATAGTGGAAGTACCAGACGAACTTGGCGCCCCAGGCGATCATCTGATCGAAGTAGGCATCGGAGGCAAGGGAGTCTATGTTCCGGCTGGTATAGCAGCAGCTGATACCAAAGGGCAGGCGTTTGGCCTTGAGCAGCGCCATGGCCCGGACCGCTTTTGCATAGGTTCCCTCCCCTCGCCTGGCATCGGTGGCCTCTTCAAAACCCTCCACGCTGATCACCGGCACGAAGTTCTTCACGCTCAAAAGGTCGTTTGCAAATTCCTCGTCGATCAGTGTGCCGTTGGTAAAGGCCATAAAGGCGCAGTCGTGGTGCTTGCGGGCGATAGCGATCAGGTCCTGTTTGCGCACAAGCGGCTCGCCGCCGGTATAGATATAGAAGTACACGCCCAACTCCTTCCCCTGGGTGAGGATGGAGTCGATCTCGTCAAAGGACAGGTTCAGCTTGTTTCCGTATTCCGCCGCCCAGCAGCCGATGCAGTGCAGGTTGCAGGCGGAAGTGGGATCCAGCAGGATCGTCCAGGGGATGTTGCAGTTGTAACGCCTGCGCAATTCCTCCTGCCGCGGCCAGCCCACAAAGTTGGCATTGACGAGGAAGTTCTGGAAGATGGTTTTAAGTACCTTTTCGTCGATGTCTTCCCACAAGCTCCAAAGGAGCTTGTGCATGCTGTTGTTCGGGTCGTCGATCACATTGCGGAAGGCCTGCCTTTGCGAAATAAAGCTGCCGGAACCCTCGCCGGCAAAGCGATCTACCCAGCGCATGAGTTTGGGCAGGTTTTTATCGGGGTCTTTGCCGATGAAGCGAAAGGCGGTCGTAAGTCCTAGGCGAACGGCTCTGTTGCTCAGATTCATCCATGCTCCCTCCTCGCATCCGTATGCATTTGTGTGCTTTATTTTATTGTAAGGGGCAGCATTATCCCCTCACAACCGACAAAGGACCGTTTTGTCTGTTTTTTGGACACGGGCGCTCTTATGTCTAGCTGTAAAAAATCCCCTATGCGCAAAAGGCTTAAGCGCATAAGGGATTTTGTGTATTTGGTCGCTTTATCTGGCAAACTTGTTCAGCAGCGTCTGCGCACTGCCCTCCAGCACCAAGCAATATTTGTCCAGCTGCACACAGCATTCATCCGGCATGCCCTCCTCGATCCATTTGATTATCAGCCCGCTGATGCTCAGCGTATAAAAGGACGCAAGGAAGTCGATGTCCTCCGCCGCGACCGTTTCCGCTTCCGGGTAGGTTCTAAGGCGGGCGGCCAGCAACGGCCCGATGCGCTCGGCAAAGATCGTCTCATACTGCACGCGGTTGACGGGATCGTATCCGTGACGGAAACGACGCTCGTTTTTTCGAAAGTAATCGAACAGCGCCCGCAGATAGGCGCTCATATCCGTTTGGTCGATCCTTTTGCTCTCTATATATTGCCTAAGTTCACGCCCAAGGCTCCAGAAAAAAAGGTCGTAAATGTCCTGAAAGTGATAGTAAAAGGTCTGGCGGTTGAACCCGCAGTCCTGCGTGATATCCTTGACGGTGACCTGGCTGATCGGCCGCTGTTCCAACAGTTTGCACAAAGAGGACGCCAAGGCCTGCTTGGTGAGTTCCTTCATCCATCCTCCCTCCTTGTCAAAACGCCTGGGCATCGCCCGTTTTCAGGCAGCTCGCGCGGTGCAGGCCTGCCTTAAGCTCTTACCCCCAGGCAGACAGCCGTGAGGTCTACGGCCGCTTCGCAAAGCAGGGCGATCCCCATAAAGACCCACAGATACTTTACCGCTACAAAAGGGTTGATGATGATCACGATGCCAAGTATTGCCGACAGGATGGCGCTGACAAGCACCAGATAGGAGATCGGCAGATCCATTTTCTTTGCGTCCACATAGGCCATGGCCTTCAGCGCGCCGGAAAGGAGCAGCATCACGCCGCAAAAAACGGCCACAAGCGCGAACAGGCCCAATACCCATCCGGGCAAAAAGGCGCAAATACAGCCGAAGATAAATGTAGGTACAGCCAACGCAAGCGCGGTCCCGTTTGTCTTGCCATAGCGCGCCTTATCATAGAAAAAACGTACCAGATACACGACAGCGATCGCCAACAGCGCGATGCCAACGCCCACGACGATGGCCGCGGCAAAGCCTTCGGGATCGGTAAGCAGAAGGATGCCGATGGCGATTTCCATAAGGACAAACAGGATCACGGAAAGATTGCCTTTCAAAAAGCGCATGAAATAAAGTCCTCCAGTTTATTTATCTTGACTTTCTCTACACTTTGAATGATAATATACAAGTGTCTAATTGTCAAGCCATTGCCCCTCTGTGCTGTATCTATTTGCAAGGAACGGCGCTGCGACCGATTGACATCGAAAGGAGTCAAGGGATGAGTTCAGAAAACATGCGCATTCTCGTCACCAAGAGGATGCTGCGGGAGGGCCTTTTGCGCTGTCTGACGCGCACGCCGCTGGATAAACTTTCCGTGAGCGAACTGTGCCGCGAGTCGCAGGTGAACCGGGCCACTTTCTACAACCATTACGCATCGCCCAAGGATATTCTGATGGACATGGGGTTTGAGTATGCGCGCGAGGTTCAGCGCCTGTTTGGCGAAAGCAACGGCTTATCCCTCAGGGAAAAAATCGCCGCCTGCTTTGACTATCTGTACGAGCATCGGCAAGCGGTCAAGATCCTGTTTGCCGCCAATACGGATAAATACCTGCTGGAAGTATCCACGGATATCTTCTCTTGGGTGCTGCCCCAAAGGGCCAGCCAGCGCAATGATCTGAATTTCAAAGACGATGTCGAATATCGACTGGCCAAAACGGCGCTTGGTTGGGCGGCCTACCACCTGATCCGCCAATGGCTGACGGAGGATATCCCCAAGACTCCCCTTGAAATCGCCGATCTGTTTCTAAAACTGCCTTACGCCTGGCAAAACGGATAAACCCGCATGGTTACGATCAAAAAACAAATACGTACTATGACAAAAAGCGGCCCGATCTTTCGATCGGGCCGCTTGGTATATCTGTTATGCAGGGTTATCGTCTATCCTCCTGCAGGCGGGTCCAGAACAGGCCGGTGGCCATATCGCACAGGCGTTGTTTATCCTCATCGGAGATGGGCTGGCCGTTCATGGTGATGGTGTGTGAATACATGAAGTCCTTGTACTCGTAGGTCTGGGCTTTGGTAAAATCGGTGGTGGTACGACGCTCGGATGTACGGCCGATCAGATAGTCGACCGAAACGTCAAAATACTGTGCAAAGGACAAAAGTTGATTGATTTCCGGCTCGCGCAGACCCCTTTCATAGCCGCCGATCGCGCTGGGTGAAAGGTTAAATCTCTGCGCAAGCTCCCGCTGCTGCATATTGCGCTCCTTGCGCAGCATGCGCAGCCGCTCGCCAAAGGTTGCCGCACTCGCCGCCACAGCATTCACTCCCCTTTTCGGTCTATTACTATCATACCACAATTTTTCCTGTTTGTACGCAAAAATAAGTGAAAATGAGGCCTTTTAGGCCTAAATTTCAGAAAAAACGTCCTCTTTATCCCTGCATGCAGCTACGCACCGGCGGTTTGCCGGCAATACGGCTCCTTTCGTTTCGCGGCTTCTTCTTGCGGTTCAGCAGAAATCATCCAGCTTTTTTACTTTTCCCATTGACTTTTACTGGTATCGGTAGTATACTTCCTTTTGTTGCGGGAAACTCCCCCAGAGTCTTTCCTGGCAGCATCTGTTTCTGGGTGTGGCGCAGTTTGGTAGCGTGCTTGAATGGGGTTCAAGAGGCCGGAGGTTCAAATCCTCTCACCCAGACCAAGGGAAAGTATCCGTTTTAGGTACTTTCCCTTTTTTTCGATAAAACTGTGAGAAGATTTGAACGCGCGGGTGGTGAATGACAGCCCGGTAGGCTGTCAGAGCCCGCGCCGACCGAGCTTGCAAGCGAGATTTCAAACCCTCTCCCCCGAACCCACGCCGTCGCTGACTGGACATCGTTCGCGGCGGCGTTTTCTTTTTTATACACTAAAATTGTCTTGTTGCGGCTTTCTTCCTATGTTACAATGCGTTCAGCATGTTTTTACAGGGCTGCGCCCTGGTTCTTAACGAAGGGAAGGATTCTCTTGCATTCGTTTCGGAAGCATCTGCGCCTGATCGCCTGTCCTTTGGCGATCGGCCTCACATTGGCCTTGCTCAACGCCTTCTGCGACCTTTTCATGCCCACCGTGATGGCCTGGATCGTGGACGAAGGCATCGTCCCCCGCGACATGGACCGGCTGCTGTATTTCGGCGGTATCATGTTGCTGGTTTCCGTGCTGGCCGCCGGCATCAAATATGCAAAAAACGTATGCGCGATACTCTGCGCCAACAACTTTGCCAAGGCAATGCGCAGGTCCCTGTTCCAGAAGGTGATGACGCTGTCCCAGGAGGATATCAGCCGCTTCGGCGCGGCAGCCCTGATCACGCGCAACACCAACGACGTGACCCAGGTCTCCACCGTGATCGACGCCTTTGTGCGCATGATGGTGCGCATCCCCATCACCTGCATCGGCGGCCTGGTGCTGGCCTTTTTGCAGGACTGGCGCATCGCGTTGATCATTCTGTGCGTGGTGCCTTTGATCGGCCTTTTGTCCGCCTGGATGATCAGCAAATCCGTGCCGCTGTTTTCTACCATACAAAAAGCGCTGGACCTGTTCAACAAGCGCCTGCGCGAGCAGCTCAGCGGCATCCGCGTGCTGCGTGCTTTCAACCGTGCGCAGGATGAGGAGCAGCGTCTGTATGAGGCGGGCGAAACCATCCGCACGGCCACCACGCGCGTGGAACGCCTGCTGGGAATCCTAAATCCCCTGATGACCTTTCTTGTGAACGCAACGATCCTGGGCATGATCCTGTACGCCGTGCTGTGGGCGGACAGCGGCTTTTTGCGTCTGGGCGCGCTGCTTGCCTGCATCCAGTACGCCAATCAGATTCTGATGGCCATCGTGCAGACCTCCATGCTGTTTTCGCGCATCCCGCGCGCGCTGGTTTCCATGCACCGCATGGACGAGGTGCTCTCCATCGAGCCCGCGGTCAAGGACGCACCAAATGCCCTGCAAGCCCCCTATACGCCAGACGCCGAGACGGAAGAACCCGCCTTTGACCCCGCGCAGCCGCTTCTGCGCTTTGAAAACGTGAGCTATCGCTTTGCCGGCGCGGACGAAGACGTGCTGCACGATTTGAGCTTTACCATCGAGGAAGGGCAGACCTGCGCCATCATCGGCGCCACCGGCTGCGGCAAGA
The DNA here is from genome assembly GCA_050309765.1 of Christensenellales bacterium. Classification (GTDB taxonomy): domain Bacteria; phylum Bacillota; class Clostridia; order Christensenellales; family UBA1750; genus CALWRM01. Next base: position 8,874 of record JBNRMU010000103.1, read on the forward strand.
GCACGGTGCTTTCCCTCATCGAGCGCTTTGCCGACTGCACACAGGGGCAGATCCTGCTCCACGGCGTGGACATCCGCAGGCTCTCCCAAAAAGCCCTGCGCTCCTACTTCGGATATGTGCCCCAGCAGCCCTATCTGTTTTCCGGCACGCTGCGCGACAACCTGCGCATGGGCAGCGCCAAGGCCGGCGGCAGCGCCCTTCGGCAGGCGCTGGAAACGGCGCAGGCCACGGAATTCGTCGATACCTGGGAAGAGGGGCTGGAACACGAGCTTTCCGCCGGCGGCACCAATGTCAGCGGCGGCCAGCGTCAGCGCCTTTCCATCGCCCGGGCACTCACCCGTAAGCCGGCGCTGTACCTGTTCGACGACAGTTTTTCCGCTCTGGACTTTGCCACGGACGCGCGCCTGCGGCAGGCCTTAAAGGCCCGCATGGGCAAAAGCGCGCTTTTGCTGGTGGCCCAGCGCGTGGGCACCGTGATGGACGCCGACTGCATCCTGGTATTGGACCAGGGTCGCCTGGTGGGCAAGGGCACGCATGCACAGCTTTTGCAAAGCTGCGATGTGTATCGTGAGATCGTCTCCTCCCAACTGGATGTGGACCCGTCTAAGGATAGGCCTGCGGGCAGCGGCTGGTATCTCGGCCAGGCCGCGGCCGCACAGGGGGGTGACGCGCAATGACCAACGGCATGCATGCCTCCCAGCTGCGCCCGGGCAGCGCGCCGCCCCGCAGCCGCTTTGCCCCCGCCGCCAAGGCACAGGACCTGCGCAGCACCCTGCGCCGCCTGCTCAAGCTGTTGCGCCCGTACAGGCTGCTATTGGGCGTGGTGTTTTTCGTTACCGTTTTGTCCACGGTGTTTGCCACCATCAGCCCCAAGCTCCTGGGCGGCGTCACCACCAGCCTGACCGATCATCTTCTGCACGGCACGGCGCTGGACATCCCCGGCATCGGCCGCCTGCTGCTCTTTTTGCTGATCCTGTACCTGGTCAGCCTGCTGTGCGACACATTGCGCGTGCATCTTATGACGGGCATGACCCAGCGCGTGATCCTTGCCCTGCGCAGGGATGTGGACGAAAAGCTCGGCCGCCTGCCCCTTTCCTACTTTGACACCCACAGCACGGGCGACATGATGAGCCGCGCCACCAACGACATAGACCTGCTCTCCCAAACGCTGCAATCCACCCTGAGCGAGATCGTATCGGCCGTGGTCACGCTGGTAGGCGTCATCGCCATGATGCTGACCATCAGCCCGCTGCTCACCGTGATCTGCCTGCTCACGCTGCCCCTCGGCGCGGTCATCACCGGCTATATCGTGCGCCGCAGCCAGCGCTTCTTCCGCCGGCAGACCAGCGCCCTGGGCGAGCTCAACGGCCACATCGAAGAGGCCTTCACCGCCCACGCCCTGCTGCGCGCCTATGGCCAGGAGGAAGAAAGCCAGAAGACCTTCGACGATATCAACGAAACCCTAAGCCGTTCCAACCTGCGCGCCCAGTTCGCCGCCGGCGTTTCCTATCCTCTAAACGGTATCGTCACGGACTTGAGCTATATCGCCATCTGCGTTATCGGCGGCCTGCGCGCCATCCGCGGCACCATGACGTTGGGCGATATCCAGGCCTTTATCCAGTATTCGCAGCGCTTTGCCAACCCCATCGGCACCCTGTCCAACGTGGTGAACGTGATCCAAAGCGCCATGGCCGGCGCGGAGCGCGTCTTTGCCCTGCTGGACGAGCCGGAAGAAGACCGCAGCCAGACGGAGCATCTGCCGGAACATACCCGCGGAGAGGTGGAGCTTAAAAACGTCAGCTTCCGCTACGAGGCAAACAAGCCCCTTATCACCGATTTTTCGCTGCACGTGCACCCGGGCGAAACGGTGGCCATCGTCGGCCACACCGGCGCGGGCAAGACCACGCTGGTGAACCTGCTCATGCGCTTTTACGATGTGCAAAAAGGGCAGATCCTGCTGGACGGCACGGACATCGCCTCCGTTCCCCGCGAGGAAACGCGCGCGCGCATCGGCATGGTGCTGCAGGACGCCTGGCTGTTCGAGGGTACGATATACGACAACATCGCCTACGGCGCACGGCCGGGCGTGACCGTGACGCCCGAGATGGTGGAAAAGGCCGCGCGCACCGCGCACCTGCACTATTACGTCACCACCCTGCCGGACGGATACCAGACCCTCGTCACGCCGGACGCGGACAACCTTTCCGCCGGGCAAAAGCAGCTCATCACCATCGCCCGCGCGGTGATTGCCGATCCCGCCATCCTCATCCTGGACGAGGCCACCTCCTTTGTGGACACGCGCACCGAGCAGCAGATCCAGTCCGCCATGGAGGAGGTCATGCGCGGCCGCACCAGCTTTATCATCGCGCACCGCCTGTCTACCATCCGCCACGCCAAGACCATCCTCGTCATGGCAGACGGCGCCGTGGTGGAGGTGGGCGACCACGAAAGCCTGCTCAAGCAAAAGGGCGCGTATTATAAGCTATACCAGTCGCAGTTCTCCGGCGCGACGAAGGAGATTTAAGGACAAGCCTACATCCCGTTTTTTAAAAGGAGCAGCCATGGAAATTGCTTTTCGGCGCTTATCCGCCTGCGACCTTGCGCTTGCGCTGCGCATGAACGAGTCCTTTCGCCCGGGGCTCATCGAAGAAAAAAACGCCGCGCGCTTCCTCTCCGGTGCTGGCAACTGGCTGTTTGCCGCCCTTTTTAAGGGGGAGGTCATCGGCTTTGCCTACGGCTGGGCCCTGCCCAGGCTGGACGCGGGCCTGCCCATGCTGTATGTGCACGAACTGGGCGTCGCCTCTGCTTGGCAGCGGCAAGACGTTGGGACGCAAATGCTGCGGGCGCTGTTTATCTCCTGCCGGGCTGCCGGCATCGGCAAGGTTTTTCTCTATACCCAAAGGGACAATACGGCCGCCAATGCCCTGTACAAAAAGGTCGGCGGTGAACCCTCCCGCGATTCTGCGGGGAACGACGTGGTCTATTACTTTAAAACCAAATGATTTGCATACAAAAAAACGGCCGTGGGAATGCTCCCGCAGCCGGTTTTGTTTTTTTCGTATGCTTGTTTGTCAGCCGTCCTGCGGCAGGGCCGCCTTGTCCTTCTTGGGCACCTTGATGGAGGCGGCGTAAGCGCTGTTGCAAAGGCCCAGTATGGCGGAGAGGATGAACAGCGTCTCGATGCCCAGCACCTTCCAGATCCAGCCGCCGAACAGGGCGATGAGGATGGTGATCAGATGGTTGACGGAGATGCCGGTGGACACCGTGGCCTTGACCTCCTCGGGGCTGTCGGCGATGTCCT
>JBNRMU010000104.1:0-15179 GCA_050309765.1 Christensenellales bacterium
GTGCTCGGCAGCCGCACCGGCGTGATCTTCATCCCCGCCCAGCTGGCCGAAAAGGTTGCTGACGACGCCGAGAAGAGCCACATCCGCGACGAGTTCGGTTTCGACCGTCTGCGCAGCAAGACCTACACCTCCGCCCAGATCGACACCATGTGGACCGAGGCCATCTGGATGGACTTCATCGAGTGGTTCAAGACCGACGAGCGCGCCAAGGACTATCAGCATCTGTCCTGGGACGAAGACGTCGAGAAGGCCAAGAAGTGGTGGGCCGAGCGCGACGCCGCCACCAACGCCGTTGTCCGCGAGTAATCCGATCGCATTCTCCAAAGAAACAAATTTACAAGGGCCGCCCCCTGAAGAGGCGGCCCTTCCTCTTCGGGAGGCTTAAACTATGGCCCTGTCCCTTAAGGGGAAACGCGGCCTGATGTGCGCCGCCTCGTTCCTCTTCTGGTTTGCACAGTACATCTACAATCCCTTTCTTTCGCCCTATCTTCTGGGGCTTGGCATCACTGCCACCTTTACCGGCACGATCATCGGCGCCTACGGCTTTACGCAGATGGCGGCGCGCTTTCCCCTGGGGATCAGCGCGGATTATCTGCAAAAGCACCGCATATTCATCCTGCTGGGCATGGTGTTTTCCGCCCTGGCGTCCGTCATGCGCTATTTGTTTCCCGCGCCGGTGCCCATGCTGGTAGCCTCGCTCTTATCCGGCATCGCCTCCTCCACCTGGATCTCGTTCACGCTTCTGTTTGCCCGCTACTTTAAGCCCCATGAGCTTTCCAAGTCCATCGGATTGCTCACAGCCATGAACAACGCAGGCACATTGACGGCGTACCTTCTGGGCGGACTGATGTATGAACCCTTGGGAATGAAAAGCCTGTTCCTCGGCAGCATTCTGGCCGGAACGCTGGGCGCTGTGCTTGCCCTGTTCGTGCGGGACGAGCCGCCCCTTGGCGAAAGGCCGCAGATCGTCTCGCTCCTGTCCGTGCTCAAGAACAAGCGTTTGTGGCTGTTTTCCATCGCCGCACTGATGTATCACCTGATCGTGTTCGCCACGGTGAACTCCTTCACCTCGACGATCTTAAAGCAGCTCGGCGCCAGCGGCGTGCAGATCTCGGCCTGTTCTGCCCTGTTCATGGCCTCCTCCATGATCGCTGCCTGGTTTGTCGGCACAAAACCGGCACAGGCTTTGGGCGAAAGGCCTCTCATGTGCCTGTGCTTTTTGATCCTGGGCGTCTACGCCTTCATCATGCCAAGGCTCGGCAGCATCCCGGCCATCATGGCGATCCAGTTTTTAGGCGGCCTTGGCAGCGCCTCGCTGATCTCGCTTTTGATGAGCAACGCCATGTACGACATTCCCGGTTTTGCCCGCTCCAGCGGGATGGGCTTTTTTCAGTCGGTGTATGCCGTCGGCATCCTGCTGGGTCCCATCCTTATGGGCGCGCTGGCAGACAGCATCGGCTTTGTGGCCGGCTACACGCTCATCTCCCTGCTCGCGCTTTTGTGCGCGGTTTCCCTGTATTTCTTAACTCGTAAGGATCAAAAACACCAACCGTAAGAAAGGAAGGTTTCCATGCAAGGCTATCGCAGCATTTCTCCCTATGACTTTGAAAAAAGTGCATTTAGTGTAATCGATAAGGACTGGCTCTTGATCACCACGGAAAACCATGGCAAGGGCAACGCCATGACCGCCTCCTGGGGCGGCATGGGCATCCTCTGGAACAAACCGGTGATCTACCTGGTGGTGCGTCCGCAGCGCTACACCCGCGAGCTGCTGGACGAAGAGGGCGGCCGCCTTTCCGTCTGCGTGCTGGATGATGCCTTCCGCAAGGAGCTGGGGTATCTGGGCACCGCTTCCGGCCGCGACGAGGATAAGCTCGCCCACACCGGCCTGACCCTCAGCCACGAGGACGGTTATCCGTATCTTGCGCAGGCGCACACCGTTTTTCTTTGCAGCGCGGCCTATCGCCAGCCGCTGGAAGGAAGGTTTTTCCTCAAGGAGGAATATGACAAGGCCTGTTATCCGGACAAGGATTACCACATCCTGTATATCGTCGAGGTCGACAAGCTCTTTGTAAAGAAATAAACGCACACAAAAAACAGCCTTCGTTCCGCTTTGGAACGAAGGCTGTTTTGCGTTTATGCTTTCCTTAACCGATGGGCGCTATCTGCGCGGCCTCGTCGCGGCTCTTGTCCTCTATCTGCGCGCTCTCCTCCAGCCAGGCGGGCGGCTCGCCCTGCATGCCCTGCTCCACGAGCAGGCAGACCATCTTGTCGGCATACTCGGGGTTCTGCGAATAGCTCGCGCGCGTGAGCACATAGCGGCTGGGATCCACGCCATAGTCATAATAGGCATAGAAGCGCTCCGCGGGCAGCCCCAGGCAATGCGCGCCCGTGTCGTCGTCCTCGATCTCCATGGTGCACTTTTTGATCTCGTCCTCGGTGAACTTGCCGTACAGCGGGCCGCCCTCGGCAATAAGATCGTCCAAGGGCTCGAACACGCCGATGTTGGCATAGCTTAAGAACAGCCCACGATCCAGCATAAAGACGTCGCCCTCGCCGGCAGCGAAGGTCACCATCACCTTTTGCTGCACAGCGTTGGACATTTCGGAATCGTCCTGGGACGTCTGCAGGCCGTACAGTTCGATCAGCTCCATTTCCGGGAAGGCTTCCTGCGCCTGCTGGGTCAGGTCATTGAGCATGGCGTCCGGAACATAGGCGCCGATGAAGTTGACATAGATGCTCTTATCCGCTGGCGGAACATAGCGCGTCGCGCTGTAGGCAAAGCTCCAAAACATCACCAGCAGCACGCCGAACACGACGTAGCTCCACCAGCTGTATGCAAAATGGTTCCTGAGACCTTCCGAATTGAGTTTAGGCTGCTTCATTTTCCTTTTTCCTTTAAGCGATCGCACATTTGGCCGGACCCGATTCCGGCTCTTTATCATTATACTTGCGGCGGCGATGCGGCGCAAGGGGGCGCACCGCAGGAAAAGAGCAGGCGCCGGAGAATCCCGACGCCCGCTCTTTATATTGGTCTTATTTTAATCTTATTGCCTGCGCGCCGAAATACGGATGCACTCCATATCCAGCGGCTCCCTGGTGTCTATGTCGGTAAAGGCAAACCAGGCGTTGATGCCGTCGGTATAATCCCAAACGGCATGGCCGATCCCATGCTCGTTGAAGATGGAGATGATGTCGCTTAGCCAGTTGCGCTTGGACTGGATGGGCGCAAAACGGATCACGCCGAATTCACCACAATACACCTCCGCCTTGGGATGGGCGGCCATAAATTCGAATACAGGCGCAAAATCCTTTTCCATCGTTTCGCGGTTATAGTCCAGGCCGCGGTACCTGCCGCTGTTCTTTTCAAACTCGGGATGCTTATCCAGGAATTCGTCGAAGCCTGGCACCGGTCCCGGATAATCCAGGTTGCGGCGGTAGGCCCAGGCGATGGGCGGCCAGGCCATCTGGTGGGTAAAGAGGATGGGCTCGTAAAAGTGGAAGTTGTACACCACATAAGGATCGTCCTCGAATATCTTCATCTCCTTCATGTAGTATACGCTGTTGTAATAGATGCCGCCAAAGAGGATGATCCTGTCCGGATCGATCTCATGGATGGCGCGGATGGCCTTTTCGGCGATGCCGTTCCAAAGGTCGGCGTCGTCGATGGCGACCTCGTTCACCAGCTCAAAGGCGAGGTTGTCGCCCTCCTGGATGTAGCGGCGGGTGAGCATGCGCCAGATCTCGTAGAAGAATTCCTGATAGCTCTCCTCTTCAAAGAAGGGGCTGGGCTTGCCGGAATCCACGTTCATGAACTCATAGCCGGGCACCTTGTGCATATCCAAAATGAGCTTAAGGCCATACTTTTTGCACCAGCAAAGGACGTTGTCCAGCACGGCAATGCCTTGGGAAAACTCGTTGGGCTTATCATCGTCCACCACCACCTCGTAGCTGAAGGGCAGGCGGATGTGGTCATAACCCCAGGAAGCGATCTGCTTCACGTCCCGTTCGGTGATAAGGTCGGGGTCATAGCTGACCTTGCCGTCCATGGACACGCCCTTGGAATGCTCCCTGTGCCATTGGCTTATATGCAGCGAATACATCTCCAGCCAGGAACCCAGATTGATTCCGGCCATAAAACCCTGCAAAACTCCCATGTTTGTTCTCCTTTCCGATCGTTGCCGCTTTTCAAATCCGGCTGCATTTATCTTTGCGCGCAGATGCGCAGCGCTTCCTCGTCAAAGGGCTTGCTGTTTGGGATATCCACAAAGGCAAAGTGTTCGCTAAGGCCGTCCTTGTAGTCCCAGGCAGCGCGACCGATGTCCAGCTCGTTGAAGATGGAAATGATGTCCCGCAGCCAGTTGCGCTTGGAGGCGGCGGAAGCGTTCTTGATCACGCCGAACTCGCCGCAGTACAGATGGGCATTCGGATAGAGCTGTTTGAACTCGATCACCTTTTCAAAGTCCATGCGCATGGTGTCCTTATCCAGCTTACGGCCGATGTAGCGGGCCTGTTTGTCCGCAAACTCGGGATGCTCGTCCAGGAAGGCGCCGATGCCAGGGAACTCGCCCGGGTACTCCAGCGCCTTGTTGTAAGCCGCGCAGGCGGGCGGCCAGGCAAGCTGGTGGGTGAACAGAATTGGCTCGTAAAAATGGAAGTTGTAGATGATGTTGGGATCGTCGGTCACGTCCAGGTACTTCATATAGTACACGGAGTTGTAGTAGATGCCGCCGTAGATGATGATGCGGGTGGGATCTATCTGGCGGATGGCGGCAATGGCACGGTTGGCGATGCGGTTCCAGCGGCTGGCCGGCTCCTCCACCACCTCGTTTAAAAGTTCAAAGGCCAGGTTTTTGCCCTCCTTAAAGTAGCGCCTTGCCAGCATGCGCCAGATGTCGTAAAACTGTTCCTGATACGTTTCGTCGTCCAGGAAGGGATTGGGGATGCCCCTGTCCACATTGCCGAAGGAATAGCCCGGGGCAATGTGCAGATCCAGAACGATGTTCAGGCCGTACTTTTTGCACCATTCCACCATACGGTCCAGGTGCTTGAGCCCTTCCTCGCGGAACCAGCCAGGCTTATCGTCGCTCATGAACACCTTGTAGCTGAACGGCAGGCGTATGTGGTCAAAACCATAGTCGGCCACCTGCTTTACGTCCTTTTCCAGCAACCAGGTATTGAGTTTTTCTTCGTCCTGGGGCCACATCTCCATCCAGTCGCCGAAGTTGATTCCAGCCTTGTATCCGTCGATCGCTGCCATCGTCTGGTCCTCCTTTTTTCATCGCTTCCATCTATTCTTTTTCTCTCCGTTTGTCCGCTGCCCATGCGGACAGGCTCGCTGCCGGTTTTATTGTCTCAACAGTGTTTTTATAGCACAGACGCGAATAAAATACAAGGCATAGAGCTTATATGCTTTGTTCAAACAAAGGATTGTTCTTCCGCCTTACTTGCTTTATACTTTGGTCAAGAGCTTTGTCATTTGGTGATGATCGTGCAGCAGACAGTTGATCGTGAAATCGTCGTTTCCGTTTTGTGCCTCGCCTACAACCACAAGCCCTATATCCGCGCCTGTCTGGACGGCATGCTCAGGCAAAAAACGGACTTTCGCTTTGAGGTGATCGTCCACGACGATGCTTCCACCGACGGCACGGCCGAATGCATCCGTGCCTATGCCGCGCGCTATCCCGATATCGTTGTGCCCATTTACCAAAGCGAAAACCAATATTCTAAGGATCACGGCCTTTTGCGCAATATCGTCTTTCCCCGGGCGCGGGGCAGATACTTCGCCCTGTGCGACGGGGACGACTGCTGGCTGGATGCACACAAGCTGCAAAAGCAGGTCGAATACATGCAAATGCACCCCGACTGCACGCTGTGCTTCACCAACGCACAGACGAGCGGACGGCAGTGTGCGCGCATGCTACCGCAAAAGGACAGGCAGACCTTTTACAAAGCGGGCGGCGGCAATTACTCCATGGGCGAGCTGGTGCGCCTTGGCACCATCCCGACCTCGTCCCTGCTGTTTCCGGCCTGGGCCGTGCACAAGTTGCCGCCGCGCAACCAAAACGCCTATGGCGGCGACACCTTTCTCTGGCTGGCGGCAGCCGCGCTGGGCTACGCCCATTTTCTGGACGAGAATACCTGCCTGTACCGCACCGATGTACCCGGCTCCGTCACCAATGCCTGGCAGCGGGATGGCGACCGCCACCTGCGCTTTCAAAAAAGGCGCCTGCTCCTGCTGGACGATATGGATCGCTTTTCCGGCTATCGCTACCACAACGATGTCGAGGCAGAAAAGGTCCTGCGAGGCGAGCTGATGGCCAGGCTTCTGCTCTTCGGTTCCGTTTCGCCAAAGGAGCAGCGTTTGCCGGAAAACAAGGTCCTGGTGCGCCAGTACATCCGCACGCACGGCAGACGCTATCTTGTTCCTTACGCTCTGGTACGCTGTCTGCCCCATACGGTCAACTGCCTGCGCCGTCTGCTGGGCAAACGAACGTTTTAAGCGGTCAAAGCAAACAGCGATCCTCTCCGCGCAATATGTGCGTCAAGGATCGCTGTTTTTATTCCGCGTCCAATCTTTCGGTATCGAATCGCTCCAGGATCATGTCACGTCCCTGCGCATCGTTAAGCACGGCATGCGCCTGCGCGTACTCGATGCTGCGCTTCATCTCCTGCAGGCTGTCCGCCAGGAGGAAGAAGGCAAACGCCCGCTGCTGGGTGGTGCCCGTCTGCTCCACGGTCATGCCGGGCGTCTTGGAGACGATCACCTTTTCCACCCCCGCGCGCTGCATTTGGCCTGTGTACCCGATCCTTTCGATCCGCCCCGCCTTTGCGTACAGGCTCAGGTTCCCGCACAGCCTGGGAAAGTAAGGGTCGTCCCTTCCGAGATCGCCCTCCATTTTCCCCGTCAGGGCAAAGCTAAGCATCATCTTCAGGTAATTGACGCCGTTCACCGCTTCGATGATATTCTGGTCGTTGCCTCCGCCGACGCGAAGGTTCATCTCAAAGAAAAAGAAGCCTTCCTCGTTGCGGATGCCCTGCACAGAACACACGCCGTTTATAACGCCGATGCCCGGCAGCATCCGGCGCAGCTTCGCATCTACCTCACGCACGTACTCGTCCAGCCGCATGGATGGAGCAAGGCTGAAGATGCGCAAACAGTCCTCCCTCTGGGCACGCATCAGGTATTTATCCTTTAAAAGCGACAGGCTAGCATAGCCGTCCTTGATCGTATAGATGGCGCCGAACTCCTGACCGAAAACGTATTCCTCCACGATGACTTCCCCGCTGGCAGACGCCTGCAGGGCCTGCGCGACGGCCCACCGCAGTTCTTCTGCGTTTCGGCACAGGTGCAGCCCCTTTCTGCCGGCCCCGTCCACAGGCTTTACGACCAGAGGAAAGCGAAGCGTCTTGAGCCGTTCTTCATCCAAGGGACCGGTCAGGCAGAAATAGCGCGGCGTTTTCAGGCCGTACTGCCGACAGATCTCCTTGAAGCTGCGCTTGTTCTGCGTCAGGCGCAGCACTTCCTCCGGCGCATAAAAGGGCAGCGATAAGCCTTTGGCGATCCGGCAGGCGGCGATGGTGCGAAACTCGCTGTAGCCGGCGAACACGCCGTCGATGCGCGCGCCTGTGCACATCTTGGCGATTTGTTCGGTCTTGGAATAATCGATCGTCCAGGCCTCATCGGCCAGATTCTTGGCGAGGGTTTTGTCCGAAGGCTCGTTTGCGTCCACGGCGATCACGTACACGCCAAGCTCGTGCGCGGTTTGCACGATTGGGGCGTCGCTCGCGTCCGAACCGATCAAAAGCAGCCGCTTTCCCTTCAGTTGTTCGTACATGCTGTGCCATCCCCCGTCTGTTCATCTGTTATGTCGGGAACCAACGCTTGAAGAAAAGCGGCATATCCCATCGGGTATACCGCTTTTGCAAACGTCTGTGGTTTTATCAGCCCTCGAGGAACTTTTCCAGCATGGGCTTGGGCAGGGCGCCCATGGTTTTGTTGACCAGCTGGCCGTCCTTGTACAGCAGCAGCGTGGGGATGGACATAATGCCAAAGCGGCGGGCCAGCTCGGGCTGGGCGTCCACGTCCACCTTGCAGACCTTGAGCGCGCCGCCCTTTTCCGCCGCCACCTGGTCGATGATGGGCGCCAGCATGCGGCAGGGGCCGCACCAGCTTGCCCAGAAGTCCACCAGTACGGTGCCTTCGCTTTTTTCTACCTTCTGATCAAAATCCGCCGCGTTCTCGATGTGGGTCACGTATTCATTTGCCATTTTACTCATCCTCGCTTTCCTGTGTTTGTTCTTTGTAGATTCTTTTTACCTGCGGCATATAGCCGCCGTGTTTTTTGCGGCCCGGCTCCGTCAGACGGATGGCCAAAAAGCCCAGCGCCGCCAGCAGCGCCCCAAGGCCCAGGGCGTACAGATCGCCGTTGCCGGAAAGGCCCAGCCAACCGGCCAACTGTTTGCCGAGGAAAAGCCCCGCAAGCAGCAGCACCAGCGGCACGCCGTAGGCCAGCACCGAGGCTTTCAGCAGCGTGCCCTCTGACAGCTCCACCTCAACCAGGTCGCCGATCTGCGCGTCCTCGCTGCGCTTCATCTCCATGAGCATTTTCTCGCGGGCGCGCTCGCACTCGCCGCACTTTTCGCACATGGGCGAACGCTCGAATTCAACGGTCATGGTCTCTCCCATGATCTGTCTGACGATTCCTTTTTCTTCCATTGTTCTCTCCAATAGCGACTTTTCTCGATCACATCAGGATGCGCCGGCAGATTTCCCCTGCCAGCACCAGCCCCGCGGCCGGCGGCACGAAGCCGATGGACCCGGGGATGCGGTGGCCGTCCTCCTCAAGGTCGACCTGCATCGGCATTTCCAGCGAACAGACCACCGGCAGGGCCTTTACCTGCATTTTGCGCAGGCGTGAGCGCACCGCCCGCGCCAAGCCGTCCTGGCTGGTCTCATAGATATCCATCACCCGAAAGGCCGAGGCGTCCAGCCGGTTGCCCGCGCCCATCGAGGATACGATGGGAAGCCCCGTCTGCGTGCAGTACGCGATCAGCGCGCACTTGGCGGCTACATCGTCGATGCAGTCCGCCACAAAGCCGACACCTTGCAGCAGCTCCGGCATGTTCTCCTCCGCAGCCTTGACCTTTTTCAGGTGCAGGTTCAGCTGCGGGTTGATCGCAAGCAGCATGTCCGCCGCGGCGTCGATCTTGTCGCGGCCGAGATTTTGCACCGTTGCCACCATCTGCCGATTCAGGTTGGTGACGGAAACGACGTCAAAATCGATCAGCGTCATTTCGCCCACGCCGCTGCGGCACAGCGCCCAGGCAGCCGCGCCGCCAACACCGCCGACGCCAAACACCGCAACGTGCGCCTTGGTAAGCTTATCAAGGCCTTCTTTTCCGATGAGGGCCTGTGTCCGCTGCAGCCACTGCGTCTGTGTCGTCACGCCAAATACCTTTCCCCGTTTGCAGTATGCCCCGCCCGCCTCAAGGCAAAACAGAGGCTTTTTTAAGTATACCAGATTTCGCGTCATCTGTGAACAGGCCTTTTGGTGGCTAAAACGTCTGCGCGCGCGTTATTTTGTTTGACAAGCCCCCATTGGGCGCACTATACTTAAATTTAGCTTCAATCGGGAGGTTTTTTCTATGATCCAAGCACCCAGAGGCACAAAGGACGTTCTTCCCGGCGAAAGCGCCGCCTGGCAGGTCATGGAGCGCGTGATGCGCGAAACCTGCAAGGTTGCCGGCTATCGCGAGATCCGCACGCCTGCCTTCGAGCACACCGAGCTGTTCCAGCGCGGCGTGGGCGATACCACGGATGTGGTGCAGAAGGAAATGTACACTTTTGAAGATAAGGGCGGCCGTTCCATTACCCTAAAGCCCGAGGGCACCGCGGGCGCAGCCAGGCTTTTTATCGAGCATGGCTTGTTCAACGAGCCCATGCCGCTCAAGATGTATTATCTGTATTGCCCGGTCTTTCGCTATGAAGCGCCGCAGTCCGGCCGCCTGCGTGAACACCACCAGTTCGGCATCGAGGTCTTCGGCGCCAAGGAGCCGACCATGGACGCCGAGGTGATCCGCCTGGCCATGACCGTGGTTGAAAAGCTGGGCATCACCAGCCTGAGGCTGTTTATCAACTCCATCGGTTGCCCTAAGTGCCGTCCCAAATACCAGCAGGCTTTGCGCGATTTTCTGCGGCCCAAGCTCCCGGACCTTTGCGCCACCTGCCGCACCCGCTTTGAGAAGAACCCGCTGCGCATCCTCGACTGCAAGGTCCCTTCCTGCAAGGAACTGGTGCAGGGTGCGCCCACCATTTTGGATTACCTCTGCGACGAGTGCAGGGATCACTTTGAGCAGGTCAAGCAGATTCTGTCCGGCATAGGCGTTGAGTATAGCGTGGACCCCGGCCTTGTGCGCGGGCTGGACTACTACACCAAGACGGTGTTCGAGATCATGGCCCCCCTGGCGGACGGCCAGATGCTGACCGCCTGCGCCGGCGGGCGTTACGACGGTCTGGTCGAAACCGTGGGCGGCCCCGCCATGCCGGGCATCGGCTTTGGCATGGGCATGGAGCGCATGCTCCTGTTCCAGCAGGCGCAAAACCTTACGCCGGAAGCGGAGCCGCTGTACAAGGTGTTCATCGCCTCCATGGGCAGAGATGCAGCGCTGGAGGCCTTCAAGCTCACCCAGGCCCTGCGCCAAAGGGGCGTTTCCTGCGATATGGATCACCTTTCCCGCAGTCTCAAGGCGCAGTTCAAGTACGCCGGCAAGCTGAACCCCGAGTATGTCGTCATCCTTGGCGGCGACGAGCTTGCCATGGGCAAGTATAAACTGCGCAACATGGCAACGCGCGAGGAGGAGCTGCTCACAAAGGACGAGCTGCTTTCCCGTCTCTGCGATTGAGCGAACAATAAAAAATACGTCAAGTTCAGATAGAAAGGGCAAGATTGCTATGAGTACTAAAGCATTTTCCCGCAGCGACTATTGCGGCGAGCTTTCCGCCGCGGACGTGGGACGCAAGGTCTCCCTCTGTGGTTGGGTACAGCGCACCCGCAATCTGGGCGGACTCATCTTTGTCTGGCTGCGCGATAAGACCGGCCTTGTACAGCTGGTGTTCGACGCCACTGTGTGCGGAAACGACGTCTTTTCCGTGGGTGAAAGCCTGCGCGGCGAATACGTTGTCTGCGCGCAGGGCGATGTGCGCCTGCGCGACGCCGCCGCGGTCAACGAAAAGCTCAAGACCGGCCAGATCGAGGTGTTTGTCAGCGGCTGCAGCCTGCTCAACCAGGCCGCGACGCCGCCCATCTACATCGACGACGACCATCCCGACGAGAGCGAGACCGTGCGCCTTAAGTACCGCTATCTGGAGCTGCGCAAACCCTCCGTGCAGAACATGCTCAAAACCCGCAGCCTGCTCATGCAGACGCTGCGAAGCTATATGTTCACCCAGCGCTTTACAGAAGTGGAAACGCCCATCCTCACCAAGTCCACACCCGAAGGCGCTAGGGACTATCTGGTGCCCTCCCGCGTGCATCCCGGCGAGTTTTACGCCCTGCCGCAGAGTCCGCAGATCTACAAGCAGCTTTTGATGCTGGGCGGCACCGACCGCTATTTTCAGCTGGCCAGGTGCTTCCGCGATGAGGACTCCCGCGCGGACAGGCAGCCGGAGTTCACCCAGTGCGATATGGAGATGTCCTTCGTCACGGAAACGGATATCCAGACCGTGGTCGAGGGCGCCTTTAAGGAAATCTTCAAGGCCATCAAAAATGCCGACATCTCCCTGCCGCTGGAACGCATCACCTGGCGCGACGCCATGGAGCAGTACGGCTCCGACAAGCCCGACCGCCGTTTCGACTTAAAGCTTCAAAACGTGTCCGACTGGGCCAGGGACTGCGGTTTTTCCGTGTTTGAAAACGCCGTGGCCGCCGGCGGCAGCGTGCGCGGCATCAATGTCAAGGGCAAGGCGAAGAACCTCTCCCGCAAGGAGATCGACGCCCTGGGCGAGTTCGTCAAGACCTTCAAGGCCAAGGGCCTTGCCTGGATGACCCTGAGCGAACAGGGCGTAAAATCGCCCTTCTTAAAGTTCCTTTCCGAAGAGAAGGCGGCCGAGCTGCAAAAGCGCATGGGCGCAGAAGCCGGCGACGCGCTCTTCTTCGTTGCGGATAAGGACGCCGTGGTCTTCCAGGCCCTGGGCCAGCTGCGCCTGGAGATCGCCCGCAAGCTGGATCTGATCGACAAGTCCCGCTACGACCTGTTCTGGGTGACCGAGTTCCCCCTGCTGGAGTGGGACGACGACGAGCAGCGCTACGTGGCCATGCATCACCCCTTCACCTCCCCCATGGACGAGGACATCCCGCTGATGCAGTCCGATCCCGGCAAGGTGCGTGCCAAGTCCTACGACCTGGTGATGAACGGCGTGGAGATGGGCTCCGGCTCCATCCGCATCCACGACCCGGAAGTGCAGGAGAAGATGTTCAACATGATCGGCTTCAGCCACGAGGAAGCCTGGAACCGCTTCGGCTTCATGCTGGAGGCCTTCAAGTACGGCGTGCCCCCGCATGGCGGTTTCGCCTTCGGCGTGGACCGCGTGATGATGATCCTGACCGGCGCGCAGTCCCTGCGCGATGTGCTCGCCTTCCCCAAGGCCAGCAACGGCAGCTGCCTGATGATGGAAACGCCCTCCGCGGTGCAGAAGGATCAGCTGGACCTGCTCGGCATCGAAGTAAAGCCGCAGGCAAAGGCCGAATAACTACGCAAGGCAAAAGGCCGGCGCATGATTTGTGCGTCGGCCTTTTTGTGTTCTTATTCATTTAATGCTTTTGAGCCCGTCGTATAGCTCGTCAAAGGATTTCATCCCCCGGCAGCGGCCATAGGAAAGCTGTCTGTTTTCGCCAAACTCCAGCAGGAAGCACTTGGTAAGCTCCTCCACCGTCTGCTCCAGGGCGACGAAAAACTGCCGATAGGCAAAGTCGTAGGCCTGCGTCCCTTCCTCATAGCCGCTGACGATCAGGGATTCCGTCACCTGATCCAAGGGATAGAGCTTGATGTGCATCAGCTCGTGCACGATCACCTCTTCCAGATTCTCCTGCTTGGGATTTATGAGGTTCAGCCGCAGAATCGCCTTGCAGTCATCGCAGTCGATCTTGAAATCGCCTGTCTTGGGCCAAGCTGGGTCGTCCACAAATTCCAGCTTTACATCCCAGGCGGGCGTAATGCGCAGCTTTTTACAATACTTTTCAAATAATGACAACGCTTCTTCCCTATTCATGCTCTATCCCCTCTTTCCAGTACTTCTTTGGGGGGAGGGCCGCCGTTCATTCGTGGCTGCCCAAAATCTGCCTTACCTTGCCTTTGTCGATCAAAACCGCGTCGCCGTCGTTTAAGCGTTGCACCGCGACGCCGCGGCTTTGCTCATACTCGCGGCAGGTTTCCTCAAAACGGTCAAAGCGGGTCAAAAAGCGGCTGTAATGGGGCAGAACCTCGATTTGGGCAAGCTCCAGGCCGCGCAGATCGGTCAAATTCACACTGTTCATCTGCGGGGTATAAAGCTTGATCAGCTCCAGCGAGGGGCCAAACACGAAGGCCGCTGCGCTCCAGCCGATCAAAAGCTTTTCCTCGGCAAGCATCCGGAACACGCCCTCGCCCTTTTGCCTGCGAATGGCATACAGGAGATAAAACGGGTTGCCGCCGATGCACTCCACAGCGTCGTACGCCAGCAGTTTTTCGCACGGCGTATCGTCTATGTCCACAACGTCAACCGTTAAGCCCAAGCTTTCCAGCTCCCGTGTGCAGCGGGGCACGTGGCGGTCGTCCTTCTTGTATTCGTTGTCGGCCGTGACCACCAACGCCACCGTCCTAAGCTTTCGCGTATAGGGCCGCAGCGCGTCCAGCACCGCCCTGCTCGTCAGCCCATCCGAACACAAAACCAGCATTTTCTTCCCCTCCGTCGGGCAAGCGCCGCCTTATCTGCCTGCGCTGCCCGTGCTTTCATCCTGCCATCTGCCGGATAAAATGTCAAGCAAACCGCTTTTTATACAAACAGGCGGCGTGCGAAAGGCCTTCCGCACGCCGTCAATTCTATTGTTCCTACAACCGCTGTTCCCGCGCGATCTCTTCCAGAGCCGCGAGCAGCGCCTTGACGTCGTCCGCGCTGCTGAACGCGCCCACGCTTGCGCGCACGGCTCCCTGCTCCTGCGTGCCCAGCGCCTGATGGGCCAGCGGCGCGCAATGCAGTCCCGCGCGCACACAGATGCCGCGTCTGTCCAGCTCGTCGGCCACCAGCCCTGAGGGAAGCTGTCCCAGGTTGAAGCTCACCGTTCCCACCCGATCCATCGCCCCCTGCGGGCCATAAACGCGCACAAACGAAAATGCATGCAGCCCCGTCAGCAGCAGCTTTGTGAGCAGCTGCTCGTGAGCATAGATCTGCGCCCGATGCGAAATCACATATTCCACCCCCGCGGCAAGGCCTGCCAGCCCTGGCGCATTGACCGTGCCCGCCTCGTAGCGCTCGGGCCGCTCCTGAGGCTGCAGCAGCAAGGCCGAAGAGGTCCCCGTGCCGCCCTGGCGAAGGGGCCGCAGGTTCAGGCCTTTGCGCGCATACAGCGCACCTGTGCCCATGGGGCCAAGCAGTCCCTTGTGCCCCGGCATTGCCACCATGTCTATCCCCCATTTTTCTGGATAAAGGGGCAAAATGCCTGCCGTCTGGGCGGCGTCCACCAGCAAGTGCGCTCCGTGCAGCCGACACAGCTCGGCGATGGATTCAATGGGCTGGATCGCACCCGTGACGTTCGAGGCGTGGGTCGTAACCACCAGGCGCGTGTTTCGCGTGATGGCCTTTTCGATGCTGTCCTCGACGCGCAGGCGGATGACGCCTCGCTTTTGCAGCTCGTGCAACGGCCGCAGCACGGAGTTGTGTTCCCAAACGGTTGCGGCCACCTCCCAGCCAGGTTCCACCAGGCCATGGATGGCGGTGTTGAGCATATCCGTGCAGTTGAGGCCGAAGAACAGGTCGGCCTCGTCCTCGATCTCCAGCAGCGCGGCCAGGGCGCGTCGGGCCTTGTCCACCGTGCGTCCGGCGGCAAGCGACAGCCGGTGCCCCGCCCGTCCGGGATTCGCGCCGGCGTGCAGCAGCAGATCCGTCATCGCCGCAGGTACCTGCGGCGGCTTGGGAAAGCTCG
>JBNRMU010000105.1:0-8756 GCA_050309765.1 Christensenellales bacterium
CTTATAGTATTCCCACTCGCGGGCGGTCTTGCGCTCCAAAGCGTCCACCGCCTGCTGCGTGGTGTACAGCCAATGTACCGGCCAGCCGATGCCGTGTACGCGGCCCACCTCGTGCATCATCACCCAGATTTCCACCTCGTCGCCGGGCGTGAAGCAGTCGCAGGGCACGATCAGCTCCGGGCGATAGTGGCCAAACCAGGGAGAGTCGCCCCCATGATGGCCCACAGCCGTCTTTTTACCGTTTGTAATGTAGATGTTCGCCTTGCCGTCGATGCCTTCAAAGCGCAGGGCAAGGATCCTTTCGTCCTTATCGCCGAGATCCGGCACGACCGCTTTGGTGTAATAGCCGTAGTTCAGCGGGATGTCGTCTGCATAAAGCCCCGGCTTGCCGCCGCTGGCGCGCGCGCCAGCCAGGATGGCAGGCGAACCCACGGTATCCACGGACAGCCAGCGCTCCACCGCGTGCTCCTTGATGATGGCCGCATCGTCCATTTTCCCCGGATACAGGCGGGAGATGTGCCAGTCGTTCACATAACCCACCTCGCAGGCGGGCACCTGCTGCTCCCTGGCCGCCTTGCGCGGGATCGTGATCTGCGCAGGGGCAAGCCCCTCGCATTCCACGCGCACGATCAAATCGCCGTCGCCCTCCAGGCAGCGGAACAATCCCTGGCACTTGCCGTCGAAGAAGCGGATCTTCTCCCCTACTTTGCCCTGGAAAAGATCGTCGCGCAGGGAAAGCGTGGTGATGAGCTCGCCCGCTTCGTTGCAGGAGAAGACGGCCATGGGGCCGGTTTCATGCAGGCAGCGGTTGCCACCCTTGTCGGTTATATAGGCGGAAACGATGGCCGCATCCGTACCGTCAAAGCAAAGCTCGCCGTTTTCCAGTACCAGTTCGATCCTGGCGGGCTTACCGGGCGTTACGGCAGTATCCTTGGCCCAAACGACGCCGTTTTTGTAGGCAACGATGCAAATCTCACCCGGCTCGTATGTAATTTCATAGGGCGTAATGGCGTACATATCTGTCTGCACGGTATCGACCAGGCGGCCGTTCACGTACACCTGGACGTAATCGCCGTTGTTAGCAAGGTTGAGCTCGACCGTTTTTCCCTCTTGTCCGGGGAAATCCCAGCCGGGGCAGATGTGGGCCAGGGGTTCGTCTTGCTTCAGATAGGCCTTAAAGCCATAATAGACGGTGCCGAGCGTCCCCTCCATGCCGATGATCTCGGGCCGTTCCGGCCCATATCCCCAGGCGGTGAAGTGGAAACCGCCGATGACGTATTCCTTTTGCAGCTGGCGCGCGTCCTCGCCTGAGCGTACCTCAAGACCGGCAAACTCGCGCTTTTTGCCCAGGGGAATGATCATCTCGGAACAGTAGATGGGCTTGTCGGGCTTTAGATGATGCAGGGCGTCGAAGTTCATGGTCTGGTGGTTGAAGCCGAACAGATCGTAGTCCTCGTGCACGCCCTCGGAGAACATGCCATAGGAGGTGGCGCCGGAGATGGGCCGCGTCGGGTCGAGCTTGCGTATCTCCTCTTTCAGCGTCTTAAAGATGCGTTTTCCTGTCTCATGGGTCACGAAGTCTTCCTCGTTGTACACGGACCACATGCACACGGAGGGATGGTTGCGGTCGCGCTTGATCAGGCGGCGGACTTCGTCGATCACGATATCGGAAGAATGGAAGATGCGGTTCTCGTCCATGACCAGCTGGCCATAGCGGTCGCACCAGTTCATGATGTCCTCCTGGTGCGGGCTGTGCGCGGTGCGATAGCCATTGCTGCCCATATCCCGCAAGGTGCGGATCTGGTATTCGCACATGGAATTGGTCATCGCCTCGCCCACACCTAAGTATAGCATGTGGTTGGCAAAACCGTAAATGGTCGTTTTTTCACCATTTACGAACATGCCCTTGTCCTTATCGAACGTGATCTCGCGCACGCCGAAGGTCGTACGATAGCAATCGACCTCATTGCCGTCCAGCACAAGCGTTGTATGGAGCTGATATAGATTCGGGGTCTTGGGGCTCCAAAGCGCGGGATCGCGCAGGATCTGCGTCTGCGCGAGCATTTTCACCTGACGCGCAGGCACGGTAATCTGCGCGGGCGCAAGCTGCACGCAGGCGCCGCCTGCTTCCGGCTCGACCGCAGACAAAACGGTTATCGAGCGTTCCTCGTTGTAATCGTTGCGGACCTCCGTTTCGATGCAAAGCTCCCAGTTGTGCGCGTCCAGACGGCGGGATTTTACGAAAGTTCCCCAAAGATCGACGCTCACGCGGTCGGTCTTTTGCAGCCAGACGTTCCTGGTGATGCCGCCGCCCTCGTAATACCAGGCCTCAAAATCGTGGCAGTCGCAATGCACGGCCACAACATTTTGCTCATAGCCAAAGCGGGCCACATCCGTGATATCCACGTCAAAGCCGATGCCATTGGTTCGATGCGTCTTGAGCAGCATGGAGTTGACGTACACCTCGCAAAAGGTGCCCATCCCCTCAAAGTGCAGCACGATGCGGCGATCCCTGTCCTTTTCGTCCAGGGTAAAGTAGCGGCGATACCAGGCGCTGCCGCGGTCCATGGGAAAATCAAAGTGCTCGCCGCCGTGCGCATCCGTCTCCGAGATGCCGTTCAGGGCCACAAAGTCGTGCGGAAGCTGCACGATCTGCCAGTTGCGATCGTCAAAATCGCGGCGGGCGGGGCCGCGGGCGTTGGCCGCGCGGGTGCCGCGGTAGGTCTGGTCCGAGCTGGCGGCCTGCGTGCGGATAAAGGCAGGTTCACCAAAGTAAAAGCGCCAGTCGCGGTTCATCAAGCGTCTTTCTCGCAAGGTAGTATCCTCCTTTTGATCAAAAGGCTTTTTAAAGACTTATAACGTTACGGGTCTGGTACCGAAAATCTTCATGTGCATCTGGATATAGTCCTTTGCAGCCTTCAGGCCCACGGCGGTCAGCTTTTCAAACAGCGGACGGTCGGACGCAGCCGCTGCCTCGGCGATCGCCTTGCCGGCCGTGATCTGCACATAGGTCGCAAAGTTGATCTTGACGATGCCGGCGGAAATGGCGTCGCGGAACTGATCTTCGCGCAGACCGGAGGAGCCGTGCATCACCAGGGGCACGCTCAACGCCTCGCGCAGCTCGGCGATGCGCTGGTAGTTCAAAACCGGCTCGGAGGCGTACACGCCGTGTACCGTGCCGATGGATACCGCGCACAGATCCACACCGCTACGCTCAACATATTCTTTAGCAGCGGCCACTTCGGTGTAGATGACACCGCTGCTGTTGCTGTGGCCGGACACATGGCCGATCTCGCCCTCGACAAGCACGCCGCAGGCGTGTGCTGCCTCCACCACCTTCCTAGTGGCGGCGATGTTCTCTTCGATAGGCGTCTGGGAGGCATCGATCATGACGGAGCTTGCCCCCGCCTGAATACCGCGCACGCAGCCTTCGTAGCTCGGCGTGTGGTCCAGATGCAGGATCACCGGCACCGGGCTAAGCCTTGCCCGCTCGCGGATCAGATGATTCAGGCACTGCGCTTCAAACAGGCCCATGCCCTGGTTGCCCTCGGGCGCGTTCGGATCGTGGTAGTCCCACAGCTGGAGCATTGCCGGAACGCCCAACTCCTCCGCTGCCTGCAGGACGGCTTCGGCCGTCGGCATGTCAAACACATTGAAGGCGCCGATGGCCCAATGCTCTTTGCGTGCCTGTAGCAAAATGCTCTGTTCCTGTTTACCGTTTATCAACATACAAATCCCTCGCAATTCATTGAATGGATTCTTGTTTTCGGACAAGTTTCTTTGGCTGCAATCCGCCTTTTTCTTTGTTCTTAATTTTCTACTTTAGTTACTATATCATATGTATTGGATTTGTCAACGGAAAGATTACATATGTTAACCGGCACCCAGCCAACGGAAATCGCATGCCGCCACGTTTTGCCACAATACGCATAGTATCTGCAAACGGATATGACAAAAGCCCCGAAAAAATCCGGAGCTTTCAGCATTCCAGTTTTATTCTTTTGTGCCAGCAGGCTTAATCCCCAGGCAGAACAACCCAAGCAGGATCAAAAGCGGAAACACCAGCGCAGCCAGCAGCCCGGGCTTTAGATTGCCGCCCAGGACGTTTGCCACCAGACCCACGAGCGTGGGCCCGCTGGAACAGCCGACGTCCCCCGCCAACGCTAGGAAGGCGTATAGCGCCGTGCCCGCGGCCGGCATCTGCTTGGCCGCCAGCGAAAACGTGCCCGGCCAGAAAATGCCGACGGAAAAGCCGCATACCGCGCAGCCGATCAGCGCAAGCGCGGGGCTTTGCGCAAGGGCTGCCAGCAGATAGCTGCCGATGCAGAGCAGGGCGCAGAGCAGCATCATCCGCCTTAAGGGGAGCTTCTCGCTGTGTTTGCCGTACAGCGCGCGGGCAATGCCCATCAGCAGAGCAAAGGTACAGGGGCCGGCCAGATCGCCCACGGCCTTTGTCACCTTAAGCGCGGATTCGGCAAAGGCGGAGGCCCATTGGCTCATGGCCTGCTCAGACGCGCCGGCACAGATCATGAGCACCAGCAAAAGCCAGAAGACCTTTTGCCGCAAGAGCTGACGGATGGAAAGCGGCTGCCTGTTCCCAACGACGGAATACAGCGGCACGCGGGCAAAATAAAAGCAGTTCAAAACGGGGATCAGCGCCCAAAGTACGGCCAGCAACGGCCAGTTTTCGATGCCGGCCAAGGAAAAATACAATGTGGAAAGCAGGATCACGCCCAGGTGGCCCCAACAGTAGAAGGAATGCAGAAGGCTCATGGCCGCTTCCTTCTTTTCTGTCGGGCAGGCCTCGACGATGGGACTGATGAGCACCTCGATCAATCCGCCGCCAATGGCGTACAGCACCACCGAAAGCAAAATGCCTGCATACGCATCCGGCAAAACGGCGGGCAGCAGCGCCAGGCCCAGCAGACCGGCTGCGGAAAACACATGCGCGGCGATGACCGATATGCGGTAGCCTATCTTATCGACCAACCCGGCGGAAACCAGGTCCACCGTCAGCTGTACCGCAAAGTTCACCGTCGTGATCAGGGTGATCTTATCCAGCGTCAGATCAAACTGACGGGAAAAGGTCAAAAACAGAAGCGGCGCAAAGTTGTTGACGATCGCCTGCGTGATGTAGCCCACATAGCTTGCATAGATCGTATGGGCATAGTTGTTGCGGATCGAAAGGCGTTTTTCCATGCATGCGCTCCCGTTTTGCGAATGAATAAGCTCGTTTTAGAACAGAAGCGTATCCACGCGGGGCAAAAGCTCCGCCAGGTGCCGGCGGCAGCATTCAATCACCTTTTGCCCGTCCGGCGTGTTGAGGCCGTTGCGGCGGATGGAGCGGCGCATGATGCGCGTATAGCCGACGATCATCGCCTTCTCCTCCACGGATTTGACGGTATGTTCGTCTGCGCCGTCCAGATACAGGCGCAGGCTCTTGTTCCAGAACTCCACCGCGGTCTCGTGCGCAATGCCCAAGAAGCTCTGCGAAATGGAATGATCGGTCTCGCTATAGCCGCAGTAGGCGTTGTACATGCTCGCAAGCTCAAATACGGGATGCCCGTGGCAGAGCGTATCCATATCGATGAGCAGGCTTTCGCCGTTTTGCAGCATGACGTTTTTCAGGTGATAATCGCCGTGCATCATGTGTATGTCCACCGGCACGGCAGCAACCAGCGCATGCAGCTTTTCGTACTGATCAGCGGGTAAATACGGCTGCAAAAACTCCGCCCAGTCCAGGGCCACAGCCTTCATATCCGGCATGGAATCCGGCTTTACAACGGTGGAATGGATGAGCTTTAGCAGGTCGATGGACATCTTTGCAATCTCGTCCATGCTCTTTTCGCCGTTTTTCAAAAGCTTGGCAAAGCTGGTCGCGTTGAGCAGTTCAAACACGGAGCCGTAGCCGCCGCCGGCAACGCGCACCACGTCATAGGGAATGGCCGTGGGCACGCCAAGCACAAAGGCGGTGCGGGCAAGCTCGCGCTCGCGATGGATTTCAGGCAGCGCGTCGGGGTTCAGATACACCTTGACGATGGTATCCGGATCGATGCGGTACACGCGGCCGTTGGCGCCCTGGCCGATGACCTCGCAGCCCTCCACGGAAATCACGCGGTAGGCTTTGCTGATGTCCATCATCTCCGTAAAGCCGGTCATCTCAAATACGTCGTAGACTTCGGCAGAAACATTGATGAGGCTGGTATCCTTGACGGCCTTTTTCAGGCGCAGGATGACGCGCAGGCCGGCGCTGGAAATATAAGTCAAATCTTCACAGTCCACCACGATCGTATCGGCGGGGTTTTCCTGGCGCAATTGCGCGATGGCGCTTTCCGTTTCTCCCGCATTGGCCGAATCGATATGGCCCTTCAGGGCAAAGACGAGCTTGTTTCCATCCATGCGATAGTCCAATTGTTCCATAGTTGCTCTCTCCCTGTCTGTTTAGAGATTTTTTCGTATGCGCAAAATGTTCTGTCCGTCCCTATACTCGTAGCTCACATCGTCCATTGTTTTTCTGACAAGGAAGATGCCGAGGCCGCCAACCTGCCTTTCCTCCGCAGAAAGGGTGATGTCTGGTTCCATGGCGGACAAAGGATCGTAGGGCTTGCCGTGATCCAGGAAAGTAATGATCACCGCCATGGGCTCCTCCTCCACCTCCACGCGCACGGTGGCCGGACCGGTTTCAGGGCTGTAGGCATAATGGGCAATGTTTCCGAACAATTCATCGATGGCCACATCGATCTGCATCTGCGCCTTCAAGGGGCAGTCAAGCGCCTCTAATTCGCCGTTCACAAATTCCGTCACCGTTTCGATATTCTCTATCGTGGCCTCAATCGTTAACTCTTTCACTGGGACACCTCCCTTCATGTATTCCCGGGAACCATTCTCCTCTGTACAAGAACAGCAAGTCGCGGTCAACCCGTCAGCCGGGGACGCATCGCCAACCGGTGGTTTCATAGCGTCGTCCATGGTTTTTCTACAGCTCCTTATGGCGGCCGGTTCGGGCTTTGACTCAAGCGTCACGTCATTTCTGACCAGCAAGGCGTTTTGTTGTATGTACTATTTCTCACGACAATACCGCTTACATACAGGTGCGCCCGCATTCTTTCTGTGATGCTTCCTGCGGGTATTTGAGTATTTCTGACTTTTACGCTTATTCGATGGTCAGGATATCCGAAAAACCGGTCACTTCGAAGATTTCCTGGATCGTTTCGTTGACATGGATCACCTTCATGCTGCCCTGCTTTGCCATCTGCTTCTGCGCAAGGAGCAGCACGCGCAGGCCGGCAGAAGAAAGATACTCCAGATTCTCCAGGTCCAGCGTCAGTTCCTTCACCCCCTCCAGGGAAGCGTTGAGTTCCGCCTCCAGTTCCGGAGAAGTGATGGTGTCCAGCCGTCCTTCCAGGGCGATGTTCAGGGCGCTTTCGTTTTTTGTGCTTGTGATCTTCATCTTGAATCTATCCTCCTGAAAGCTAATGGGTATGGTTTATTTTCTTAATATATTGCGATCCAGCATCTCCAGGCGGTCCGCTTCCAGCACCAGTTCCAGCTGAAGCGTGGCCTGGTTGACGGCACTGGCGATGAAGTTGAAGAGAATATCCGCGATCATGGCGATCGTCAGCGCGTCCGCCGGAATGCCGAGGCGCGAGAAGATCACCGCATAGGCCAGCAGATCCACCCCGGCAACGGGTGGGCTTGCCGTTTGCAGGGCCACGGTAAGGAACAGCGCCATCACATACCAGATGGACGATACCGCCACGCCGTACTGGCCTGCCACATACACGGTGAACACCATGGTGGCGATAGCGCTGGCTGGCATATAGGCAACCAAGCCCAGAGGCAGCCCGAAGTCCGTCAACCGGCGATTGATACCCAGCCTTCTTTCGCAGCAAAGCTGGTTGGCGCCATAGGCTGTATCAACGGAAGAGGTCGTCAGCGCGATCATGAAGGATTGGCGCATCTTCTCGATCAGCTTTTTGCCGCTGACCTTTTCCTCGAAGCTGACGCGCAGAAGGCTCAGCGCCAGGAACACAAGCGCCAAGGCAACAAAGACGAGCAGCGGCCGCCAGATATCCAGGATCATGGCAAAGGAACCGTTCCAGATGCCCAGGATGAGCAGGACCGAGACGAACAGCGGCGTCAGCCGGCTGACCCAATCCGCCACCATCAGGCCGATCATGTCCGCCTGTTCGATCAGCGACACCAGCCCGCCCGCCTGAGAGCCGGCGATGAGCAGGGCGTCGCCAAGCAAAAGCGCGATCAGTATCAGCTGCGGCGAATCGCCGGAGATAAAGGGCGAGAGCATGTCGTTGGGAACGATCTGCAGGAAGAAATCGAGCACGCTGTTGAACTGCGTGCCGTCCAGCGGCGTATGGATGTAGTTCGGATGAAATAATGCCGTGGACAGGATGGCCGCAAATACGGTGATCAGCGTGCACAGAAACAAAAAGCGAACGATCAGCCTCTTTCCGCTTTTGTCCATCGCCGCAAAGCTGCCAACGCCGCAGACGGCGGTCAGCACAGATAAGAACAAAACCGGACCGGATGCCGCATTGAGGATGCGGAAAAACACAGCCTGAATCGGGTCGAGCACCGAGCGCAAAACGCCCGCCTGCACCGCCTCGGGCAGCATATATTCGCCCAACACGCCCAGCAAAACGCCCAGCGCGGCGGAAATCAGCAGCGTGAGGGCCGGATTCTTGCGCGGCTGGCTCAGCTTTAGCTGTACTGTGTTGACGCCGCGGTCATAGCTGTAA
>JBNRMU010000106.1:0-3995 GCA_050309765.1 Christensenellales bacterium
ACCTGACCACGGACCGTTCCATCGACAGGGACAACGGATTGCTGGAATACTGCCGCCTCAACGACATCACTATCCAGGCCTGGTCGCCGCTGCAGATCGGCATGTTCCAGGGCACCTTCGTGGACAATCCGGACTACCCCGAGCTGAACAAGGCCCTGGCCGAGGTCGGCGAAAAGTACGGCATCTCCAAGGCGGCCGTTGCCATCGCCTGGATCCTGCGCCATCCGGCCCGCATGCAGGCCATCGCGGGCACGATGAATCCGGAGCACCTGAAGGACCTGTGCGCTGCCTCCGACGTATGCCTGACCCACCGCGAGTGGTACGAGCTGTACCTGGCCTCCGGCAAGTTCCTGCCGTAAGAGGCGCCGGCAGGCTCCGCATAGCTTTTGCGAAAACAGCAAAACCCCCAGGCAGCCGCCTGGGGGTATTTGGTTGATGCGTCCTGTGATCTCAATAATACATATCAAAGCCGTTTTCAAGGCGGTCCACATAAGTTTTTCCGGCCTCGTACAGTGCGGGCAGGATATATTCCCGGTTGTAGCGGCCCACGGAGATGCGGTCATACGCCCGCATGCCCATGTGGGTAAGCCCCCGCTCCATCTGCGACAGGCATTCCAACGTGCCCCTGCCGGTGCCGCCGGCGCAGGCGATCAGCACGCAGCGCTTTTCCGCAAGGAAATGATTGTGGGCAGCATCGCAGCGGCGCAGCCGGTCAAGGAAGGCCTTGAAGCATTCCGTAAGCTCTGACCAATACACCGCGCTGATCCAGACGATGCCGTCTGCCTCGCGCAGCGTTTGGTAGACATCCGCAAAGTCGTCCCGGATCACGCAGCTGCCGGTTTTGTTGCAGCTGCCCCAGCCGTTGCCGCAGGCACGGCAATGCTCCAGATTTCTGCTGTTGAGATGGATCTCCTCGATCTGTACGCCGGCGTCTGCCATGCCGCGGACGATACTGTCCTTGGCGGACGCCGTCAGGCCGTCCTTGTTGGGACTGGACCATACCACCGCTACTTTTTTCATCGGATGCTCCTCCTTTATTCTTTCGTATCTCTACGTCCTGAATTCTTCCTGTGAAACGGTTCTGCCCAGACGCTTATCGGGACGACACCCTTTTGCTTGTTTGGCAGGACTGCTGAGGCGTTTTGCAGCCGAAGGAAAACGACGATTTTTTTTGCCGGCAAGAATATGCCGGATAACTGCTTTCAGTATATTCGTTTTGCATCGGCCGATCAATGCTATGCTGATGCGAGGAGGGGCGTTTGTGTCGGAGTTTACCCTTTCCGTTTTTTCTATTCCCCCTGCAAAGCGTTCCGCTTGGCTTTCTGGAGTTTTTGCCGGCAATATGTACAGAGGAGGCAAGAGCTAACAAAGGTTTTGTGAGGCACTGCTGCTTACAGTATCTTGCTGCTGTCTGGATCATGTGGTATAGTAAAGAATAGCATTTCCGTATGATCAGTGTATGAAATGGAGAGAAAATTATGAAGAAAACGATTGCGATCCTGCTGGCCATGATCCTCTGCTGCCTTGCCCTGGTTGCCTGTGGCGCCGGTGCAAAGATGCCTGCCGATCCTGCCAAGGCCATCGTCGGTACCTGGGACTCCAAGGATTTTCCGGACATGGGTTTCACCTACATCTTCGAAGAAGACGGCACCGGCAGCTACGTGGGCGAAAAAATCAGCTATACCATTGACGGCAACAAGATCTCCATTGCCTTCGAGGACACCGAATCCTTTGACACAGAGTTTGAAATCAAAGGAGATGAGCTGAACATCAAGGATTCCCTGGGCATGGATACCATCTACGTGAGAAAATAAGCTTAGATTCCTGCAGAAAAAGACATTAAAACGGCCCGCACCGTTGAAGGTGCGAGCCGTTTTGTATCCTTTCCCTGCAAAGCGGATCAGGAAAATCCATCCCACAGCGACGGCCCTGGGGCAGGGCCGCGGTGTACGTCCCGAAAAGCGCCGCGGAAGAAATCCAAAGCACCTTCCTGCCGGCTGCAAACTATTTCAGCTTTTCCGCCCACTCGGCCTCTTTAAAGCCCGTCAGCACAAAGCCGTCCCCGACCAGCAGCGGACGCTTGACCAGCATCCCGTCGCTTGCAAGCAGGGCAAGCTGCTCGTCCTCGCTCATATTCGGCAGCTTTTTGGACAGCTCCATCTCGCGGTACTGGATCCCGCTCGTGTTGAAAAAGCGCTTGAGGGGCAGACCGCTCCCGGCATAGTATTCCCGCAGCGTCTTTTCATCCGGATGATCCTGCTTGATGTCGAGCAGTTCATACTTTATGCCGTTGTCATCCAGCCACTTCAGGGCTTTTTTGCAGGTGGTGCATTTGCTATAGCAATAAACCTTCATTCTCGTATTCCTCCCGTGGTGTAAGGCAAGTGCTCAAAAACGATCTTATCCTTTGACGGCCTTAAGCGTCAGGTCTTGATCCGCAGCATCTCCTCCAGGGAACCGTCGTCCTCAAACACGATAAAGTCCCTTACGGACAGCGACCGTCCTGTCCCTTGCGCATGCGTCCAAAGGCATGGCCGCCCGTTATCACACGCACCAGGGTCTCATTGATGCACAGGCGGCAGTCGCCCACATCCGCCTTCGGGGCTTTTCGGATCGTCAGTGGATAGGCGACGTTGTCAAAGACCGTCATGTGCAGTCAGGCCGTATAGCGCAGAAAGATCTGCCGATCTCCCTTCGGACAGGTAGGGCAAAACCGATCTGCTTTTTTCCTGCGCCGTTATTCCGCCTCGAAGCGATATCGTTTTAGCCGACGCATACGGGAAGGGCGGTTTTGCTGAAGGGACCGTCCATTGGCCTGGCCCAGGAGGATACCATGGTTTTTCCTTTGGCCATCAGCGGCATTTCCACATTTTGGATGGAGCTTTCGTCAGGCTTCGTCTCTATGCCGGTATCGCAATACTGTACCCCGTTGTAGACAATCGCAAGACGGGCATCATCTCGGCCATCGGTGGAAGAAGGGACGTTTTCCGTGCCTGCCGTGCCGCAGGCCGACAGGACGAGCACAGAAAAACCAAAACAGAGACGGCTCCTTTTTCATGAGCAAACCTCCCGCAGGTTTTGTACTGCTCTCTATCCGCAAAATGGCCCGGCAACGGGAGATTCGGGCCGTTTGCTGCCGTAAAAGTCCGTATCGAAGACGATGTCCGTTCCATCCGGGTTTTCAAAGCGTTCCTCCGGCTCAAAGGCCATGCCGAGTGTGTCGGAGCATATCATCTTTCCCTTCGGCAGGTACTTAATGTAGTCGGACACCACACGGCAGCAGCCGTTTTCTTCTATCAGCTCCAGCGCGACCTCGTGCTGAGTATCTACCGTATAGTCTTCTTCGATGTCGCAGGGCCTTGCACCGTTGAAGTACACGTTGCCGCCCGTCCAGACGGGGAGGGGCATATAGTATTTGTCGGGTGTGGCGATAAAGCTCTCGGCATCGGTCTCGTCAAAGCAGCGTTTCCATTCGTCCTCTTTCATGTAGCCGCTGTAACTGACAGTGCCGGCGACCAGGTTATAGTCGTCCCATTCGTCGTCAAGGCTCGGCGCGCAGATATCGATCAGGCCCTGCCGCACTTTCTGCTGGATGAACACGTTGTTGTAGAAACGAACATCTCCGTGCAGGATGGACATAAAGCCGGTGATCTCCGTGCGGTGGGGAAGATGGATGGGCGTATAGCGGGTGGAATCATAATGGACCGATCCGTTTTTCACGCCGCGACCGACCGCCGTGATGGAACCGGCGAACAGATTGTGCACAAAGGCGACGCCCTGGGTGGGCAGCTTCACGTTGCGTTCCGAGAGCATGATGTTGTTATCCACCAGCGCCGGCCCGTGCGCGATCTCGATGAACAGGTCCTCGCCAAGGCCGAGGCCATCCTTGTTTTC
Source organism: Christensenellales bacterium (assembly GCA_050309765.1). Lineage (GTDB taxonomy): Bacteria > Bacillota > Clostridia > Christensenellales > UBA1750 > CALWRM01. The sequence continues at coordinate 3,895 of JBNRMU010000106.1, forward strand.
GGGCTTTAAGAGATAGTCGCGGGACAGACAGTTGTCGTGGAAAAGGTTCTGCGTCACGCGGGTGCCCTGTGTCTGCCAGTCGAGCCAAATGCCCCTGGTGC
>JBNRMU010000107.1:0-7028 GCA_050309765.1 Christensenellales bacterium
CCCTCATTTAGCCCATTTGTTAACTATAAAGGCCCGAAAAACGGCGGTTAGCCCTTCGTTAACTATAAAAAATCGGTCGAAAACCATGGAACGCCATGAAAAACCATCAAAGCTATTCGGGAAAGAAAAAACCCTGGAACCGTTGAAATTCCAGGGTTTTTCGAGTATTCTCGAGTTAGATCAGCGCTTGCTGAACTGCGGAGCACGACGTGCAGCCTTGAGGCCGTACTTTTTGCGCTCCTTCATGCGGGGATCGCGGGTCAGGAAGCCGGCCTGCTTGAGGGCGGGACGTAGTTCGGCGTCGGCCTTGCACAGGGCGCGGGCAATGCCGTGGCGGATGGCGCCGGCCTGACCGGAGGTGCCGCCGCCGTAGACGTTGACGAGAACGTCGAAACGGCCGCTGGTCTCGGTAAGGTTGAGGGGCTGACGCACGGTCATCTTCAGGGTTTCCAGACCAAAGTAATTGTCGATATCGCGGCGGTTGATCACGATCTTGCCCTCACCGGGAACAAGACGAACGCGCGCGATGGAAGACTTTCTGCGGCCAACGGCCTGATACGTAAGAGCTGCCATTTGTTTGTTCCTCCTTCCCGATTACTTCTGAAGCGTGAGCGCTTCGGGCTTCTGGGCCTGCTGCTCATGCTCGCCGCCCTTGTACACGCGAAGCTTTTTGATCATCTTGCGGCCAAGGGAGTTGTGGGGCAGCATGCCACGGATGGCTTCGGTCACGACGAAATCGGACTTTTTGGCCATCAGGTCGCGGTAGGGGGTTTCCTTGATGCCGCCGACATAACCGGAATGATGGTAATACTTTTTCTGATCCAGCTTGGCGCCGGTCAGGATCACTTTGTCGGAGTTGAGGATGATGACATGGTCGCCCGTATCCACATGGGGGGTGAAGGTGGGCTTATTCTTGCCGCGCAGGATGGCTGCCACCTGGCTGGCCAGACGTCCCAGTACCATGCCCGAAGCATCGATCACATACCATTTTCTCTCGATGGTTTCGGCCTTAGCCATGAACGTTTTCACTTAAACGATTCCTCCAATGCTTTTGCGGCAGTTAAGCCGCACGCAGATCCGCAATGGACGGATCCTTAGTTTGAATTTGTTCTCCTGCGCTCGGTGGTCAGGCGCCGCAGGCTGTCGTCTGGGACGACCGGGGCTAATGGTCATCTTGTCACGCAAAGATAATTGTATGACCGTTTGCAATATCTGTCAAGATGGAATCAGGTTAAATTCCGCGAAAACAGGGCTTTTTTACGGAAGAAATATGCCCGGATCGCCGGAAGGCATTTCGTTGTAGTATACGCGTGCAAGGATCAGCCCGCAGGCCGGCGCCGTGACGCCCAGGCGCAGCCGGTCGCCGGTCTCATAGGCGAGGGGAATGTCGCTTATCTCGCGCTTGTGCAAGCCAACTTCGATCAGTGTGCCGGCCATGATGCGCACCATGTTGTATAAAAAACCGGTGCCGCTTACGGTGAAGCGCACTTCGTCGCCGCGCTTCTCCACGGATGAAAAGAGCATTTTGCGCACGAAGGTCTTGGAGGAGCCGCCGGCGGCCATGAAGGCGCGGAAGTCGTGCTCGCCCGTGAACAGGGCAGCCGCCTCCTGCATGGCGGGGATATCCAGCGGCAGGGGCACATGGGCGTGCGTGCAGCGCTGGAGCGCCCCGTGGTGGGGACGGTTCAGGATGCGGTAGATGTAGCATTTGCCCGCCGCATCGAAACGGGCGTGGAAATCCGGTGCACATTCCTCGGAAAGAATGACGCGGATATCCGCGGGAAGCATGGTGTTGAGCGCAAAGCTGAACTTGTCGCCCGGGATGCGCGTTGCAGTATCAAAGTGTGCCACCTGGCCCAGGGCATGCACGCCGGCGTCGGTGCGGGAAGCGCCGGTGACGCGGATGGGTTCGCCCGTCAGGCGCAGGAGCGCCTTTTCCAGTTCCCCCTGGATGGAGGGACCGTTTTGCTGCAGCTGCCAGCCGCTGTATGCGCTGCCGTCGTATTCGACGGTCAATCGGATGCGCCGCGTCACAGGAAGCGCTCCGAGACGATCAGCCCGACCAACAGCGCCATGCACAGGCAGGCCCAAAGGTCGATGGGGCCGGCTTTGAGTATCTTCATGCGCGTGCGGCCGGCGCCGCCGTGGTAGCAGCGCGCCTCCATGGCAACGGCCAGGTCGTCCGCCCGGCGGAAGGCGCTGACGAACAGCGGCACCAGCAGGGGGACCATGGACTTGGCCCGCTGCAGCAGGCTGCCGGTGTCAAAATCGGCGCCGCGCGCGGACTGCGCCTTCATGATCTTGTCCGTTTCCTCCAGGAGGGTCGGGATGAAGCGCAGGGCGATGGTCATCATCATGGACATCTCATGCACGGGGAAGTGCAGGTATTTAAGGGGTTTCATGACCCGTTCCAGCGCATCTGTCAGGGCGATGGGGGAGGTGGTGAAGGTGAGCAGGGAGGTGCCCAGGATCAAAAACACCAGGCGCAGGGACATGAATACGGCATACAGCAGGCTTTCTTTGGTGAGACGGAAGATCCACCAGGAGAAAAGCAGCGTATCACCGCGGACAAAAAACAGGTTGAGCACGAAGGTGAACAGCACGATGAACAGGATGGGCTTGACGCTTTTCAGGAGCAGCATCGGCCGTATCCTGGACAGAAGGGTCACCAGCAGCAAAAAAGCAAACAGCGCAAGGTAGCCGAAAAAGCCGCGCACCAGGAAGATGGCGACGATGTACACAAGCGTCAGCAGAAGCTTTACGCGCGGATCGAGGCGATGGATGACGGAAGTGCCGGGGAAATACTGGCCAAGGCTGATGTCGCCTAGCATGCGGATCCCTCCTTTTTCAGAAGGCGGAGGAGCGCCTGCTCCATTTCCGGAAGCCGGCAGATGCCGTCGGGCAGGTCGAAGCCCCTTTGGCGCAGGGCAGTGCACAGCTTGGTGACCTCGGGCACGTCGAGCCCCATGGCGGAAAGCTCCTCCTGGTGGGAAAAGACCTGCCGCGGGTCGCCTTCAAGGGCCAGCGTGCCGTGGTTCATCACCAGGATGCGGGTGGCGTATCTTGCCACGTCGTCCATGGAGTGGGACACCATGACGATGGTGCGCCCGTCCTCGTGCCAGCGTTTGACCAGCGCGAGGATCTCCTCGCGGCCGATGGGGTCGAGGCCCGCCGTAGGCTCATCCAGCACGAGCACGTTGGGCTCCATGGCCAGCACGCCGGCCATGGCAACGCGGCGCTTCTGTCCGCCGGAAAGGTCGAAGGGGGACTTTTTCAGGCAGCTCAGGGGCATGCCGACGGAAAGGATGGCATTGTGCACGCGGCGGTCGATCTCCTCCTGGTCAAGGCCCAGGTTCTTCGGGCCAAAGCCCACGTCCTTTTCCACCGTTTCCTCAAATAACTGATATTCCGGATACTGGAACACGAGGCCCACGCGGCGGCGGACCTCCTTGAGCGGGGTGGATTTATCGGAAAGATTCATCCCGTCCACGACCACGGTGCCGGAGTCGGCCTTGATGAGGCCGTTCAAATGCTGGATCAGTGTGGATTTTCCGCTGCCCGTGTGGCCGATCACGCCGATGAATTCGCCGTCTGTAATCTCAAAGCTCACGTCCTTGAGCGCTATGGACATAAGCGGCGTTCCGGCCATGTAGGTATGGCTTAAGTCCTTTACAACAAGGGGCATAATGCGTTCACCATCTCTTCTACGGTCATGATGGAGGGAGGCAGCTGCACGCCCGCGCCGCGCAGAAAGTCGTTGAGCTCGGCCATGGGCGGCGATTCCAGGCCCAGGTCGCGCATGTGGCGGGTATCTGCAAACAATTCGCGCGGGGGGGCTAGCTGCACCAGGCGGCCGTCCTCCAGCACCGCCACGCGGTCGGCCAGCAACGCCTCCTGCATGAAGTGCGTAACATGCACCACGGTGATGCCCTGGTTATTGTGCAGATCAAGCACGGTCTGCATCACCTCGCGCCGACCGGAGGGATCGAGCATGGCGGTGGGTTCATCCATCAAAAGGACGCTGGGCTGCATGGCGAGGATGCCGGCGATGGCGATGCGCTGCTTCTGTCCGCCGGACAGCATGTGCGGCGCGGATTGGGCATGATCCAGCATGCCCACCTGTTCCAGGGCCTTTTTTACGCGGCTCTGGATCTCCAGCGGCTCCACGCCCAGGTTCTCCAGGCCAAAGGCCACATCCTCTTCCACCACGTTGGCCACCAGTTGGTTATCGGGATTTTGGAACACCATGCCGACCTGCCTGCGGATATCCCAGATGTGTTCTTCATCGGCTGTGTCCATGTCCAGAACGCGGACGGAGCCCTCGCTGGGCGTAAACAGGCCGTTCAACAGCTTGATCAAGGTGGACTTGCCGGAGCCGTTGCGCCCCACGATCGAGAGCCACTCGCCCCGTTTGATCTGAAGCGAAATGCCCTTGATGGTCTCGGCATCGTGATCCTCATAGCTGAAGTGCACGTTGTTTGCCACAATGATGTCCATGCGCGTATCGTCCCTCCCTGGTCTGATCAATGCATAATACCACGCTTTCGGGTGTAAGTTAAAGCGCAAAAGGGTAAAAAATGCGCGCACAACATAAAAAGAAAACGCCGGTCCGGATGCCGGCGTTTTTGAATCGGAGCCTTTGTTTTATTCCACCTGGTTCAGGATGCGCACGATGGATTGCAGGGAACGCTCCAGCTCGTAGAAATCCTTATCGGGAATCGTGCCCACCCACTGCATGGTGTGGTCCACGATGGTGCTCTGGATGGAACGCAGCTGCTGTTCGCCGCCGGGAAGCAGCACGATCCAGACTACGCGCCGGTCGCTCTGGTCCCTGCGGCGCTCCACAAAGCCCTCGGCGATGAGTCGGTCCACCAGCGGGGTGATGTTCGGCTTGGCGATACCAAGGCGTTGGCTGATTTCGGACACGGTCATCATACCCGCCTCGCCCAGCATGGCGAGCACCTGGATGTGGGACATGGGAACGTTGTGCTCGCTCTGCACCATATCCATGCGCAGCAGACGCCTGCGCAAAAGGGGAAGAACATCGAATGTGGTCTTGGCGACAGAGGCGACCATTTCTCTGCTGATGGATTTTCTGCGCGGCATGGTATTTCCCCTCCCAATTCAGTGCCGCGGCGTCCAGGACACAGAGAATAGGAACGCCGCTTGCAAATATTATTATATTGCATGTAGCAATAAATTACAATATCCGCTTTCTGTTTTTTTGGTGGATTTTGGAGAGATTTTTCAATAAGAATCGAAAAAAAGGGAATTATGAGGGAAGCATTCAGCCAACCCGGCAGCTGCAAGGCAGCGTTTTTGCTCTGCCTGTGAATAAAAACAGGCGCAAAAACAGTTATCTGCCGGCATGCAGACAGGAAAGTGAGACGGGGATACTTCCGTCCACACCGGGAAAAGCCGCACGGCAAGGAAAGGAGGAGCTCTCTGGAGACAGGAAAAAACGAAAGCGGCGAGAAGAGGGGAATCTCTTCGCCGCTAAAGGTTCTTTACAGCAGGGCGGTCAACAGCTTTACGCAGGCTTCCAGATCGCCGATATCCACCGTTTCGCAGGGCGCGTGTACATAACGGCAGGGGATGGACAGCGTGCCGGAGGGCACGCCGCCGCCGGTCAGATGGATGGCGCCGGCATCCGTGGCGCCGCCGGTCAGCACCTCGAACTGGTAGGGCACGCCGGCCTTGATGGCGGCCTGCTCCATGGCGTCCTTCACCGCTGGATGCGAGATGGAGCCGCGGTCCATGACCTTGATCGCGGCGCCTCCGCCCAGGCGCGAGGTGGTGACGCGCTTTTTCTGCATGGGATAATCGTCGGCGATGGTCACGTCCAGGGCGATGCCCATGTCCGGCATGATGCTAAAGGCCGCGGTGCGCGCGCCGCGCAGGCCGACTTCCTCCTGGGTGGAGAACACGGCGTAGATTTCGTTGTCGCTGTCCTTTAGTTGCTTCATGGCCTCCAGCAGCACAGCGCAGCCGGCACGGTCATCCATGTAAGGGGAGGCAAGGCGGTTGCCAAGGTCGGACACCTGGGGACGGACCGCAGCCCAGTCGCCGATGGCGGCCTTTTTTGCCGCCTCTTCTTTGGAGGAAGCGCCAATGTCGATAAACAGGCGGGCGGCGGTGACCGCTGTGCCGGGCGCATAGCCGCCCTCGGCAAAGACGACGCCCTGCGCGCCAGACTTTAACACCACATGACAAGCCTGCATCAGGTCGAAATGGATGCCGCCCAGGGGCATCACGCGAAGGAAGCCCTCGTCCTCAATGCCGGTGACGATGAAGCCGATCTCGTCCATGTGGGCGGAGAGCATGATCTTTTTGCCCTTGCCGCGCTTTACGCAGATGAGATTGCCCATCACGTCGCGGCAGATCTCGTCCACATAAGGGGCAATTTCCTTTTCGATCAGGTCGGCGCAGGCGCCCTCAAAGCCGGTGGGGGCGGGCACGGCCAGGAGCTTTAACAGCGTATCTTTAATCATAGCGGTATCTCCTTTTGTATCTTCGGTTCAAAGCTCGCCCGCGCTCTCCAGGAAGGCGCGGCCAAGGCGCAGCGCATTTTCGACGTCGGAAAGGCTGCACACGCTGGAGGGGGAGTGGATATAGCGGCAGGGCACGGAGATGACGGCCGTGGCCACGCCGCAGTTTGCGCGCTGGATGGCGCCCGCGTCGTTGCCGCCGGCCACCCCGCGCTTGAGCTGCCAGGGGATTTGATTCTTGTCGGCCAGTGCGCACAGACGGGCAAACAGCGCGGGATTGACGATGGAGGCCCGGTCCATGAAGGAGACGGTCGGGCCCTTGCCCAGGGTGCAGACCTCCTCGTGCACGCGTGCGCCGGGGGTATCGTTGGCGGTGGTGCCTTCAAAGACAACGCCGAAGTCGGGGTCCACCCGGCGGGCGCTGACCAGCGCGCCGTTTAGGCCGATCTCTTCCTGCACAGTAAAGACGCAGCACAGGTTCACGTCGTAGCGGCCGCGCAGAAGCTCCAGCAGCACGGCGCAGCCCACGCGGTCGTCCAG
>JBNRMU010000108.1:0-5677 GCA_050309765.1 Christensenellales bacterium
CCCAACGATTCCTTCAGGATGGGGATCAGCAGATGGGGCATGACGCTGGTCTCGTAAATGCCGCTCCATTTGGCAGAGATGGTGTTTTTGCTGTTTAGGCGCAGAGCCAGGTCCTGCAGCAGGAACATGGGCAGCCAGAACACCATCAGCTCCAGCCAGTTGCAGCGGAACACCGGAATGGCAAGGGCTGCATACAGCAGGGGCGAAAGCATATAGATCAAATTCTTTATGGGCGAATACCAGTAGACCACGGAGCTCCAGTAGCTCACCTTCTGGGCAAGGCTGAGGTTTTTTCGCGCCCAGATTTTGAGTTTTCGCGCCGTGACGATCACACCCCTGCCCCAGCGCGTGCGCTGCTGGATATGCTCGCGGAAGGTGTGCGGCGTCTGGCCGCTGGCAAGGGGCTCCGGCAAGGCGAGGCTTATGTAGCCCGCGGATTCGATCAAAAGGCCCGTAGCAAAATCCTCGGTGATGGAATCGGTATAAAAGCCGCCGATCTCCTCCAGCGCGCAGCGCGACAGCACCGTGTTGGAGCCGCCGTAGATCACGCTGTTGGTCGAGGTCTTGGCGGGTTCTATCGTGCGATAGAAGAAATCCTGTTCGTTCGGCGCGCGCTTTTCGGAATAGAGCGCATGCTGGAACACGTCGGGGTCATAGAAGCACTGCGGCGTCTGCAAAAGGCCCAGATGCAGGCGCTCCTGTTCGGGCTTTTGCTGCTGCTGCAGCTCCACGTCGACAAAATAGGGGATGGTCTTAAGCAGAAAATCGCTCTTGGGGATCATGTCGGCGTCAAACGTTACGATGTACGGCGCGCTCGTAAGGCCAAGCGCGTGGTTGAGGTTGCCTGCCTTGGCGCCCGTGTTGTCCGGGCGGTCGAAATAGCCGACGCCCATCTCCTTTGCAAGCGCGCGCATCTGCGGCCGGCGGTTGTCGTCGCAGACCCAGATATGAACCTTGTCCCGGTCCGGATACTTCATATGGCAGCAGCCGTTCACGGTGCGGCGAAGCAGCTCCGTCGGCTCGTTATAGGTAGCGATGAAGATGTCCACCTCCGGCCAGGCGTCGTCCGGAATGGTCGGCAGCGGATGCCTGCGCAGGCCGAGAAGGTTGCGGAACAGGATCAGCGACTCTATAAATCCAAGCACCTCCACCGCCAGCAGCAGCAGGTTCCCCGCCACGGCGATAAAGCCATGGCCAACCGGCACGGAGTACACGATGCGCCAGCCGAGGTAGATCAGCGTACTCCAAACGCTGAGCAGCAGGAAAAGCTTTGCCAGCACGCCGCCGGGCTTTTCCTTTTCCGCCCTGTCCTCTGGACGGACGACATCCTCGTAACTGCGGCGCTGCCGCCGGTGACTGCGAAAATAGCCCCAACCAAGCAGTGCGCTCAGCAAAAGGATGCAAAGCGCGGTCCCGGCAAAGAGCGGCCAGGCGCCCACGGCCCTGTCGCCACGCTCACCCAGGGAGTTGCTGATCCAGGTCCTGAGCCTGGCACCGCTGTTTTTCTCCACCACCGCGGCGGGAGTGGTGATTTGCTGCGGATCGTTGCCGCGGATGAGCTCACGCACCCACAGACCGGAGGGGGTCAGGTCCTCGTCGCGGATCGTCCCTTTCGGGTCGAAGCCGGAGCGGAAAAAGGCGGAGGACTCGTCCTTATCCGAGAGGCTCCACACCGCGTAGCTGATCCTGTGCTCGTTCAGATAGCTGAACCACTCCGCCGCGGAAGCAAAGTCGATGCGCCCGTCGCCATCGGCTTCGCAGATGCCGCATTCGCTGATGAACACCGGCAGGCCCGCATTCACGGCCGCCTCCAGCTCCCCGCGCAGACCTTCCCCGTGGGTGGCGGCGTAAAAATGCAGGACGTACATCACGTTGTCATATTCCAGCGGCCGGAGCAGCGCCCCTCCGAGGTTCTTGTCCCATTCGGGCGTGCCGACCACGACGACAGCCTCCGGTATCCTCTCCCGGATCAGGGGGATGACCTGCTCTGCGTAGCGCAGCACATCCCCCCAGTCGGCGGAACCGTTGGGTTCGTTGCAGATCTCAAACAGCAGGTTGGGGCAGTCGGCATAGTCCTGCGTGATGCGTGTGAAAAAATCCAGCGCTTCCGCCAGCTGCTCGTTGGGGTCGCCCTTTTCCAGCATGTGCCAGTCCACCAGTACATACTGATCTGCCGCCACCGCCGCCTCGATGCCCTTTTGCATCAGGGCGTAGCTTTCCTCGCGCCCGTCTCCGGCGTAGATCGAGGCGTACATCGCCAAGCGGACCAGGTTGCCGTTCCAGTCCTGCGCGACCTGCCGGAAAAGGGATTCGTCCACGAAATCCGGGAACCAGGTAAGGCCGTGGGTGCTGACGCCCCTGAGCTGCACCGCCTGTCCGGATTCGTCGACAAGCTGTGCGCCCTCTACGTGCAGCCGCCCGCTGGCCGACGGCCGCGCCGTGTCCACCGTGTCCGTGCCTGCTGCCGCGGCAAAATCAGCCATAGAAACAAGCATGAAGGCCGTAAGCAGCAGGCAAATCAGCTTTTTCACGTTGTCCCTCTCCCTCTTTCCGATCATCTTTTTTATCTGTCCGCTCCATGGCAAAAGCACGGAATCGTGTGTCCTTGCGCAGCTTTTTTCGGAGGTCGCATTGCCCTTTTCCGCCGCTTCCTTCAGCGTCTGGAGCATGTTTTTTTGAATCATAATAACATAGTGTCGAGCGCGATTCAATCCGGCATTTTGCCGCTGCTATCCCGCTTTCAGCAAGGATGCATGCAGAACGCGATTTGGGAATGCGTTCCACTGTAAAAAAACGTCTGACAAAGCGGAACGTAGAATAAACGGACTTGTGTGTCAAAGCCACCCCGTTTGCCAGGTATAAAAACCAGCAGATGAGCCGTAAGCCTCCGGCTCATCTGCTGGTTTGCTTCTATATAGGTGCATTATGGGCACTCGGCATCGCTGTGACGGAGATCGCTTTCAGCAGGGGTTATATCGATGACAGAGGAAAACACCAGCAGCAGGATATAGATGATCAAACAACCGAGAAAGGCGTTTTCCACGCCGATCCTCCCCTCCAGGCGGAACAGGGCGGTGCAGAGGGTGATGAAATAGCTGGAAAGGAATATGCCGATGCTCTTGCAGGCAAGGATCATGGTGGAGCCGACGGCGATTTTTTCGGGCGGCGCCTCCAGTCCGTTGTATACCTGCAGCACGCCGATGATCACGTGGTAACCGAACCCAGCCAGGGCGTAGCTGACGGATACGGCGACGAGCGTACGGGATAGAAGGCAGAGCGCCGCGCTTAGGATCACAAGCAAGGCCATGGCGGAAACCGTGAAGCGGTCGAACGTCTTCATGATGCGGTTCAGGAACAGATTGCCGATGACACCTGAAAGAGGAAACAGCGACATCAGGGCACCGGCTACAGCGGGCGAGCCCAGGCCGTAGGCGTCAAAGAAAATGGATACACCGGAGACTGTCATGGGGTACAGCGTCCCGATGATGAGCAGCTGCGTTAAGGCGTAGAAATAGATTCGCCAGGAAAGCCTGCCGGGGCCGAAACGGTCGCCCTGCCCCGATAGAGATGGCTGGGGCAGTTTTTCCGGTTCTTTCATACCGAATACGACGAACAGCAGGATCAAAACCGGGACCGTGTTGTATAAAAAGGCATAGTTCCAGCTCTTTTCGACCAGGGTGCCGACGATGGGGCCGGCAGCGGAGCCGCCGATTGTTAAGGCCACGGTGGAGTATCCGGTAAAAGGGATCAGCTTTTCCGGCGGTACGGTGTGTATGATATAGGAATTGCGCACCGCATAGCATCCGGCCCCAATGCCGAGGATCGCGCGGCAGAACAGGACAAAGGCCCAGCTCGCGGTTATAAAGAAGGGCAAAAGTCCGCCGGCAATGATGAGAACGGTGCCGATGATGCTGATCTGCCGATAGGTCACCGCTCGTCCAACCAGCCGTCCGGCTGCCAACATGACCGGTACCGCGATCAGGCAGGGCAGCGTGGATACCAGCATGATGGTCGACTGGCTTATATTCGGAAAGGCCTGCTGAAAGCTGTTGATGGCCGCGTTCATATAGTTGCCCGCGCCTGCGAAAAAGCAGATCGCAAGTATGGCAATATCGCTGAGGATCGTCCGGAAACGTTCTTTGTTCAATTTCCTGTTCCTCTCTTGTTTATATTCGGCATTGCGCAGTCCTGTCCCCGTCAGGACAGCTCCTCCTGCAGGAAACGAATGGACGCTTCCATATCCTTGAGCACGAACGCCGGGTCCACGCTGTACAGCTCGGCGATGACGTTGCCCGTGTATCCGCGCGTCTTCAGCCCGCGCAGGATCTCGCGGATGCGCATCTGCCCGCTTCCCACGGCACAGACGTAGGTATTTTCGTGGTCCGCGCACATAAGCGGTCTGTCCCCGGGATGGCGCGGCTCCCGGGTCCTGTCCTTCAGGTGAACCGTTTGGATCCTGTCCGCGAACAGTTCAAAGGCTTGCAGTTCGTCCTCATGAAAGATCGTAAAGTTTCCCGTATCGAAGGCGCAGCCAAGCTCGGGGATCGCATCCAGGAAATATTTGAGCCCGGCGATGCTGTTGTATGGTGCCAGCAGCCCGTCATAATCCTCCATCAGGACGGGGATTCCTACTTCCTTTCCGTAGGCCGCCGCCTTTTGCATCCCCTGCCGGATCGTTTCTATGTCGCGCGCAGTGTTGCCGCCCGTAAGGAAGCCGGGCACCAACAATATGTTGCCTGCCCCCGCTTCCAGCGCCATGTCGATCAGACGGCGGTACTCCTGCGTCTGCGGGTCCGCGGGAAAATCCACCCTGCAATGCATTCCTTCGATGTCAAGGCCCAAGTCCCTGAGCACGGGAGCCAGTTCCGCCCGGTCGCGCATCCAGGAGTCACCGGATAGATAGAGCAGTTCCAGACCTCTCTCCCTGAGCCGGGTCAAAACGGAGGCTGCGGAAAGGCCGTCATGCCTTGCCCCCTCCACCATGTTTTCGTAAAAGGCCGCGATCTTCATCTTTTCATCTCCCTCAAGCGTTGTGTCTTTCTTGCAGACAAGAAAAGAGTAGCAGGAAACCCGTCTTTCCGCAAGATGGGACGTGCCTGCTTCCCCTTTCTCCCGTGCATTTCTTCCTTTTCCGCAGCGGCATGCATCCCGGGCCCGGCGCCGTTTTCCCTGCACCGGTCTTTCCGCCGAAACGGGGCGGCAAACCTTGACAGATTCTGAATATATAGTAGAATATACGGTATATGCGAATCGCCATCTGCGCCGTACCCGGAATTGATGGATTCTTTCCGCGGTGCGGCGTTCACTATGCTTACAGAATGGGGTTGTCGGCGTGACAAAATACATCATCAAACGCCTGCTCATGGCGGTATTGACCGTTTTTCTCGTGGCCACACTGACCTTTTTCCTGATGAATGCCGTGCCCGGCGGGCCTTATGAGGCGGAAAAGTCCATCTCTCCCCAGGCCAAGGCGGCGCTTGAAGCCAAGTTTGGCCTGGATCAGCCGCTGTTCCAGCAGTATCTCACCTACCTGAAGAACATCATGCACGGCGACTTCGGCCCCTCTCTCAAGCAGCGCGGCCGCGAGGTCATCGATATCATCCTGACCAAGTTCCCGGTATCTGCCAAGATCGGCGGCATCTCGGTGCTGGTCGCCCTGATCGTGGGCATCCCCGTC
>JBNRMU010000109.1:0-15143 GCA_050309765.1 Christensenellales bacterium
GGCTCAAGCACAAACAGCGCGAATACCCCGCGCGCCGCATCCCCCTGCTGATGCTTTGCTTCGCGCTGGCGACCGTCTTTTTGCTGCTGCTGTTCCACGCCCTGCCCAAGAGCGTTTTGCCGTCCAGATGGGCGAACTTCGAGGAGTTTGCCGCCCTTTTCAGGCGCAGCGGCGAGCATCTGCGCGCTTTGTTCGTGCAAAGGAAAACCATCCCCGAGCTTGTGCTTATAAAGAAGCTTACGCAAAGCACTTTGTCGGTATTGTCCGCTGTGTTGCTGGTGGGGGCAGGCGTCCTGTGTCCGCGATGCATTCGTCGGAAAGCGTGAAAAAAGAAAGCGTTTGTATTACAGGACAAGCAGCGGTGTCCGTTTCAATAGACGGACGCCGCTGTTTTTTTCAGCAAATAAGCTGATTGAATCGAATAGGATTTATGTCCATAGATACCTGTTTCCTGTATAATAAAGAAAAATGCATCGCTGTCTCAGACCATTTCAATCTTTCTGAGATTCAATGTCCGTGCTGTATATGCGCATCCAATTCCCAGCAAAGGAACACGAACCATGAAGCAAAAGAACATGTTGGTATCAGTAATACTCCTGATCCTTGCACTCTGTCTGGCCGCCTGCACGACGGGCATGCAAACGGAGCTCAAACCGACCCCAGCCGCAGAAACGGCCGTGGATGGGGAAGAGGGCGCGTTGCCTGCTCCCACGCAGGACATGATGCCTGCCGAGCCGAGCACGAGCAACGAATCGCCCAGCGCGGAAGATGCGGTCGATGCGCAGGAAACCCGCTCCGATGTGCTGGTCGTTTATTTTTCTGCAACAGGAACGACAAAAGGCGTTGCGGAAAGGATCGCTGTGCTGACCGGCGGCGACCTTCGAGAGATCGTTCCTGCGATGCCCTATACGGCAGAAGACCTTGATTACAGAGACCGCATGACCCGTGCTTCCGCCGAGCAGAACGATCCCGATGCGCGCCCGCAGATTGCTGAAGATATCTCGTTGGACGGCTACAGCACTGTTTATCTCGGTTACCCTATCTGGTGGGGCCAGGCTCCCCGCATTTTGAGCACCTTTGTGGAAAGCCACGACTTTTCCGGTATCACAGTCCTGCCTTTTTGCACCTCCGGTTCAAGCGATATCGGGCAAAGCGACGATGCGCTGGCCGAGCAGGCGGCAAGCGGCCGCTGGCTTCCGGGCAAGCGCTTTCCCGGAACCGTTTCAGAATCTGACCTAAAGTCGTGGATAGATGAATCGAAGGAGGCAAACATGGAAAAGTCCCTGCGCTTACTCATCGACGACGTCGAAGTCGCCGTATCTTGGGAGGCTAATGCGTCTGTTGAGGCGCTGAAGGAGCTTGCCGCCGCTGCACCCGTCAACATTCAAATGTCCATGTACGGCGGATTTGAACAGGTTGGGCCTCTTGGTTTCGACCTGCCACGGGATGACAGCCAGACGACCACACAGGCAGGGGATATCGTGCTGTATTCCGGCAACCAGGTCGTTATCTTTTACGGTTCCAATTCGTGGGCCTATACAAGGCTTGGCAGAATCACGGATCGTTCCGCCGCGCAGATGAAGGAATTGCTCGGCAGCGAAAACGTCGCCGTCACGATACTATTGGGCGAATGAGCCAGAACCCGATTCAAACCGCAGGCCGGACAGGCAGCAGCCTGTCCGGTTTTGCATTTATCGCGCTGCTGGCTGTTGTGTTCTATCTTATATTTGAGCCTGATACATGTTTTCATGGTCAATTCCGATTTTTCCGATGTGCCGTTAGCATGATCGCAATTAGGGCTTGTATCAGCAACGCAGAGCATTGATTCATTTATCGGAGGCATCTCTTCGGAAACAGGCATAACCCCAAGCGCAGCCGATGTTTATATTGAAGGAAAAAGGAAATCAATATATAATCAACATATGGGTAAAAATGATTAAGGCTGCCGACATTTGGGTCATCAAATGCAGACAGGCAAAAATACAGGCAATATAGGGGGGCTTATGGAGAACTACAACCCTGCGGAAATCGCACAGAAGATCATGGACATGATCAGCTCGGAGTACAAGGAACTCAAGAAGCTGAACGTGATGATCCTGGGAAAGACGGGCGTGGGAAAAAGCACACTCATCAACAATATGTTCAGCCAACACATGGCGGAAACCGGGATCGGCAAGCCCGTCACCGACAAGATACGCAAATATGAAAAGCCGGATTTCCCATTGGCGATCTACGATACCCCGGGTCTTGAGCTGGGCGGTGAAAATGCGGTGGACAAGCTGCTGGAGGAGGCCACCGGTCTGATCCGTGAAGGCATCAAAAGCGGGGACGTCAGCAAAGCGATCCACTGCATCTGGTACTGCATCGGCACGCCGACCCACAGGTTTGAACAATCCGAGATCGAGTTTTTGAAAAGGTTCCTGGACGAGACGGAGTACTTCAGCGTTCCGGTGATCGTGGTCATGACGCAGTCCTACAGCAAAAAAGATGCTGCACAGCTGCGCCACGAGATCGAAAAAGAGAATCTTGGCATCGTGAACGTCGTTCCTGTGCTGGCCGAGGACTATGTGATTGACGATGAGTATACCGTCAAATCCTACGGCCTGGATATCCTGTCGGAGATCATGTATACGGTGATCCCCGAGGCCGTGCAGAAGACATTCATCGCCGTGCAGTGTGCAAACATCGAATTAAAAAAAGGAAAGGCGCAGGCGGTGGTGGCCGCTTCGGCAACAACAGCGGCAGCGACAGGCGCCGTTCCCATTCCATTTTCAGACGCCGCCCTTCTGGTTCCTGAACAAATCGCCATGCTCGGTGGCATCACCGTGGTATTCGGCGTGCCGGTCGAAAAGGCAAGCTTGGTAGCTATCATCTCCGCTACCATCGGCACCGCCGGAACGACCGTGTTGGGAAAAACAGTCGTGTCAGGATTGTTGAAGCTGATCCCGGGTGTCGGGAGCGTGGTCGGGGGAGCGATTTCCGCCGCAACGGCCGCCGCATTGACCGCGGCCCTGGGCGAAGCCTATATCGCCATTTTGATCAAGGTCATGAAAGGCGAAATGTCCGTTACCGAACTGCAGACGAGCAAAGGCATGAAGGAGATAGAAGGGCTGTTTAAGAAGTACCTTTCGATCAAGCGCGACAATACGGGCAAACCGATGGAATGAGCATGCAAAGGCAGCCCTGCCGAAATGCACCATGGAGGCGATCCTGTGACAAAGGAAGAACTGTTCGGCCTGATGAAGGGCAGCATCATCGTATCCTGCCAGGCAACGCCGGGCGAGCCGCTGTACGATCCCGAGCGCTCCGTCATGCCGCTGATGGCCCGGGCTGCAAAGCTGGCCGGAGAAAGGATGATCCGGACGAGCTCCGCGCGCGACATCATTGGCATCAAAGAAGAAACAGGTCTGCCCGTGATCGGGCTGATCAAACGGGAATACCCCGGTTACGGCGGCTACATCACGATCACGATGCGGGAAGTGGACGAGTGTGTGGCGGCGTCGAGCGATATCGTGGCGATCGACTGCACCGACATGCCCCGAGGAGACGGGCTGACGGCCCCCGCATTTTTGAAAAGAGTAAGAGAAAAATATCCAGGTATCGTCCTTATGGCCGACTGTGCGACGCTTGAAGAGGCCGTGGCTGCACGGGAAGCGGGAGCCGATCTTGTCGGTACAACAATGAACGGGTACACGCCCGCAACGGCGCACTGCAAGGACGGGCCCAATTTTGATCTGGTCCGACAGCTGGCCGAAACCCTCTCCTGTCCCGTCATTGCGGAGGGCCGCGTCCATACGCCGGAGCAGGCACGGAGGATGCTGGAGATCGGTGCGTGGGCGGTCGTGGTCGGCGGGGCCATCACAAGGCCGCTGGAAATCGCCCAAAGGTTTTTTGCTGCGATCGGATAAGGAGTAAATATGCTGCTTGCCATAGATATAGGCGGAACGACGGCCAAGCTTGGACTGATGGACAGGGAAGGGCATATCCTTGCCCGACAGGAGGTTTTTGTCGCGTTCGATCATTACAAGACCCCTATCCTGGAGACGGTCCGATCCGCAGCCGTCAGTTTTTTGCGCATGCAGAACTGCGAACCGGAGGGGATCGGGGTCTCGGCAACCGGGCAGATCGACACGGCGACCGGCATCGTGGCCGGCACGAACGGCAGCATTGCCAACTACGAAGGGGCCGCAATCAAACAGGTGCTGGAAAATACCTTTCATGTGCCCGTGTGGGTATTGAACGACGCCAATGCGGCGCTCCTCGGCGAATGCTTTCTCGGCGCGGGAAGGGGCCATCGGGATGTGCTGATGGTCACCCTGGGCACCGGCATAGGCGGCGGTTTGTTTTTGAACGGACAGCTCTATGGAGGCAGCCGCGGTTTTGCCGGCGAGCTGGGTCATTTTACCCTGTATCGGGACGGCGTGCGCTGTTCCTGCGGAAAAAACGGCTGTTACGAATGCTATGCGTCTACGGCCGCTTTGGTCAAAAAGGCAGGAGTGAAGGACGGCCGTAGCGTTTTTTCAGCCATCGACGGCCGAGATGTTCATATGCAGCGCATACTGGACGATTGGCTGGACGACGTTGCTGCTGGGATCACCGGTCTTGTGCATATCTTCAATCCCGAGCTGGTTTTGATCGGTGGCGGCATATCCCAGCAGGAGGAGCGGGTGATCCTTCCGCTGCGCAGCAGGATTCTCTCCGGCGTAATGCCGAGGTTTGCGGAAAAGCTCGAAGTGACGCGCGCCCTGCTCGGCAACGACGCGGGAATGATCGGCGCGCTGAAATTCTGGCTGGAGCACGAAGGGAAGACGCAGGCCTAAGCATGAATGCTTTTGACTGGCATCAAAGGTCAAATCGCGGTTTCAACTTATTTGATAGGCAAGAATAAGGCCAAAGCCTTTTAGGAGAATTGTGCGATGACACAGCAAAAACAACCCCTGCATCAGCAAACCCATATGCGTTTTTTGGCGGCGGGAGAAGCCGCCATGGCGGAAAAGGGAATGAATCCCTCCAGGCAGATCGTGCAGGCCTGGTTCGGTGCAGAAGCGTTCCTCAATCAGGTGCCGGAGCATTGTCCGGTCAAGGTGACCGGACGCAGCCAATTCAAGCTCTTCGTAAACGGCGAAGCGCTGCTCTTCGGCCCGCTGCGAAGCAGGCAAAACACCGCCTATTATGATGAGCTTGACCTCGCTTCGCACCTGAAGCCCGGCAATAATCACCTCTTGATGCAGGTGCTTTCCTATCCGGAACACCCCGTGGACCCAAGCCAGGCCGGGCCCAACCATTGCTACGGGGACGACAACGGGCCCGCCATCGCGATGCAGGGCTGCTTAGGCGATGTCGATCTGTCCCTGCCGGACAGCTGGTATTTCTATCTGGATGAAAGTATGCGCTTTAACGACTATGAGATCGTTTTGATGGGCGCGACAGAAATTGTCGACGGGGCGGAAAAACGCAAAAATCCGCTGCTGAAGGAAGTATGGGAGTCTGATTTGCTGTGCCATCCGGTCGCGGAATCCGCTGTGGATTTCGATTCTTACGGCGTTCGTCAGGCAAAAACAGTGCTGCCCCGCCCGATCCCGCTGCTTTACCGAAAGGAAAAACGCTTTCCCGATTGGGAGGCGCGCACAATCCCGGCCGCATCCAGGGAGGAATATGTGCTGGATGCAGGCGAGCTGACCACCGCTTATTTCCGCATCGGTTTTTCCGGCGGCACCGGCAGCCGGGTGCAGATCACGTATGCGGAGAGCTACTACCTGCAAAAAGACGGACAACGCTATAAGGGCGTTCGGGACGACAGCACCGGCTTCATCGACGGCGTATGCGACAGCTATATCGTGGAAGGGGGAGATACGGTATACGAGCCCTTCCGCTTCCGCACCTTCCGCTTTGTCAGGCTCACGATTGAGACGAGCTGCGAAGCGCTGACCGTGCGTCCGCTTCCATATGTCGAAACGGCATATCCGCTGGAAAACCGCTTTTATCCGAACTTTTCGGATTCGAAGAAGGAACGGCTCTATCGGGTGGCACTGCGCACGCTGCAGCTGTGCATGCACGATACCTACGAGGACTGCCCCTATTTCGAGCAGTTGATGTACACATGCGATACCCGGCTGGAAATGCTGTTCACCTATGAGTGCTCCGGTGATACCCGCCTGGCTGCGCACTGCATCGATCTGTTTGCCTCCTCTTTGCTTGAAAACGGCTTGATACAGTCCCGTTTTCCTTCGCGGGAGATGCAGATCATCCCCATGTTTTCGCTTTACTTCATACTGATGCTGGAGGATTATCTGAAGGAGAGCGGCGATGAAAAGCGGATCGCCAGACATCTGCCCGTTGCCGAGAAGATCGTCGAAACCTTCCTTGGCAAACGCTGTGTCGATGGTCTGATCGCCCCGCAGGGATACTGGGACTACTTTGACTGGACCGAAGCCTGGGAGGATCGGCACGGCACGCCAACAGCAGCCCTGCACGGCGCATCCGCCATACAGAACCTGCTCTTTGTCTATGCTCTGCAAAGCCTTATTCGTATGCTGCCCCGTTTCCACCGCGAAAGCCTGGCGCAGGTATATGAAAAGGAGGCGGAAAAGATCCTGACACTGGTGCGTCAAACCTGCTTTGACGACGCGCGCGGGCTTTTCCGCGAAGGGCCGGATACATATGAATACTCGCAGCATGCGCAGATCTTTGCCGTGCTCACCGGCCTTGTGACCGGAGAGGACGCCGCCCGCCTGATGGAAAAGGTTCTGGAAGAAAAGGACCTGATCCCGTGCTCCTTCGTGCAGAAGTTCTATCTGTTCCGCGCGCTGGAACAAACGGGCCTTTACCATCGCACAGAGGAGCTGTGGCCGGCCTGGGAGGAATACCTGGATCTGCACTGCACCACCTTCCCGGAAACGCCCTTCAATCCCCGAAGCGATTGCCATGCCTGGTCCGCATTGCCCCTGTATGAATTCAGCAGTAGGCGGGCGCAGACCCCGGTGAACACGGATGCCTTCCGCTGTATAGAGAATACCTGATCAATTATGCTGAAGGACGCTCTTTTTCAGAGCGTCCTATCTTGTAAAAACGGCTTGTTTTATGCTATTTCCTTATCAGATTGCGACACCGGCTATGTATTTCACCGTTTGCCTGTGCCCGTTTACAACTCGGTTTGTCCGCTCGAAGCAGCGTATTTTCGCAAGTCGTACGGTTAACACGTTCTTGACCATGTAGCCACCGACATAACCGGCGTCACGGGCAGAGATATCGCCGTTGTAGCCCTGCTTCAGGTTCACGCCCAGCTCGTTCGCGATCTCGTACTTCATGTTGTCCAGAGCCTGCTGAGCTTCGGGCACGGCAGCGCGATTGGTGCGGGAATTGTTGGAGCCGCTGTTCTTGTTCATCATCTTGATTTCACCTCCTTGCGTTTTATGGTACTATTGTGTCTTTAAAACGCAGGATTACACTGGCAGTTGCTGGCCACGCTGATCAGATTTTCCTTGCCGCGTTTGCCACGCAAAAATGGCAAATGCGTTGATTTTTAACAAGCAGATAGACTATACTAACCATAGAAGATCGGCTTATAAAAAGCTTTCCCCGTTGTTTTTTTACCAAGCGAAAGGGTCCATAAAGATGAAGGAAAAATTCAATGTGACCGGCATGAGCTGCGCCGCCTGCTCCGCCCATGTGGAAAAGGCGGTCTCCCGCCTGGAGGGCGTGCAAAAGGCGGAGGTTAGCCTGATGACCAACTCCATGCAGGTGCTCTACGACGAAAACGTGGTCAGCCGCGAGGACATCTGCCGGGCCGTGAGCGAGGCCGGCTACGGCGCCAGTCCCGCCGCCCCTAAGCAAACGAGCGCGGGCAGTGCAGCCGCCGCGCCGGAAAAAACCGCCTTTGAGCTGGCCCGTGAGGACATGAAAAAGATCCTGCGCCGCCTGCTTTTGTCCCTGTGCTTCATGCTGCCGCTGATGTACGTTTCCATGGGCCATATGGGCCTGTGGCCCATCCCACACATACTCCACGGCGTGGAAAACGCCCACGCCTTCGCCTTTACGCAGCTGCTTTTGACCATTCCCATACTGCTCATCAACAGGCAGTACTTCGTGGCCGGGTTCAAATCGCTCCTGCATGGAGCGCCCACCATGGATACCTTGATTGCCATCGGTTCCGGTGCCTCGCTGGTGTACGGCGTATGCAGTCTGTACGTGATCGGCTACGCCCTGGGGCACGGCTTGACCGAGCTTGCTCACAGCCAGAGCATGAATCTTTATTTCGAGTCCGCTGGCATGATCTTAACGCTCATCACCCTGGGCAAGTATTTGGAAAGCAGGTCCAAGGGGAGTACGTCGCGCGCTCTGGAAAAGCTGATCGACCTGAGCCCCAAGAATGCTACACGCATCACGGACGATGGGGAAGAGGTCATACCCGTTGCCGACATCCGCGTGGGCGACCGCCTGCTGGTGCGCCCCGGTGAGGCGGTGCCGGCCGACGGCATCGTGCTCAGCGGCGCCAGCGCCGTGGATGAAGCCGCGCTGACCGGCGAAAGCATTCCCCGTGAGGTGCTAACAGGCGACCGCGTGCTGGCCGCTTCCATCAACAAAAACGGCTCCTTCCATCTGCAGGCGGAAAAGGTCGCCGGCGACACGGCGCTGTCGCAGATCATCCGTCTTGTGGAGGAGGCTGCCTCCTCCAAGGCGCCCATCGCCAAGCTGGCCGACAAGGTCGCGGGCATATTCGTTCCTGTGGTGATCGCAATCGCTGTTGTAACGACCGTTGTCTGGCTGCTCGTGGGTGCGCCGCTTGCCAAGGCACTGGGCTTTGGCATCGCTGTGCTGGTCATATCCTGCCCCTGCGCATTGGGCCTGGCAACACCGGTTGCCATCATGGTGGGCACGGGCAAAGGCGCAGAAAACGGCATTCTGATCAAGTCTGCAGAGGCGCTTGAAAACGCCCATCGCGTCAACGCCGTGGTGCTGGATAAAACCGGCACCATCACGCAAGGACGGCCCGTGGTCACGGATATTTTGCCCGTAAACGGGTTTGACAAAACAGCGCTTTTGCATCTTGCGCAGAGCATAGAAAACGCTTCTGAGCATCCTTTGGCGGAAGCTATCCTTGAAAAAGCTGCTGCCCAGGGCTTTACGGCCGAAAAAGTGGAGGCGTTCACCGCCGTACCGGGCAAGGGTCTCAAGGCCCGCTGGCAGGGTAGGGAATGCCTGGCCGGCAGCCTGCGCTTCATGCAGGAAGAACAGGTCGATTTGGGCGATCTCCCCGCTCAGGCAGATCGGCTATCGAACGATGGAAAAACGCCCCTGTATTTTGCCGCGGACGGCACGGCAGCCGGTCTTATCGCCGTTGCCGATCCGGTGAAAGCGTCCAGCCGCGAGGCGATCGAGCTTCTGAAAAAAGAAAGAATTCACGTGGTCATGCTCACCGGCGACAATGAAAAAACCGCAAACGCCATCGCCGCGCAGATGGGCATCGACGAGGTTCTTGCCCAGGTGCTGCCCCACGAAAAGGAAGCGCGCATCCGCAGCCTGCAGGAAAAAGGCCTGCGCGTGGCCATGGTGGGCGACGGCATCAACGATACCCCTGCCCTGGCCAGGGCAGACATCGGCTTTGCCATCGGCGCCGGCGCGGATGTGGCCATCGAATCCGCCGACATCGTCTTGAGCAGAAACGATCTGATGGATGTGGTCACGGCGCTGGATCTGAGCCGTGCGGTTTTAACCAACATCAAGGAAAACCTGTTCTGGGCCTTCTTCTACAACAGCATCGGCATCCCGCTGGCTGCAGGTGTGTTTTACAACCTGCTCAACTGGCAGCTCAGCCCCATGATCGGCGCCCTGGCGATGAGCCTTTCCTCCTTCTGCGTGGTGATGAACGCCCTGCGTTTGAACTTCTTTAAGCCCCATAAGGCAAGCAAAACCGAAACGGTTTCAGAACCCCAGCCAACAATTCAGCCCCTAGCACAACAAATCGAAAGAAAGGTGGATGATTCCATGGAAAAGATCGTTCGTATCGAAGGCATGATGTGCATGCACTGCTCTTCCCGAGTGGAAAAGGCCCTCAACGCCCTGGACGGCGTGCAGGCCACGGTTTCCCTGGAGGAGAACCTGGCAAACGTTAAGCTCAGCGCCGATGTCTCCGACGAGGCGCTCACCAAGGCCGTTGTGGACGCCGGCTACGAAGTGACCGCCATCGAAAACTGCTAAACAAAGCCATGTAAAAGGCTGTGTCCCGATCGGAAGACCCCGATAAGCAAGTCGCATTTAGGAAGCAGCTCCTAGCCCAACGGAGTATAAAACAGGCGTGACCATATAAGTCACGCCTGTTTTATATTTTGGTTTCGGATTTAGGAGAAAAACAGATGCTCGATAGCTCTTTGGAAAACCAAAGAGCTATCGACAAACGGGAATCAGTCTATTTGTTTTTCCTCTTTACCTCATCCATTTCAGCAATCAGCTCTTCAAGGGGACGGTATTCACCACCCCACCATTCAAATACATGCATACCTTCTTTTTCAAGAACCGGCCCGGTCAGTTTCATGTGAATGCCTAGCTTCTGAAGCAGCCCCTCCCTGTCCACCGGAGCAGCATCGTCCGGCGTCAGCTGCGAAAACGCTTTGTAGGAAACACCGAAAACGACATTTTCGATACCCAGGGATGCAATGGCACAAAGGCAGCGCTCACATGGGGCACAACTGGTATAGAGAGTAGCTTCTTTCAGAATTGTATCGGAATATCGGTTTGCGCATTTGTGAACCAAATTAAATTCCGCATGACTAAACAATCCCTTGTTCCAATCGGCGGTGTTTTCTGCCTCTTCAAGGATTTCTCCGTTATGAACGAGTATGGCCCAAAAGGTATCAAACCCTTTTTTCCCTGCCTTTATGGCCCACTCGTAGCAACGCTTTATGTATTTTTCGTTGTCCATTTTCTTTCTCCGTTACAAACTTCGATTCCAATTATCAGCCTATAAAGATAGAAGGAGGCGCTTCCTTGCGAAGCGCCTCCTTCAAAAAGTACGACCTTTTGATATAAACTTGGGCTTATTTCAGATTGTCCTGTGAAAAGCTGAGCGGCAAAAGCTCACCCATACTATACGTATTGTAGTGCTTTTCGTCCACGGCAAGGATTACCTGAAATTCCTCCGGGTCGCAAAACTCCAGCAGGCACTGACGGCACACGCCGCAGGGCGCACAGGGTTTTTGCGGCGCTTTGCCCATTTCGCCGCCAACGATGGCGATGCGGCTGAATTTTCGCACCCCTTGCGAGACAGCGGCAAACAGCGCGCTGCGCTCGGCGCAGTTGCTGGGGGAGTAGGCGGCATTTTCCACGTTGCAGCCGCAAAACACACGGCCGTCCGCTGCTTCCAATGCCGCGCCTACGGCAAAATGCGAATAGGGCGCATAGGCATATACGCGCACGTTCCGGGCCATGCGGATCAATTCGCACACATCCATTGCGTATATCTCCTTTGGGTTTAAGATCGCGTAAGATGGATGAGCCGCCTGTTTACGCCTCAAAAACCCACTTTCTGCTCCACTTGATGCCTTCGCCGGGCAGCAGCTTGAAGGGAACAAACACCTCGGTGCAGGCGCAGTCCGCCGTACCCCAGACGGTGATGTGTTCGGGCACAAAGTCGATGATCTCGCGCACTGTGCGCGGAGAATTCTGGTGGCAAAGCTTCCAGGCATAGTCCGTCTTTTGATCGGATACCTCGTCAAACTGCCAATAGAAGGGACGCTCCGGCGTCTTTTCCCAAGTGACGCCCTGGCCGTCCTGGGTAAGGCCGCAGGTTTCGGTCATCTTGTCGAAGCCCTTGCACAGGGGAAGCTCCAGATGGTAGTCCGGTCCCACCGTAAGGCCGCCAAGGGAAAGGAAGTTGTGGTTGTATTCGTTGCCTTCAAATGTTTTATCGCCCGTGTTCTTCAGCTGCACGGACATTGTGATGCTGTTATCCGAAACGGTGATCACGCGCTTTTCCTCATAGGCGTAGCCGTTTACCTTGGGGCTCGTCGTGACAAAGGTCGCGCTGTCCGTGCCGGCATCCACCCGGATGTTCAATTTGTCGTAGGGAGCGTCCTTTGAAAAATGGATCAGCTCCTTCTGTCTGGTCATCACGCCGATGCCGAGACGCAGAAACTGTTCGCCTTCCCTGGCTTCTTCCTCGGGGGTGAGGCAGTTGATCTGGCCGGAGAGCCCGATGCCGCCGGTGGTGCTGCGAGAGGGATCGCGCTGCTCGGGCTCGGCAAACTGTACACCCTTATACAGGATGGAGGAGACGATACCTGCATGGTTGAAGCGCGTGCGCGTATACACGGGGCTGTATGGCTTCAAAACCTGGATTTCCATGTTTCCGCTTTTCAGGGTAATAGAGTTGTCCATGGGATTTCCTCCTTGTTATATTATCAAAATGCAGCCTTGCGGTCTAACTCTCATTGTAGCACAAGGGCAAAAGGATTGTATAGTATCCATCTTTGCAACGCTTTATAAAAAAAGTAAATTGTTCTAACGAATCTACAAATATCTCGATGGAAAGTCTATTGAAAACAATTGTCGGCTTTGCTATGATACAAAAGGTCAAACGAAGCGAACGCGTTGTTTGCGATTAAAGGGGGAAATTCTCATGAGGGTCAACAAGCATCCGTACAGCGATATTTGTTTGCTCCGTCCGCAGGAAGACCTGCGCAAGGTGATCAAAGAGGGGATCGAGGCCATCGGCGGCCTTGCCAAATACATCAAGCCCGGCGATACCGTTTTCATCAAGCCCAACCTTACGGCCGGCCAGCCCGTGACCACGGGCGGCACCACGGACGTGCGCTTTGCCGAGGCGGTCGTTGAGGTCGTCAAGGAGGCTAACCCCGGCCACATCATCGTGGGCGAGTGCTCGGGCAACGAATCCCGCTCCATCGAGAGCCTGACCAACCTTGGTTACATAGATATGGGCAAGCGCCAGAACATCGAGATTCTGGACCTGGATTTTGCCGAATTCGTGGATGTCGAGATCGAGCATCCCCTGTTCAACAAGGTTCTGCCCATGCCCAAGAAGATCATGGAGGCCGACGTTTTCATTTCACTGCCGGTGTTCAAAAACCATGGCAGCGTGGGCATCAGCTGTGCCCTGAAGAACAGCTTCGGCCTGATTCCGGACGACAACAAGCTCAGCACCCATCGCTACAACGCGGTGGAGGAGACGTTGGTGGATATCGCCAAGGCGCGCAGGCCCGATCTCGTCATCGTAGATGGAAGGCTTGGCGGCGAGGGTATTGCGGGTGGCACCAACTTCAAGATGCCCAAATCCGCGAACCTGATCCTGGTCGGCAACGATCCCGTGGCCGTGGATACGGTGGCCGCGCGCATCATGGACCAGAACCCGCGCGTGAGGTACATCCAGTGGGCCGCCATGGAGGGCATCGGCTACGACAACCTGGACTATATCAACATCCACGGTCTTACCATCGAGGAGTCCAAGACGCACTTCCTGTCTCCGGCGGAGGAGATCATGCAGGCCTCCGGCAATCGCGTTACGCTGTGCGATCTTAAGTCTTGCTCCAAGTGTCGCGCTTCCGCCGAAAACGGCATGAACCGCTTTTCTTCCACGCCCGCATCGCTGCTGGCGCCGGTGGATGTGGTGTACGGCCCCGGCGAATGGAAGGTGCCGGAAAAGATCAATCCCCGCACGATCCTGCTCGGCGATTGCATCCGCGAGGAATACCGTTCCCTGGGCCAATGGATCCCCGGCTGCCCGGTGGATATGGGCGCTTATATGAAGGCGCTGGAGAGCTTTGACGTGATTTGCGTCAAGTGCAAGGGCCTGGTGGAAAAGGTAATGGCCGAATACACGCCCGAGCAGCTCAAGGATATCCGCGTGCTGGCTGCAAACCGCACGCTGTTCAGGGGCGCGGACAACCAGGCGGCCGTGGGTGACTTGCTGCTTGCCATCGGCGACTGTCAGGCTGGCTATTGTTACAACCACAGGCGCCGCGGGCATAAGATTTCCGATGTGGATTTTGATAAAACCATGGTGTTCCAGCCCGGCTGCCCGCCCACGGAAGAAGAAGTTCGGGCCGCTTTTGAGGAAATCCTAAACCGCGCAAAGGAAAAAGTAGAAAGCAAATAAGTAATAGTAATATAAGAAGACAACCTGCCCTATTCAAAGCAACTCCTCGGATTCCTTTATCCGAGGAGTTGCTTTCTTTTCATTGCCGCGGTTTGGGCTTGCCGATGTCCACCAGGATCACGTCGTCGCCGATCATGACCACCAAATTCCAGGGAATGACGCAATTCTCCGGCTTGAAAAGCGTCTGCAGGCTGAATTCGCCCGGCACAAGGATGGCCGTGATGCGGCCGTCGTCGGACAGGCTAAGATCACAGATATTGCCCAGGCGCCGGCCGTCGCAGGTATTGATCACTTCTTTGCGTTTTAGCTCGCTGTACGTCACAGGAATCCCCCCAATGCTTTAGCCTTATGCGTTCATACTTCATGCTATGCCTGCGCGCAAACCGAAGTGCGCAAAGCGCTTGCGGGCAGGGGGCGCTTGTGTCATAATAATGGAAAGGATTTTTCATAAAGGAGAGCCGTTTAATGAAAAAAATAGGCTTTTTCGGCGCAGGAAATATGGGGTTGGCCCTGATACAGGCAATGAATGGGCAGGAAAACGTCCTCTTGGGCGCCTATGACGTAAGCGGGCAGGCGCTTTGCCGCGTGCAGGCGCTGGGCATGCAGGCGTTTGACAGCGCTGCAAGCCTTGTAAACTGGGCTGATATCCTTATCTGTTGTGTAAAACCACAATATTTTGGTTCTTTGCTCGCAATGCTGCCGCAGGGGGCTCATAAAAAGCCCGTTGCGTCCATCGTTGCAGGGCTTGATACCGGACGTCTGCGTGAAGCTTTTGCGGGCAGTCCGGTGCTGCGCATCATGCCGAACACACCGGCGATGGTGGGGGAGGGCATGATCGTTTTTTGCCAGAATACAGGCTTTTCTAAGGAAGATCAAGCCTTTATGCAGACGCTTTTCGAGCGAGCCGGCAAGGTGCTTTGGGCGCAGGAAAGCCAGATGGACGCCGTTACCGCGCTTAGTGGTAGCGGCCCGGCTTACGTATATCTGATGATCGAGGCCCTGACCGAAGCGGGCGTACGCGAAGGGCTTTCGTTTG
>JBNRMU010000110.1:0-8137 GCA_050309765.1 Christensenellales bacterium
AGACGGACCTAGCCCTGCTCGCGGCCAATTCCGCTTGCCAGCAGGCCGAGGAAGTCAAGTCCGCCGCGGAACAGTCGCTTTCCTCCCTGCTGCTGGAGCAGGAGCGCATGGACGACAGCCTGCGGCAGATCGAGGCGGAATTCGCCGCCCTGGGCGATGAAACCGGCTCCGCCGAACAGCTTTCCAGCGCCAGCCAGACGGACATCGCCGCCCTGAACGAGCGTCTGCGCAGCCTGCGCGAGGCCCTGGACGAAACACGCCAGGCCCTGGCGGAAAAAGCCGCAGCGGCCGCCGCCGTCTCCGCGCGGCAGGATTCGCTGCAAAAGGAACAAAAACGCCTGCTCGGCGACGAGGATCAGCTTAAGCGCAGCCGCGAGATCCGCCGTCGCGCCAGGGAAACCATGCAGCAGCGCCTGCTGGACGAGCGCGCCGCCCTTGAAAGTGCCAAGGCCGCGCTTTTGCAGGCCGAAGCGCAGCTGCAAGAACAAAGCGCGCTGCAGCAAAGCACAGACGATAAGCGCATGCAGGTGCAGCAAGAGCTCAGATCCTTAAACCAAACGCTGGAAGACCTTGCCCAGGCGCTGGAGACGCAGCGCGATCTGGGCCGCCAGCTGGAGATGCGTATGTCGCGTGCCACGGACGAGCGCCGCCTCATCAGCGACCGGCTCTGGGAGCGGCACGAGCTGACCTACGAATCGGCTCTGGAGCTCAAAACGGACGATTTTTCCGAAAAGCAGGCCCGTCCCCGTATAGACGAGATCCGCAGCGCCATCCGCTCCCTTGGCACGGTGAACCTTTCCGCCATCCAGGAGTATGAGGAAACCAAAGAGCGCTTCGACGCCCTCTCCTCCCAGAAGGAGGACCTGAAAAAGGCCGAACAGGACCTGATCGTCCTCATCCGCGAACTTACGCGCGAGATGGAAGGGCAGTTCTTGCAATGCTTTAAACAAATCAACGAACACTTCGGCGTCATCTTTGCCCAGCTTTTCGGCGGCGGAACGGCGCTGCTCAAGCTGCAGGACGAAAGCGATTGCCTAAACTGCGGCATCGATATCATCGCCCAGCCGCCCGGCAAAAAGCTGCAGTTGCTCTCCCTGCTCTCCGGCGGCGAGCGCGCGCTGACGGCCATTGCCCTGCTGTTCTCCATGCTGACCATCCGGCCCTCGCCCTTCTGTATACTGGACGAGATCGAGGCCGCTTTGGATGAAAACAACGTGGACGGCTTTGCCGATTACCTGCGCAACTATTCCGCCCAGACGCAGTTCATCGTCATCACCCACCGCAAGGGCACCATGGAACGCTGCGACAGCCTGTACGGCGTTGCCATGGAGGAAAAGGGCGTCTCGCGCATGGTGAGCGTACAACTGGAAGATATCCCCACCCAGGCAGAGGAGGCATAACAAAAGCCTATGAGCGAAGAAAAGAAACAGGGGCTGTTCGCCCGCCTGCGCAGCGGCATGCAAAAGACCAGGGATTCCCTGACCCGCGCCATCGACCAGCTGACGGGCTATTATAAGGAACTGGACGACGACTTTTACGACGATCTGGAAGCGGTGCTCATCGGCGCGGACATTGGCGCAAAAACCACCGCCGACATCATCGAGGAGCTAAAGCAGGAGGCCGTCGCCCGCCGCATCGGCGATCCGGCGGCGGTGAAGGAGCTTTTGCGCGAGCTGCTCAAAAAGCGCATGGAGTCCGATCCCTTTGCCCCCAAGCTGCCCGCCGTGGTGTTGATCGTGGGCGTGAACGGCGTGGGCAAGACCACCCAGATCGGCAAGCTCGCCATGATGTACAAGGCGCAGGGGCTGCGCGTGCTGCTGGCCGCGGCGGATACCTTCCGCGCAGCGGCGGCAGAGCAGCTTACCATCTGGGCCCAGCGCGCCGACGTGCCCATCGTCACCCACCAGGAGGGCGCCGACCCCGCGGCCGTGGTGTTCGACGCCATGAGCGCCGCCAAGGCCCGCCAGATCGATCTGGTGCTGGTGGACACGGCCGGCAGGCTGCACAACAAGGCCCACCTGATGGAAGAACTCAAGAAGATGCGCCGCGTAATCGAGCGTGAAAAGGGCGATTTTTCGCTGTATACCCTGCTGGTGCTGGACGGCACCACCGGGCAGAACGGCGTAAGCCAGGCGCGCGTATTCAAAGAGGCAACGGACCTGGACGGCCTGATTCTGACCAAGCTGGACGGCACGGCCAAGGGCGGCGTGGTTTTAAGCGTGCGCGCGGAACTGGGCCTGCCGGTGTACTTCATCGGTGTGGGTGAACATCTGGATGACCTGCAGGTGTTTAACGCCGGGGATTACGCGAACGCGCTGCTGTAAAGCAGAGTTCCCATAAACAGCAAAGTCCCTAAGCGGATATCTGCTTAGGGACTATCTTTTTTATCAGGGGTTTTCCGGGCCCCAGGTCTCCACGCAAAAGCCGTGGTGGCCACATGCTGTGCAAGTGAGCTTGCGCGTCCTTGGAGTATGCGAGGCAAAGACCATTTCCTTAAGGCCGGGCCTGAACGCCGTATGGCACTGCGGGCAGATATAGGCCGCATGCCCGTGGTAATAGCGCATCGCAAAAACGCCCCAGACCACAGCCAGCAAAAGCCAGATGAGCAACGTCCACCAAAGGCCTTTAAATATCCCCAGCAGTATGCAGGCGATCTGCAAAAGACTGATCGGGAGACCGGTAAACAAAAGGGTCAGGTGCAGCTTTTTGAGATTGTTCTTGTTTTCCATGGTATGGGCTATGTCGCCGATAAAGTCAAGGGAAAAACGCTCGACGCTTTTCAGCTCCCGCTGAAGCTCTGTGAGCTTATCCAGCTTCCGCCGGCGCTGGGTCAGCTCGTCCTGCAAAATCTGCTCCTGCTGGCGCAGCAAAAGATAGATCACGCTGCCCGGGTCCTCCTCGGACAAAAGCTTGCCGATGGCGTCGATGGAAAGGCCCAGCTCGCGCAGAAAGCAGATGATCTTAAGCCTTTTCAGATCGTCGTCGCTATACAGCCGCCGCCCGCCCTCGCTCAGAGCGCTCGGGCTTAAGATGCCGCGGCCGTCGTAATACTGCACGGCGCGCACGGTGATGCCGCATAGCTTGGCCATTTCCCCCGTTGTGTACTGTGACATAGCTTTTTCCCTCCTTTACGCCCTGAGTTTAGCCCATGACGCTGCGTTATGAGCAACACCTGACGCAAGGGGATTTTTAGAAAACAGCGAAGATTTTTGCAAAATCCACTTTATGCCTGCTCAGGTAAGCAGGCATAAAGCAGCGTTCAGCAGGATCAACAGATGCAGGACGATATGGTACAGATCCGGTATAAGCCGTGTCTTGCTCACGGGAAACAACCGCACCGTGCCCCGAAAGCAATCGTTATATCCCTTCAGCTTTCTTTCGGAGGCGCCGAAGATCGTGTAATACCAATGGCAGAAAAACTGCACGGCAAACCACAGCAACAGGATGGCAAACAGTATCCACCTGCCTGCCGAAGGGAAGCCATAAAAAGCCATAAGCCCCAGGCTGTACAGGCAGAGCATCGCAAACTCCGCGCTTTTAACCCCCATCCCTTCCACCAGCAGTACTTTGCCAAAGCGCCACGTCGTCACGCAGCCCAGAAACCACAGCCAAAGCAAAGCCTGCATTAAGGCAGTTAACCCCATTTTTCCCTCCATCCTTTTATGCAACCCTGCTTTTCCATGCGTTCTTGTGCGGACAGGCGCAGATTATACCTTCTTCAAAAACGCGCGGATGTCCGCCGCCGTGGGTGGGCAGCCGGGAAGATGCTTTTCAAATCCGGCCGTGCAGTTGCCGACGCCCACCTTGCCGCAGGCCCCGCGGAAACCCTGACCGATCGCGACCCTGTCCTTTAATCTGCGCAGGGCGCCTTCATCGTTCAGCTTTTCCAGGGCGTGGATCAGGGCGGCATAGCAGGCGCTGCAGGCATCCTTCTCCTGCGCATGGGCGGCCAGCTCTCGCACGTAACGGCTCTGGCGCACGTTTGCGCGCACAAGGGGGCGGTTGAGTTCCGTGATGTGTGCGCCGGAAAGATCCGCACTGCCCACGCCCAGCTTTTCCGCCATCTTTATATAGGGCACGTCTGAAAGCGGCAGGCCCAACAGCGCGCAGGCGTAGCTGTCCACCAGCACGGGGTCGCGTCCGGCCAGCACGCGCCCGGCGTAAACCGGGTTGCCGCCCTCCTCGAAGTTGAGGTCGCCGCAGATGCCGTCGCAAAGGATAAAGCCCTGATGCAGGCCGGCATTCAGGTGGGCGATGGGCCTGTGCAGGCCCTGGCTGTGGAACTTGCGCTTTTCGGTATTGGGGATTAGGCCCTTGAGGTTTTTCAGGGCGCAGGTAAGGTAGGTCTGGCAGTGGCCCTTGATCACGGGGAAGTTGATGAGAAAATCCAAGGTCAGCGCGCTCTCGCACACGCGGATGGGCATGCCGGCACAATCGATTTCGCGAGAGGTATCGGTCTGCGTGTCGATCAGCGGCACGCCCGTCCTGCGCGAAAGCTCTTCGTAGCCGCAAAGACGGAAAGCCTCGCGCGTGCGCGCGCCGACCCAGGAGCCCTCGAGTATGGCCAGGTTTCCAAACCCATTTGCCTTCAGGTAACGGATCACGCCCTCCAGCAGGCCCGGGTGCGTGGTCGCGCCGCTGTCGGCGGGGCTTGCAAGCACCAGGTTGGGCTTTAAGCCGATGCGCCTGTGCGTATCCCCGATCAGGTCGGCAAGGCCGGCCTTTTCGCAGACCGTCTGCGCCATTTTCACGGGATCATCGCCGTAATAGAGCAAAAGCTCGTTTCTTTCCATGCCGTATCACTCCTTTTGCGGATCGAGGAAGTCCTGTACCTCCAACGAAGCCCTGTACACCTCGTTGCGGTTATAGCCCTCCATGGCGCTCACGCGCCGCACGGCCTCGCGCATCTCGACTCCATCCAGCATAAGATCGAGCAAAAGCGCCCGTGCGGAGGGTTTTTCCGGCTCCGGCAGGGGCTGTACGCCTTTCAGGTCCAGCACCAGGGCATACTCGCCTTTTTCCGCGTTGGGGTTTTGATTGAGGGTTTCCAGCAATTCCTCAGGGCTGCCCTGCAGGGTCAATTCATACAGCTTGGTCAGATCGCAGCTCAGGCTCACATACACCCCGGGCAGGGCGCGGTCCAGCTCCGCAAGCAGCGTCTTTACCCGAAAGGGGCTCTCGTACACAACCGCCGCGGAAAGCCCGCTTTGCCGTATGCGCAAAAGGGCGCTCTCCCGCTGCTTGTTTTCACGCGGAAGGAAGCCGAAAAAGCCGTAATCGGGCAGCTCGAATCCGCTGACGGAAAGCGCGGCCGCCACGGCCGAAGGGCCGGACACGGCGCGCACTGGGATGCCGCGGCCGATTGCCGCGCGCACCACGGCAAAGCCCGGGTCCGAGATGCAGGGCGTTCCTGCATCCGTGACCAGGCAGGCGTCCTTGTTTTCGCGCAGCATCTGCTCCGCCAGGGCGTCGGCTTTTTGCCGTTCATTGAACTTATGGCAGGAGATCAGCTTCTGCACGGGGATGTCAAAGGCCGCAAACAGCTTGTGCGTCACGCGTGTATCCTCGCACAAAACGAGCGGACAGGCGCGCAGGGTGTCCTTCAGCCTTTGCGAGGCCTCGGACAGGTTGCCGATGGGGGTGGCCGCCACATACAGCGTGGGCCCATTCTTCTGCATTTTTTACTCCTTCACCACTGACGGGAATACGTTCTTGAAATAGGCTCGGCCCGTCCTGGTCTTAAAGTACAGCTCGTACACGCGGCGGCGCTTTTCGTCGGTCATACCTTCTTCATCGGCGGCGTTGACCAGCCAATCCGCCTCGAACAGCATCTGCAAAAGCGGCCCGCCGTCGTAGCTGAAGCTGTGGTGGTGCGCCACCAGCTCGCCGATTTTAGCGGCAGCCTCATCGTCCGGCACAAAGGGTCGGGAAAGCCGCACGGCGATGGGCGCGCCCAGGCGCTCCTGTATGGGGCCGGCGCCGCTGCCCTCCAGGCGCAGGCCTTCGGAGATGCCCACATCGTGGAACAGCGCGGCGGTCTGCAGAATGCAAAAATCGCGTTCGTTCAAGCCTTCCCCCGCGCCGATGCCCGTGGCATAGCCAAACACGCGCAGCGAATGGGAAATGTAGCCCTCGTTCTTATAATAGTCCATCATTTGGTCGATCGCCCGATAGTCCATGTGTGTTTCCTCTCCTTGTTTTATGATTATTATGTATGCTTTTTTCTAAATGCGTTGCTGTTTTGTGTCCATTACTCCTGTAGTGTAGCGCGAAAGAACACAAAAAACAATATGCCGCTTGCAATCACACGGATCGAACAGATGGAGAAAAACTTATGTGCAGATTTTTGGCCTTTTGTTGTGTTTTTTGTAGAAATGTTGTAAAATAATTAGGTTATGACAGGCAGTTGACTTCTGTATAACTGCAGAAAGGTTGACAAGCATATTCTTTTTTAGAAGCTTTAGCATTGGAGGAATTGCTTTTATGCCAATGTTCACTTTTAGGGGCGGCATCCATCCCCTGCACAAGACGCATCACGGCAAGCTGCTCAGCTGCGAGCTGCCCATCCGCGAGGCGGAAGCGCCGGGGCAGGTGGCCATTCCCCTTGTGCAGCACATCGGCGCGCCCTGCGTTCCCTGTGTGAACGTGGGCGATCAGGTTTACATGGGCCAGAAAATCGGCGAGGTGCGCGGCTATGTATCCGCGCCCGTACACGCTTCCGTTTCCGGCAAGGTGATCGCCATCGAGCCGCGCCTGGTCGCGGGCGGCGGCACGCCTCAGTGCATCGTCATCGAAAACGATTTTCAGGACGCCTGGGATCCTTCTATCCAGCCGGCCGACGTCGATTCGCTGGATCACGACGCCCTGGTCGCCCGCGTGCTGGAAGCGGGCATCGTGGGTATGGGCGGCGCCACCTTCCCCGCCCACGTGAAGCTTTCCCCGCCCAAGGACAAGCAGATCGACTTCCTTCTGCTCAATGGCGCGGAATGCGAGCCCTATCTCACTGCCGACCACCGCATGATGCTCGAGCATGCCGACGGCATCATCAAGGGCGTTTCCATCTTGGAAAAGATCCTTTCCGCCAAGCGCTGCATCATCGGCGTGGAAAACAACAAGCTCGACGCCTTTGAGGCCCTGCAAAAGGCCGCCGCGGGCACGAACATCGAGGTTGCCCTTATGCAGGTCAAATACCCGCAGGGTTCGGAAAAGCAGCTCATCCAGGCGCTCACCGGCCGACAGGTGCCCTCCGGCAAGCTGCCCATGGACGCCGGCTGCGTGGTGGTGAACGTTTCCTCCGCCTATGCCGTGTACGAGGCCGTTTGCCTCGGCCGCCCGCTGATCTCCCGCGTGGTGACCGTGACCGGCGAGGGCGTGAACAATCCCGCCAACCTGCGCGTGCGCATCGGCGATTCCACGGCTTCCCTTCTGCGCCAGTGCGGCGGGCTCAAGGAAGGCGTCAGCCGCCTGATCAGCGGCGGTCCCATGATGGGTATCGCCCTCATCCAGGAGGATGTGCCCGTGACCAAGGGTACCTCGGGCCTGCTGGCCCTGACAAAGGCGCAGCTCGGTCCCCGCGACAAGACCGCCTGCATCCACTGCGGCAGGTGCCTGCGCGGCTGCCCCATCCACCTGGTGCCCTTTGAGCTTTGCAACGACACCGAGAGGAACGATTGGGCGTCTGCGGAAAAGCACAACGCGCTGGACTGCATAGAGTGCGGCTCCTGCACCTATGTATGCCCGGCCAAGCGCGAGATCACCTCGTCCATTCGCATCGCGAAGCGCCAGATCATGGCCCTGCGCAAGAAATAATCCGCCCAACTTGATTCATAGGGGGAACCAACGTATGTCC
This sequence comes from Christensenellales bacterium, assembly GCA_050309765.1. Taxonomy (GTDB): domain Bacteria; phylum Bacillota; class Clostridia; order Christensenellales; family UBA1750; genus CALWRM01. The sequence continues at coordinate 7,850 of JBNRMU010000110.1, forward strand.
AGTTTTTCCGTCTCGCTCTCGCCGCATGTGCGGGATTCCGCCTCCACGCGGCGTATCATGCTCGACGTGTGCCTGGCCCTTGTGCCGGCCCTGATCGTCGGCGTATGCTTCTTTGGGCTGTACTCCCTGCTGGTGGTTGCGCTTTCCGTGCTGGCCGCCGTCGGGGCTGAGGCCCTCATGCAGTACTGCCTGAAAAAGCCCATCACCGTGGCCGACGGCTCCGCTGCCGTAACCGGCCTTTTGCTGGGGCTGACGCTGCCGCCCAAGGCGCCCTGGTACGTGCCCGTG
>JBNRMU010000111.1:0-10985 GCA_050309765.1 Christensenellales bacterium
TCGTCCATGGTCTCAACGCCAAGCTCCTGCGCCTTGCTAAGCTTGGAACCGGCGCTCTCGCCGTAGACGACCACGTCCGTCTTTTTGGATACGGAACCCGTCACCTTGCCGCCGTTGCTTTCGATCAAAGCCTTGGCCTCTTCCCTCGTCATGGAGGAAAGCGTGCCCGTAAGCACCACGGTCTTGCCCTCAAAGCTGTCGCCGGCCACGGTCTTTTCCTCGCTGCTGGGGGTGACGCCCGCCTCCAGCAGGCGGCGCACAAGCCCGCCGCCCCTTTCGCTGGCGAAAAAACCGCAGATGGAAGCGGCCACGATCTGGCCCACGTCCGGGATCTGCACAAGTTCTTCTTCCGTAGCGGCGCGCAGATCGTCCAGGCTTTGGTAGTGCTGGGCAAGGTCGCGGGCGGTCTTGCGGCCGACGTTTGGGATGCCAAGGGCAAACAGGAAGGCGTCCAGCGGCCGCGTCTTGGCCCGTTCGATGGCAGACACCAGGTTCTGGATGCGCTTGTCCTTAAACAGCGGCAGGCCTTCCAACTGTTGGGCGGATAGGGCCATCATATCGGCGGCATCGTGGATGATGCCTTCGGAAAGCAGAAGCTCCGCCGTCTTTTCGCTGAAGCCGTCTATGTCCATGGCCTCGCGTCCGGCAAAATGGGAAAGCGCCGATACGACCTTGGGCGGGCAGTCGTCGTTGGGGCAAAACAGGTGCGCGCCCTTTTCCACCAGGGCCGATCCGCAGGCGGGGCAATGCGTGGGCGTTTCGATGGGTCTTTCGTCCGGATTGACTTCGTCGGTTCTGCCCAACACTTCCGGGATCACGTCATTGGAGCGGCGGATGAACACGTCCGCGCCGATCGCAAGGCGCTTGCGCTCGATATCGCCCGCGTTGTTGAGTGTGGCGGCGCGCACGGTGACGCCGGCCAGCTCCACGGGCTCCAGCACGGCGCTGGGCGTGAGCTTGCCGGTGCGGCCGACGTCCCAGCGCACGTCCAGCAGCCGGGTCGTGGTCTCTTCCGCCTCGAACTTATAGGCCAGCGCACCGCGGGGAAAGCGATCGGTAAAGCCGAGCCCCTCGCGGTAGATCGCGTCGTTGAGCTTGATCACCGCGCCATCGATGAGGAAATCCAGGCTGCCGCGCTCCTGTTCGATCGCATCCAGCAGGGAAAGAATCTCTTCGTCGCCTTTGGCAATGCGCTCAAAGGGGCTCACCTGAAAGCCGTTTTCGCGAAGGAAATCCAGCATCTCGGTTTGCGTGGCAAAGGGCGGCCGCCCCTCCAGAAAGCCCACGGAATAGATGAAGGCGTCCAGATGGCGCGACGCGGTCACCTTGGGGTCCAGGTTGCGCAGGGCGCCGGCGGCGGCGTTGCGGGCGTTTTTGAGCGGTTCCGCGGCCGTGCGGTTGTATTTTTCCAGGGCGGACAGGCGCATGATGCCCTCGCCCTGCGCCTCCATGCGGCCGGTAAATGGGATCGTCAGCGGCACGGAGCGGATGGTCTTTACCTGGGCGGTGATCTCCTCGCCCGTAACGCCGTTGCCGCGCGAGGCGGCGCACACAAGCCGCCCGTCCTCGTAGGTCAGGTTGATCGTCAGGCCGTCGAACTTGTATTCCACCAGGTATTCTTCCTGTTCGCTGCGCCTTGTGCGCTGCAAAAAGGCCAGCACCTGCTCCTTTTCCTGCGCCTTGCCGAGGCTCCACAGCCTGTTCAGATGCGTGTGGGGCTCAAAGCGTTCCAGCGGCGCGCCGCCCACGCGGTGGGTGGGGCTGTCCGGCAGGCTGTAGCCAAGCTCCTCTTCCAAGCGCACAAGCTCGTCGAATAAAGCGTCGTACTGCTTGTCGGAAAGCACCGGCGCGTCCTGTTCGTAATACAAACGCGCATGCCGGGCTACCTCCTGCGTAAGCTCGATGAGGCGCTGCTGCTTGTTCTCCATATCGATCCACCTTCCGGGGTAGATTTTCCTGTCGATACTTTTCCCAGTTTTTGCCTTTGCTTATTCCAAAGCTGGGTCATTCGCCCTTTTTGATGGGGGCAAAGCGCACGTCCAGCTCCTTGATGCCCTGGCCCGGGAAGGCCACGTGCACCACGTTCCCCTTCACCTGCACGATGCGGCCCTGGCCGAATTTGCGGTGCACGATCACATCGCCGGCCTTATAGTCGCCCTCCGGCGTTTTTGGCGCGCTGGGCCGCGGTACAACCACCGCAGGCTCGCCGCTGAACACCTGGCGAGCAGCGGGCCGACTGAATTTACGCGTATCGGCTGAAAGCGTCCTGTCGATCCTGTTTACAAGGTCGTCCGGGATCTCGCTTAAAAACTTGCTGGGCCGGTTGTATTGCGGCGAGCCGTACAGCATGCGGTGCTGGGCGTAGCTTAAATACAGCCTGTCCTTGGCGCGGGTGATGGCGACATAGCAAAGGCGGCGCTCCTCCTCCATGCGGTTTTCTTCCATTACAGCGCGCGCGCCTGGAAAGATGCCGTCCTCCATGCCGGTGACGAACACCGTCTCAAACTCCAATCCTTTGGCGGAGTGGATGGTCATCATCGTCACCTTGCCGCTGCTCTCATTGAGCCCGTCGATGTCGGAAACCAGCGCGGCCTCCTCCAGGAAGCCTTCGATCGTGGGCTCGTCCACACTGCGCTCGTACTCCTCTACCGCGCCGATGAGCTCGCGGATGTTCTGCAGGCGGCTCTGCGATTCCTCGTCATCCTTGTCGTACTGGCGCAGCATGCCCGTTTTATCGGCCATCTGGCGCACGAACTCCGCCGGCGGCAAAAGCTCCTTTAAGGCCAGCAGTTCGGACATCACGGAGCCGAACTGCCGCACCATGGATGCGGCGCGGGCATTCAGGGCGCCCGTCTCGTCCACGTCCAGCACGGCGCCGAACAGCGTATCTCCGTTTTGCGCCGCCCAGCGGGAAAGCGCCTCCACCGTGGCGTCGCCGATGCCGCGCTTGGGCTCGTTGATCACGCGGCGCAGGGCGATCTCGTCGTTGGGATTGACGCAGATGCGCAGGTAACAGACCATGTCCTTGACTTCCTTGCGCTCGTAGAAGCGATGGCCGCCGTACACCTCGTAGGGGATGCCGGAAAAGACCATCTGCTCCTCCAGCACGCGGGACTGGGCATTTGTGCGGTACAATACGGCGATTTCATGGTACGGCGTGCCCGAGGCGCGCAGGGACAGTATCTCGCGGCTGACCATGGAGGCCTCGTCCCGTTCGTCGTTTAAGGCCACCTCGATAACGGGCATGCCCTCGCCGCGCTCGGACCAGAGCTGCTTTTGCTTTCTGCCCAGGTTGTGGCTGATGACGGCATTGGCGGCATCCAGTATGTTGCCGGTGGAGCGGTAGTTCTGCTCAAGCTTGATGACCTGACAGTTTTTGTAATCCTTTTCAAAATCCAATATGTTGGAAATGTCCGCACCGCGCCAGCCGTAGATGGACTGATCGTCGTCGCCGACCACGCACAGGTTTTGCCACTTGCGCGCGATCAGATGCACGAACATGTATTGTACGTGGTTGGTATCCTGGTATTCATCCACCAGCACATAGCGGAAACGGTGGGCGTAATACTCCAGGACAGGGGGATGATTGACGAACAACTCCAGCGTTTTGAGCAGAAGATCGTCAAAGTCCAGGGAATTGTTTTTCTTTAGGTGTTCCTCGTATTTGCGGTAAATATCGCTCAGCTGCTGGCTTTTGTAGTCGCGGTTGGACTCCATGAACATCTCGTCCGGCGTCTGCATCAGCATCTTTGCATGCGAAATACGCGCCCGGATCTCCCTGGGCACGTAATCCTTGTCGGACAGGTTCATCTCCTTTAAAACCTGCTTGATGACGCTCGTCTGGTCGTCGTCGTCCAATATGGTGAAATTGTTGGCGTAGCCGAGCTTTTCAATGTCGCGGCGCAGGATGCGCGCGCAGGCCGCGTGAAAGGTGGAAACCCACACCTGCTCGCCCAGCTCGCCGGCGGCAGCCGTGATCCTCTCGCGCATTTCGCCGGCCGCCTTGTTGGTAAAGGTGATGGCCAGTATGTTGTAGGGTGATACCGGCTCCTCGCGCAGCAGCGCCCGCGCTTCATCATCCAGTTCGCCGTCCTTCAGACAGGCCTGCAGATGCGCGCGCTGCTCGTCGGTATAGGAAGGCGCCGTGTCCGCATGGTAGGCATTGCCGTAATTGAGCATATAGGCGATACGGTTGGTCAAAACGGACGTTTTGCCCGAACCGGCGCCTGCCAGCACCAGCAATGGGCCTTCTATCTGGAAAACCGCCTGCCGCTGCTGGGGATTGAGCCTTTCATAGCCCAGGTCCAGCAGGGCACGGCGCAGCGCCTTGTCATCCATCGCTCTTTTCTTCTCCCTCTTTGAGTCGTTTCAGCACGCGCATGTAGCCGTCCGCCCCGTACACCAAACAGCGGCTCACGCGCGAGATGGTGGCCGTGCTGGCGCCGGTGCTTTCGGCGATGGCGGCATAGGTACGGCCGCTGTCCAGCTGCCTGGCGACCTCCATGCGCTGGGCTAGGGACTGCAATTCGTGAATGGTGCAAAGGTCCTCAAAAAAGCGATAACAGTCTTCTTCGTCCTTTAGGGCGAGCACGGCACGGAACAGCCCGTCCACCTCGTCGTTTTTGAGCTTGGATCTGTACATGATCTTTACCTCCGTTTTGCAGGCGGCAAGGAGGCTCCCAGGCGAAACTTCGCCCGGGAGCTTATAAATTCCCGCTATCGTTTTGTCAGTCCTGGTCCTTGACGGGGTTGCGCAGTATGCCGACGCCCTCTACCTCAACCTCGATCACGTCGCCCGCCAGCATGGCGCCGACGCCCTTGGGGGTACCCATGGTGATCACGTCGCCGGGCTCCAGCGTCATCACGCCGGAGATGAAGGATACCAGATAGTACGCGTCGCGCATCATCGTGTTGGTGTTGCCGTTTTGCTTAAGCTCGCCGTTGAGGCGCGAGCAGACGGCAAGATTCTTGGGGTCAAGATCGGTGTTGACCACAGGGCCCAGGGGTCCGAAGGTATCAAAGCCCTTGGCCCTTGTCCACTGGCCGTCGATGGGCTGCAGGTCGCGGGCGGTAACGTCGTTCATGCAGGTGTAGCCGAAGATATAGTCCTTGGCCTCATCGTAAGCAACGTTTTTGCACCTTTTGCCGATGACGCAGGCAAACTCGGCCTCGTAGTCCACGCGGCTGGAGCGTTTGGGACGCACGATGGCGTCCTCCGGTCCGATCACGCAGGAGGGGGGCTTCAGGAAAATAACGGGCTCCTCGGGAATGGGGTCGTTCATCTCCTTGATGTGATCCAGGTAATTGTCGCCCACGGCTACCACCTTGGAAGGCTCGGCCGGAGCCAGCAGGCGCACGTCCCCACAGGCGAAAACACGTCCGTCTTTTTCGATCCTTTCATAAGGAAGGCCCTTGATGGGATAGATCTTTTCGCCTTCCAGGCAGGCATAGAACACTTCGTCGTTGTACTGGGCGCGCACAATGAGCATAAGGGGTTCCTCCGTTCTGTTTTTGGTAATTTTATTATAGCACGTCACAGTATGAAAGTGAACAAAAAACGCAGGCAAAAACCTGCGTCTTTCTGCGCAATTCCTTACGGCTGGACGACGGGGATGATCTTGATGCAGGAAGCGTCCTGACCGCTTTCGCGCAGGGCGATTTCCAGTATCTTGTCGCTTTCGCTGATGGTGAGCTTTTCCTTTTTTACGATGATGCTCACGCTGCCTTCCTGAATAAAGGCGGCCGCATCCTCAAATCCCTTGGCAATGAGCAGCTTTTCGATGGCGCGCTCCTGCTCGTAAAAGCGGGTCAGCTGCACCCTGCGCGCGTCCGCCTCGCGGATAGAATCCGCCGGCGCGCCCTCCCGCTGAAGAATGGAGTCCAGCAGGGCCAGCTCGTCGGCCCGCGCCGTCTGTCTCTGCGCCCGAAACTCGCGAAAAAAGTCCCCGCCGGCGGTCGGCTCGCTACTGGCGGCGCTTTCCGTTTGAGCGGCGGCGTCCGCCGCCACGGTGGATGGCACTGCATCCGGCACCCGAAGGGCGAGTTCCCCCGGCTGCGACAGGCCGTAGGCCAAAACAAAGGTCAGGCAGAGCAACGCCAGGGCATACAGGGGCAGGGTCTTGTGGCTGAACCATTTCACGCGTTCATTCATCCTCCTTCCGTTTGCTGCATGGCAAACACTTCCACAGAGCTGGCTGGCACATCCAGCGCCGTCATGGCCGCACGCATCAGCTCCGTGCGCACGGAAAGCTCTTGCGCGCCCTCGGCCACCACCAGCACGCCCACCACGCCGCCGTCCGTTTCTTCGTGGATGAGCACGCGCACCTGTCCCACGCCCTCAATGGTGGAAAGCACCGCGCACAGCCTATCCTCCAGGTCCATGGATGTATAGGCGACGTCCCCGTGCAGATCCGTCCGATCCCCGCTTTCATTCTTCGGCAGAAGATAGCTCAGCGCAAACAGCAGCACCCCCAGCGCAAGCAGCACGAACAGGATTGGCGGCCGGCGCTGTTCCTTCCAGGCGTTTATAAAGGCCTGCACCCATCTTCCCCCTTTATCTAAAGCGCGAAATCAAGCCGAGAATCGGCTCCGCCAGCACGCACATTTCGATCAGCGCCATGGCAAACTCGGCATATTTTTGGACCTCCCCCTTTGGTAGTATGGTCCTGAGCAGCAAAGACAGGGTCGTCAGCAGGCAAAGCCTTTTGACCATCGTTATGATCGCTTCCATTTTTCCTCACAGATGCGCGCCGCTGAGCATCAGCACGGACACAAACACAAAAAACACCGCAAGGCACACCAGTAGGCAGATAAGCAGCGTCTGCAGGGCGGAGGCAAAGCCTTCCAAAGCGTCGGTAAGCCGGTTTTTGCCCAACGGCTGCAAAAGGGCCGCGCACAGCCTGTACCCGCAAAGCACGGCAAAGATGGATCCCGCGGGCTTGATCAGGCACAAAAGCAGTGATACCAGCCCCGCCGCGCCCACGGCGTTTTTCACGATCAGCGCGCAGCCGGCCAGCGTCTCCACCGAGTCCTTGAACAGGCCGCCGATGACAGGTACCAGGTTATCCACCGTATACTTTGCCGTGCGCACCACGACCGCGTCGAACCCACTCGCACCCATCCCCTTGGCCGCAAGCAGGCCCAAAAAGGCCGTAAAGCTGAAACCCAGTATCCAATGGCAGGCGCTTCTCAAACAGCCGATCAGATACGACAGATGCTTTTCGCCGCTCATGCAGCTGATGAGAGTGAGCACGCACAGCATGCGGACCAGCGGCAGCAGCAGCGACAGCGTCAACTGTGTGCTCAATGCGCTCACGGAAAGCAGCAGCGGCTCCATCGCCGCGGTTGCGGCGGCGCCGCCCGCAGCGCCGAGCAGGACCAGCATGGTGGGCAGGACGCACTGCGCCACCGCATTCAGGGACGAAACACAGTCCTGTCCCTTTTGCACCAGGCGCATAAAGTCCGTCGCCAGCGGCAGAGCCGCGCAGAGGAACAGCACCAGCGCGGCGATATCCCCCTGCGCATCCTCGCCCGCAAATGTGCCGTGCAGGCGCGCAAGCACGCCCATGAGCAGACAGATGGCGCAGGAGCGGATCAAAAGCGGCAGGCTGAAGGAAAGTTCGCTGAAAAAGGCCTCCCGGGCGATTCGCAAAACCTCCTGTGCATCAAAGGAGAAATCGCCGCCGGCATACCGCTCAAGGTGCTCGCGCAGGCGGTATTGCGGCAGCTCCTGCTGCCAGGCACTCAACTCCAAACGCGAAAGCAGTTCCTGCGCCGGCTGCTGCAGCTCCGTCTCGCAAAACGCCGCCTGCGGCAAAAGGAGCAGGAGCAGCAGCAACAGCCACGCCCGCTTCATGCAAGCAGCTCCAATGCCGAGGTGAACAGGGTCATGATCAGCGGCACAGCCAGCGCCAGTATGGAAAGCTTGCCGGCCAACGCGGCCTTTTGCGCCAGGGCGCCTTCGCCGGCGTCGCGGCAGATCTGGGCGGCAAATTCGCTGATAAGGGCGATGCCGGTCACCTTAAAGGCAAGGGCCAGCGTTTCCTCCTGCAGGCCTGCGCCCGTGAACAATTCGCGCAGCTGCCGCACCAGCGGCTGCAGCCGCATCAATATCCACAAAAGCACGGCAGCGGAAAAGGCGATGGCCGTCAGGCTTGCCAGGTCGCTGCGGTTCTGGTTTTTCAGCGTCAAAAGCAGCACGCAGACGGCAAGGCACAGGCCCAGGACCTTGAGCGTTTCCAAAGAATGGTTCCCCGCTTTCTTCAGTACAGTTGAAACAGGGCCTTGACAGAGTCGAACAGCTTTGCCACCAGGTCTATGACCATGATGAGCACGATCACAAGCCCCGCCAGCGTCGCCAGCGTCGCCATATCCTCCCGACCCGCGCCCTTGAGCACCTGGTTGAGCACGGCAAGCAATATGCCGATGGCCGCAATGCGGAACACGAGGTCTATGTTCAAGCCTCTTCCCCCTCCGTCGGATTCGTTCAGCACAGCAGTACGAGCGCCGCTGCGCCCAGAAGCAGTCCCAGCTTTTTGTGTATCGTCCCTTCTCTTTCCCGCGTCTTTTCCGCTTTTTGTTTAAGGCAGGTCAGTTCCTCGCGACACAGGCGAAAGCTTTCCCTCTCGCCCCTTTCCCGCCGTGCGACGGCCCGCTTCAGCCCGAGCAGCGCTGCCGCATCCTCGCGGATAAGGCCCAGCCTTTGGCAGGCGCTGCGCCAGCTTCTTTCCATGCCTATATCCTGTTCGGCACACAGGGCCGATAAAAAGGGGTTGCCGTCCGCCGCGTTTTCGACCGCGTCCTGCAAGGGCAGTTCCTGGGATAACAGCTGGAATTCCAGCAGACGCACGGCCTCCAGGCAGCTGTCCAGCCCCTTGCATCTTCTGCGCATGGCCGCATCCGAGAAAAAACCCAGGCAGGCAAAACAGCCCGCGCAGCATATGGCCAGGATCAGTCGCAGCGGCATAGCTTTCCCTCCCGATCGTACACACCCAACACATGGCCGGGCGTGATGCCAAGCAGCACATAGCGTTCAAAGACGCCGCATTCCTTAAGCACGCGCAGCTGCGGCCGTCGCCAAAGCTCCTCAAGGCTTTTCGCATGGGCGCTGGCCAGCACGCAAACGCCGCACCTGGCCGCTTCCATCAGCATATACAGATCCGCCGCGCCGCCGATCTCATCCGTGATCAGCACATCCGGCGCCATGGAGCGGAGCAAAAGCGGGATCGCCTCGGTCTTCGGGCAGCCCTCCAGCACGTCCGTGCAGGCGCCTATGCCAAGCTGAGGCTGCCCGCCGTGCATGGCCGCGAGCTCGCCCCGTTCGTCCACAAGGGCCACCTGCAATCCGCTGTCGCCGAAGCGCTTTGCCACTTGGCGCAAAAGGGTGGTCTTGCCCATCCCCGGCGGGGAAATCACCAGCGTGCTTTTTGCGCGCCGACCGTCGAACAGAAAATCGGCCGCCTCCTCGCCGATGGAGACCTGCCGGGCAATGCGTATGTTCATCGCCTGTATCTCCGCAAGGCGGGCGATCTTCCCTTCGCGCAGTACCGCGCGCCCGCAAAGGCCCACGCGGTGGCCACCCGGCAGGGTGAGATACCCTTGTGCCATCTGCGCTTCATAGGCATAAGGCGAGTGCCCGCAAAAGCCATCCAGCAGCTGCATAAGCTGCGCGGTCGTTGGACAAAACGGCCTGTCGCCGCCCGGGATCGCATCATACGGCCCCCGCACGCGCAGCGGCTGACCTGCGCGGATGCGCACTTCCCGCGCAGCGCACCTGACTCTTTCGGGTAAAGCCGCCAAATGGGAGCGGAAAGGCTCGCAGCAGCACTTTATCACGCTTTGCATACTTTGGCCGACGCCTCCTTTTGTCCCATACATATGCAGGCGCGCAGGCGTTTCAGCACGGCATGTCCCTACCCGGAGAAATTTTGTCCATAAAAAGCCGCGGAACGGATCGTATGCATCCGTCCCGCGGCAAAACCGTTTGTGGTCTAAATTCTTTGTACTCAGTACAGGAAGGCGGCCTTGTCTGCCTTATACAGCTTGCAGGGCATTTCGCGTTCCGGCGCCTCGCCCGTGAGCCTGCCGGCCAAAAGCTCTTTGGCGCCGTTTAGCATATACTCCACCTGCGCGGCGGGCACCGTCCCCTCGCCGTGGGACGGCAGCACGATGTCGAAGAAATCGCGCAGGCCCTGCAGCTTTTCCATGCTCTGCACAAAGGCGGGCAGGTTGCGCCCGGGGCCGAACATATACACCGCGCCGGACTGCACGCTGTCGCCGGAAATGAGAATTCGTCTGCTTCTGTCCAGCAGGGCAATGCTGCCTGGCGTGTGACCGGGGATGAGCACGACCTCAAAGCAGAACGCGCCGAAACAAAGCTTTTCACCCTCCCACAGGGCCTTGGCGGCGCAGCTGCGCTCCTTGCCATAGTAATAGCGATCCATCTCCGCCGGATGCATATAGGCCTCTTTGAACTGATGGTTGCAGCCCAGGTGGTCGCCGTCCGCATGGGTATTGACCAGGGTGATCCGACCCTTGGTCAGCGTTTCGACAAAGGCGCGCAGATCCCCCTTGCCAAAGCCGCTGTCGATCAGCAGCGCCTTATCGCCGCCGTCGATCAGAAAACTGCGCACGCCGCCCTCCTCGATGGCCCAAAGCCCCTCCACAGGCTGCCAGGCCTCGTAGACCCGATCTGCCGATACTCTTTTCTGTTCCATGAAGCCGCCTCCTCAAAACAGATTGTTTTTATCGTGTTTTTTCCACATATCTCCCTCCTTTTCCTTCCTTGTGCGTCCGTTTTTTTCAATTCTTCAAAGGCTTTTTGCGGCCTTTCCGGTAAGATTCATTTCTTTCAGCTCCAAACAATCGCGCTCGTCCGTTAAAGCCTGTGCAGCCTTAAAAGAATAATTATACGCATTTGATATAAATCAAGTCTTTACGTATAGACGTTAATTTGCCATTGTGCTATACTTAATTCGTTACTGGGT
>JBNRMU010000112.1:0-3292 GCA_050309765.1 Christensenellales bacterium
GCCCAGGCGCTCCAGCGCCTTACGATAGATCAGGGGATCGTCCTTGCCGCGGCCGACCTCCGTACAGGTAAAGACATGGCAAAAGTATTCGTCCAGCCCGCAGCGCTTGAGCGCCCCCTCCACCAGATAGCGATCCGTGGCCGTGGCGACGCACAGGCGCACGCCGCGCGCCTTCAGCCCCTCTAAAAGGGCCTGCGCGCCTGGCTTTGGCTGTACGCGCCGCAGATAAAAATCCTCCACGATGCGGTTGATGCCGTCGATGATTTCCGGGATGGTCAAAGGGATTTGGTATTCCCTTTGGCAGTACGCGGCGGACTGCATCATATCCATAGGCTTGAGCGTTTGCCGCAGCCCCGGCCGCGGCTGCCTGCCCACGGAGCGCAGATAGTCCTCGCCGGCCGTGTCCCAGATGGGCATGGAGTCGAACAGGGTGCCGTCAAAATCGAAAATCGCGCCGCGGATCATCTCGCCACCATCTCGCGTGAAAGCACGAGCAGCCGCGCTGCCGCCGCGCCGGGGTCCTTTGCGCCGAATATGGCGGAAACCACGGCGATGCCGTCCACCCCGCTGCCGGAAAGGCATGGCACGTTTTGTTCCGTGATGCCGCCGATGGCGACCGTGGGGATCGTGACCGCGCGGCAGATGGCCTGGAAGGTTTCATAGGCCATCACGCCCGCATCGTCCTTAGTGGAAGAGGGGAACGCCGCGCCGAGACCCAGGTAATCCGCGCCGTTTTGCTGTGCAAGCACGGCTTCCTCCACCGTGTGGGCGGAAACGCCGAGGATCATCTTATCGCCCACGCGCCGGCGTACGTCCCGGGCGGCCATGTCCTCCTGGCCCACGTGCACACCGTCCGCACCGCAGGCAAGGGCGATGTCCACGTTGTCGTTGACGATGAAGGGTACATGATAGGCGCGGCACAGGGCGCAAAGCTCCTTCGCCTCGGCCAGAAAATGTTCTTCGTCCAGCTCCTTTTCGCGCAGCTGCACGCAGGTCGCGCCGTTTTTAAGGGCTGCTTCCACCTGTTCATACAGGGTCATTTTGCCCACCCAGGCGCGGTCCGTCACCGCGTACAGGAGCATGGTTTGTTTATCGCACTTCATAGATGGCGCCCTCCTCCAATTGAAGCGGGGTCAGGTTGTATACGGCGTCGATGATGTAATTGCGGTAGCTGGCGTTGCCGTCCTGCGGCGTCAGGCGCTCGTGGGCGATCTGGCCGCAAAGCCCCATGGCACACACGGCCGCCGCCGCCGCGGTGAGCGCATTGCCCGGATTGGCGGCGACGAAAGCCGCCGTCAGGGCGGAAAGCTGGCAGCCCGTGCCGGTGATGCGGCTCATATCCGCATGTCCGTTGCGGATGACAAAGGCCTTTTTGTCATCGGCTACGATGTCGATGGCGCCGGTCACGGCGATGACCGCGCCCGTTTTGGCGGCAAAGGCTTTGGCAAATTCCACGGCCTTATCCAGGTTCTGTTCCGTCACACGGTCGGACATATCGGCATCCACGCCCTGGGTGCTGCCGCTGCCAAGGGCCAGCGTCTTGATCTCGGAGATGTTGCCGCGGATGACGGCAAAGCGGATTTCCTTAAGCAGGGTCAGCGCGGTCTGCGTGCGCAGCTGCGACGCGCCGGCGCCCACGGGGTCCAGCACCACCGGGTGGTGCAGAGCGTTGGCCTTGCGGCCCGCGGCCAGCATGGCGGGGATGGTGCGCGCGTTGAGCGTGCCGATGTTGATGTTGAGCCCCGCGCACAGGGCGGTGATTTCCTCCACTTCGTCCACGTCATCGGCCATGATGGGGCTGCCGCCGCAGGCGAGAAGGATGTTGGCACAGTCATTGACGGTGACATAGTTGGTGATGTTGTGGATCAACGGCGCGCGGTCGCGGACGTTTTGTAGCATTTCTTTAAACATGGCAGACTCCTTCGCCTATCGCTGGAGCTGCGATTGCAGCTTTTTGAGCACGCCGGCCTTCTGCAGGGCGTAGATAAGGGCACCGGCCAGGATCGCGCCGGCGGCGGTGGAGATCAAAAACGGGACGATGTAGGCATAAAAGGCGATGTTCGCCGCCGACTGGCCCATGAACCAGATGGCCACCGGATAGGCGCACAGCCCGCCCAGCACCGCCGTGCCGAACACCTCGGCCAGCAGGGTCAGGGAAAGCTTTTTGCTTTTCCAGTACATAAGGCCGCAGAGCAGCGCGCCGAACATGCTGCCGGGGAAGGCCATCAGGCTGCCGAGCCCGAGCAAATTGCGCAGTAGGCTGGCCGCAAAGGCCACGCCCACGCCGTAGGCGGGACCCAGCAGCACCGCGCAAAGGATGTTGACCATGTGCTGCACCGGCGCGCACTTGCTGCCGAACACCGGAAAGGAAAACAGGCTGCCCACCACGGCCACCGCACAGAGGATGCCGGCCGCGGCGATTTTACGCACATTCGTTTTTTTCATTGTGTTTTTTCTCCTTTTTTGAGCGCGAGAAACGGCAAAAACAGCGACGCTTCCCTTACGCAAGATTTGGGGCGACTATACCTGCCCGTAAGGTCGGTCGAAGCTTATTGGCTTCCTCTCACGCCGGAACACGGCTTCCCATCGCTGCTTTACAAGGCACAAGGCGCTCCCCTTTGCCCGCCGCGGTAGGCCCGCGGATGCCGAGTGCTCACTTCCCTTCCAAAGGAGATCGTCCGGTAAAGCCTGCCGGACAAAAAAATAAGAGACGCCCGATACGGCGCCTCTATGGTATGAACGAATGGTTCCCTACGACGGCATTATCCGTATCAGGTATAAGGGTCGAAGGTGAACAACCTTCCTCTCAGCCTGTTGCACAAGCTCCCCGTTGCAGTTATAGTATAGAGCTCCTTGCGGATGATTACAAGCCCTTTGTGCAAAAAGTGCCGTGCAAACAAAGGAGTAATCCCGTGCCGGAGACAAAAACATCGCTTTACATACCGTATGTTTTCAAAAACATACAAAATTTTTCCAGAAATATTGCAAACTTTAAGAATTTGCGTTATCTTATAGCATATGGATTCCCAGAACGCTTTTTGCAAAGGAGTGGATCAAATGGCTAGAGACAAATGGGCATCCAAATCGACCTTTATCCTGGCGGCGGTGGGTTCCGCCGTGGGCCTGGGCAACGCCTGGCGTTTCCCGGGATTGGCCGCCAAGCACGGCGGCGGCGCGTTCCTGCTGGCTTACCTGGTCGTGTCTCTGTTGATTGTCGTTCCCTTTCTAATGATGGAAATCGCCATCGCCCGCCGCTCGCGTCATGTCGTTCCTCGTGTCTTCCGCGCCATCC
>JBNRMU010000113.1:0-14532 GCA_050309765.1 Christensenellales bacterium
GTCCATCTCAGCGCCCGTGGGCGTGGTCAGCTCGTTTTCCGGCAGCAGGCCCACGGAGAGCAGCAGCGTGTCGCACTCCACATATTGGGCCGTGTCCATCAGGGGCTTGCGCGTAGCAGGGTCCACCTGGGCAATGGTCACGCCCTCCACGCGTTCCTTGCCGTGGATGTTGACAACCGTGGTATTGAAATACAAAGGGATATCGTTATCCTCCAGGCACTGGACGATGTTGCGGTTGAGCCCGCTGGAATAGGGCATGAGCTCGCACACCATCAGCACCTTGGCGCCTTCCCAGACCATGCGGCGAGCCATGATAAGGCCGATATCGCCGGAGCCCAAGATGACGACCTTCTTGCCGGGCAGGCAGCCTTCCATATTCACCAGCCGCTGCGCGCAGCCGGCGGTAAACACGCCCGCGGGCCTGGTACCCGGGATGAGCAGCGCGCCGCGCGTCCTTTCGCGGCAGCCCATGGCAAGCACCACGGACTGGGCGTCCAGCTCGATCAGCCCCTCCTGGGCGCTGACGGCGGTGATGTGCTTATCTGGCGTGATTTCCAGCACCATGGCATCGCAGAGCAGCTCGATGCCGCTGTTTTCCAATTTGTCCACAAAACGCTGGGCATACTCGGGGCCGGTGAGCTCCTGGCCGAAATAGTGCAGGCCGAAGCCGTTGTGGATGCACTGCTGTAAGATGCCGCCGGGCTTGGAATCCCTTTCCAGGATGACGATATCCGTCGCGCCGGCCTCCCGCGCGCTCAGCGCCGCGGCCAGGCCCGCCGGGCCGCCGCCGATGACGGCCACCTGTACCTTCCTGCTCACGCCTGTCCCTCCCCTCGGGTGCTGCCCACGCAGATGCGGGACGCGCCGCCGTTTTTGGTGATCTGTTCCATGGGGATACCCTTTTCCCGCTCGATCAGCTCCATCACGCGGGGCATGCAGAAGCCTCCCTGGCAGCGGCCCATGCCCGCGCGCGTGCGGCGCTTGATGGCGTCGACGCTGGGGATGCCGGGCATCTCGCGGATGGCTTCCACGATCTCCGCCTCGGGAACGGTCTCGCAGCGGCAGATGATGCGGCCGTAGGCGGGATTTTCCCGGATCGCCTCGGCGCGCTCCTGCGCGCTCATATGGCGGAAGCGCTTCTTATGGGGACGGATGGGATTATAATCGGGCTTTTCGATCAGCTCCACGCCGCAGCCCGCAAGTATCTTTTGCACTTCCTCGGCGATGGCCGGGGCGCTGGAAAGGCCGGGTGAAGAGATGCCTGCTGCCTGGATGAGGCGCGGATTTGCCTTGGAGCGTTCGATGATGAAGTCGCCGCCCTCGGCAATGGCCCGAAGGCCCGCAAACAGGGTGATGGGCCTGCCCATGGGCAGATCGGGCATGGACAATGAGGCGGTGTTTTTCAGCTCGTCGATCGCCTCTGGGCGCACGGAGGTATCCTCCTTGTCGTCCTGGTCCACGGCAGTGGGGCCGATGAAGGCGTTGTCGTCTACCGTGGGGGAAACCAGCACGCCCTTGCCCTTGGCGGTGGGCGCCTGGAACAGCACCATCTGGACAAAATCGGAAACCGCGCGGTCGAACAGTATGTATTCGCCCTTCCTCGCATGGATGTGCACGCTGTTATCGCCGGCCATGGCGGAGACTTCGTCCGCATACAGGCCGGCTGCGTTGACCACATAACGGCTGCGCAGCAGCACGCCGTTTTCGGTCTCCACCTCCAACTCGTCATCTTGAGTATTGATCTTTACGACCGGGCTGCCGAGGAAAAAGTCCACGCCGTTGTCCATGGCGTTCTTGGCCAGGGCGCAGGTGAGCTCATAGGGGCAGGTGATGCCGCCGGTGGGGGCATACAGCGCGCCGCATACGGCGGGGTTCAGGCCCTTTTGCATGGCATGGGCCTCCTGCGCGCTCAGGATGCGCACGCCCGGCACTTTGTTTTTGACGCCGTAGTCGTACAGTCTTTGGACCGCCTGCATGTCCTGCTCGGAAAAGGCGAGCACCAGGGAACCCGTGCGCTTAAGCGGCACGGAAAGCTCCTGGCACAGCGCGTCGAACAGCTCGTTGCCGCGCACGTTGAGCCTGGCCATCTTCGTGCCGGGCACGCAGTCGTAACCGGCGTGCACGATCGCACTGTTGGCGCGGGAAGCGCCCATGGCCACGTCGGCAGCGCCATCCAGCACGGCCAGCTTCAGATCAAAGCGGGAAAGCTGCCTGGCGATGGCGCAGCCCGTGACGCCGCCGCCGATGATCAATACATCATACACGTTTATCTTCCCCCAATACTTACATCTGTTTATCATCAAGGGGAACCTTTTCCCCCTTTTGCTTATCCGCGCACCCTGTCGCTGAAGACGGCCACGCCGGAAAGATCGGGCGTGATCTCGCTCTCGCTGCCGGGAAGCAGCTTGTATTCGCCCACAAGTTTCAGGAAGGCGTCCACGGGCGCGATATCGACCTGCAGACCTTCGACCTTATAGTGCATGGGAATGGTGAGTCTGGGCGTAAGCTGCTGCATGGTCTTGACGGCCGCGGCGGCGTCGATGGTGTAATTCCCGCCCACGGGCAGGAGCAAAACGTCGGCATTTTGCAGCGCCTGCGCAACATCACTCGGCAGGGCGCAGCCAAGGTCACCCAGATGCACCACGCGGATGCCGTCCAGGCAGATCAGGTAAGCGATGTTGCTTCCGCGCAGCGCGCCCTTCTGGTCGTCGTGGTAGCAGGCATAGCCCGTGATCTCCACGCCTTTTACGCTGTGCTTGCCGCTCTTGCGCACCACGACGGGATCGCCGGGAACTCTGTCCACAGCGTTGTGGTCGAAGTGACCGTGGCTTACGGTGACCACATCGGCACTCAGCTTGGGAAACTCAAGGCCGATGCTGTCGTCATACGGATCGGTAATGACGATGCTCTTGCCCATCAGTCGAAAGCTTGAATGTCCTAACCATTGAATCTTCATGTATTCATTCCTCTCCGGCTTTTTCAGCCATCGTACGATGCTATCTATTTTCTTGTTTCTGCCAACGCTTTTGAAAAGCAGCGAGCGCAGATAAAAAGCGTTCTCGGGCACAGGCCCTTTGCCAAATAGCGCGCATACAGTTCGTCCAGGCGCTTGAGTGCGTCCGCAAGCAAGGATTGCACGCCGGGCCTTGCAAGGTCCAGACACAGGCGCAGCAGGTATCTTTCCTCCGCTTGCAGCGGCAGCACGGCCGGTGTCTGCGCGTGGTTTTCGATCTGCCAAAGCAGCGTCTGCACAGGGCCGTCTGCGGGCGGCGCGAGCGGCTTGTCCCCTTCTGCCGCCTGCTCAACCGCGCAAAGCAGGTTCTCGTCGCAAAGCTCCACGAACAAGCAATTGCGCCCATGGCCGGAAACGCGCAGGCCCTTGGGGAGCAGCGATTCCCCGGCATAGTCACAAATGCGGAAATGTCCCGCCCGATAAGGCGGCGGCAGCACGAACGGCTCCCGATTGCACAATGCGCGAAGCCCCTCGCGCCAGGGCGATAATGGATCAAGCATTTTGCCAGTAATTGATGCGGATATGGTTAAGCCCCATGTACCTTCCCTGCATGCTGAGCTGGTAGGAAAGGTTCACGCTGCCCTCCGTCTCGCCGATGCGGTAATCCACATCCGTGGGGAAGGCTTCGATCTCCAGCTTTCCCACCGGGGTCATGAACACCGACTTGCACTGGCAGCCCTTTTTGAAGGCAAAGTTCGCCTGGAAGGGACCGGAGCGGTTGACGCGCACGATGCCGCCGTCCATCTCGATGCGGGTTTCGATGTGCCCGTCCTCCTCGTCGTTCTCCTCGTAGCTGAGGCAGCAGCCGCCCCCGCATATCTTAAGGTAGCCCGTCGTTACCAACTGCGACTCATCCGCGCCGCGCGCAGGGTCGGACTGCACACCCTGGATGGCCAGCATGACCTTTTTTTCCACCATCGGCTGCATTTGAGCTCACTTCCCTTCAAGCTTTTAAAATACTAGTTTATGGCCTGCATTGCAACAGTAACTTCGTTAATTCTCTCACTAACGAAGAAAACCGGGCCCGTTTTTCGTGTACGGGCCCGAAAAGCAGGCGTCGATCCGCCCTCAGACGACCATCTCCTTATCCTCCTCAAGAAGAAGCTTGAGCAGATTCTCCACCCGGCCGGTTTCAGCGTTGATATAGACCAGGTAGCGCACGCCGTCCCTTTGGCCGCCCACCTCGTAGCAGAAGCGTTCCTGCTGCCATACGGGGATCACACACAGGCGGCAGGAGAGTATCTCCAGGCCCTTCACCTTTTCCAGGGCCTGCGCCTGCGTGAGCTTCGCCTGTGGAAGATCGCGCCTTGTGTGGTTGTGCAGGTAGTTCTGGGCCTCAAAGCCGATCACCTGTCCGTCCTGCAGGGAAATCTGTATCTTCACAAGGTCAGGATACAGGCGCACGCCATCCTGCAGGGCGCAAAAGTTAAACACCACGATGCCCGAGTAGACCTGCCAGTAATCTGCCTCCATAGGGCCGAAGCCGCGTTCCTGCAAAAAGGCCTCCGCGCTCTGGCGGCACTGCTCCACCCCCAGGCGCGTTTGTGTCGGTGAGCGCTCGGGCATCATCAAAAGCACCTGTCCGCCCTGCTTGGTGATCTGCAAAAACAGCGATCCGGCGTCCTCTGTTTCCACCTGCACGCCAAAGCAGGGGATCTCGCCCCCAAGCTCCTGGCCGGGGCTTACGGAAAGCACACGATTCTCTCCCACGAACGCCTTTGCAATGGAAAGGGCGATCTCCTGCGTGATGCTCTCCTTTCCCAGTCCCTTCAGCGGCCCCTGCGCCGCCTGGGAAAAGGGCCCGTCGTAAATCAGGGCGGGCAGCTCGGTTTCCGGCCGGATGGATTCGTAAAAGGGGTTTTCCTCCCCATCCGGTTCCGGTATCTCTGCCTGAATGTCGGTGAGCCGATTTACATCCAGCGCACGCATCATCTCCGATAGCTCGATCTGGCGCCCCAGCATGGCAAAAAGGCTCTCCTGGTCCGCTTCGGATAGAGGCTGTCCGTCCGCAACGGACACGCGGAGGCTATCGCAGTAGTCGCCCAGGCGGTTGACAAAGCCCATCAATTCGCCCACTGCCTCATCGCCCGCCGGCAGGGCACTCAGCTCCCGACAGCTGGTTTGGGCCAGGCGCGACACCTCGCCGAGCAGCGCAAGCTCCTGCTCCGGCGCGTCAGTGACCATGAGCTTGCTCAGATTGACCTCCAAATCATCCATGCTGCTGACAAAGGAATAATACGATCTTTCGTACATGCTCCTCAGGCGCAGAAGATAACGCTGGCGCGCGATCTGGCCGGCCACTGCCCACACGAGCGCCGCCGCCAAAGCCAAACACAGGCCGCCAAGGAGGAGATTCCGATATCTTTGCTTCACTTGCCCCACTCCTTTCTCAAACGGCAAAGCAGTGCTTGCCGATCACGGTGTACACGGTGCGCGACCAGATCCAGGACGATTGCACCTTGGCCGGATTGTAATAGTACAGGCAGCCGCCGGTGGGGTCCCAGCCGTTCATGGCGTCGCGCGCGGCGCGCAGGGCGGTCTCGTTGGGGCTTAGATTGATCTGGCCGTTGGCGACCACATCGAAGGCCCCGCTCTGGTAGATGACGCCGGACACGCTGTTGGGGAAGGAGGCGCTTTTCACCCGGTTGAGCACCACCGCTGCCACCGCCACCTGGCCCAAATACGGCTCCCCGCGCGCCTCCGAGTAAACGAGCCGTGCCAGCAGATTCAGATTGGAATTGTAGGAGGACGACCCCGCGCCTGCCGCGCCGGAGCCGGAACCCAGATTCAGTCCCAGGGCGGCCAGCGTCGCCTCGCCGGCCACGCCGTCAGCCTTGAGTCCGTTCTTCCTCTGGAAATAGACCACCGCTTCATAGGTTTCCTGGCCGAATACGCCGTCTGCCGGCGCGCTCATGTAGCCGTATTGCCGCAGCTTTTGCTGCAAAAGGCGCACGTTTTCGCCCTGCAGGCCCCAATACAGCGTCACGGCCTGCCCGCTGCTCACAAGGCAGCAAAAGACAAGCGCACAGCAAAGAACGGCCCTGCCGCAGTTTTTTTTCATGTTGTTTCGCCTCCTTTTTCCTTTTTGAGTTTCCTGAGCCAGTTGAGCAGGACGGAATGGAAGCGCACTTCCCCCATCCCGCTTTGCCCCTTATTTGCAAAGCAAAGAGTCGGATACAAAACGCACCACCAGTTATGCCCCTCGGCGCTGCCAAGACGCAACTGCAAGGTGCGATAGTCCCCCGCCGGCACCAAGTGCTTTTGATACACCCGATCCGGAAAGCGGGCGGTGGTCAGCAGCGCCTGCACGCCGTAGCTTTGGCCGCGTTCCTGCAAAGCAAGTCTGGCCGCATCCTCTACGCCGCTTAGCTGCTTCTGCACGATGCGCTCTGCCTGCGCCGCGCTTTGCGCCTCAAGCAGATACGGCGTTAAGTAGTCGAGCACCGCGTCGCGCACGCAGAGCTTGTCCGCCTGGGCGGATGGTTCGTCGCTGTCCGCCAGTATGTGCAGGCGCAAAATCTCGCCGCTTTGCACCGCCCGCGCAAGCGCGGTGGCGCCGGTCCTTCCAGATGCATAGCGCCAAAGCCCGCCCACCGCCAGCGCCAGGCTGAGCAGATACGGCGCCAGGCGCATAAAAAAATGCCTCATTCTCACAGGCTTCACCTCTTTCCACCTGTAGGATTGGCATTTTTTGCAAGTTTATACGCAAATGATTGTAGTATTCTTGTTTACTTTGTTTCGCTGTCCCCGCACAGCTCTACGCCTCTTGGTACCGCGCAGGCATATTCGCCGCTGCCGAAGCGCCCGCGCAGCGTCTGCGCCGCCCGCCGGGCCGCCTTTTCGCTTTCAAACAGGCCGAACACCGCCGAGCCGCTGCCGCTCATGCGGGCGCACAGGGGAAAGCAGGCTTGCATGTTCTGCAGCGCCTCCTCCACCGCCGGAAGCAGGACGCAGGCCGGTGTTTCCATGCTGTTTTGAAGCGCTGCGGCAAAGCGCTCCAGGTCTGCCGCCTGCAGGGCGCAAAGCGCGGCCTGCGTGCTCTGTGTCGGTTTTCCGATCTCATCGAACAGGGCGTATACCTGCGGGGTCGAGAGGCCCTCTGCCGGTTTATACAGGGCAAAGTTGAGCTTGAGCGTATGCCGGACAGGCACAAGCTCCGTGCCGGTCCCCGTCGCGCGGGCCGTTCCTCCCAGCAGGCAAAAGGGCACGTCCGCGCCAAGCCTGGCGGCGATCTGCACAAGCGTCTCCTCCGGCAGCTCCAGTCGCCACAGGCGATTTAACCCCACAAGGGCCGCTGCCGCATCCGCGCTGCCGCCGCCAAGGCCCGCCTGCATGGGGATGCGCTTGATCAGGCGGATCTGGGCGCCGCGCTTACAGCCCGTTTGCTCCTGCAAAAGCCGGGCGGCGCGCAAAACGAGGTTCTCCTCTCCTTGAGGCGCAGGCGCGCCCTGCACGCAGAGGGCCAGCGTTTCCGCCTCCTCAAAATACAGCGTATCGTGCAAAGAGATGGACTGCATCAACATGTCCAGCCTGTGGTAGCCGTTGTCATAGCGGCCAAGGATGTCCAGCGTCAGGTTCACCTTGGCATAGGCGCGGTATTTGAGCACGTCATATCCTCCCCGTTTTTGCTGGCACCACTATACCACTTTTGTCGCTGGAAGGCAAAGACGGGGGAACGCCGGTACGCGACGTTCCCCCGTCTTTTTTATACCTGTGTGATCCTTCGATAGATGAGGATCGGCTCGTCCCCGTCTGCGCTCAAATTCTCCAGCTCCTTTGGGTCCATGTGGAAGCGCTTGCCGATCTGCCAAAGGGTCTCCTCCCGGGTGGGGTAATAGACCGTGACGCCCGCCTGCAGGGGGTCCGGTTCCCCGCTGTCCTCCACATTCACCACCGCTTCTACGGAGCATTCGACAAACGTCGGCCCGGACAGGGTGAAGCCCAGCTGGATATCGGCGCTGTCCTGGGTAATCTGCACCGCCTGCGCGGAGCTTACGCATAAGCCAAGCCCGAACGAAGGCGCTGCCGGCGGGAAGGCCAGGTGAAAGGGCTGTTCCTGCGTGACAGAGGTCAGGCCGTCCGCTCCTTCGTACAGCAGCGTTACGGATACCAGTCCCTGGGCGATCAGCTGCGTTTCCGTGTTTTCCATTTCCACGGCCACGGGCCTTGCCAGCACGCCCAGTATCCCGCGTAAGGGGGCGCTGCCCTCCGGCAGGGTCAGTATCTGGGCGTAGGTCTGGCTGCTCTCGTAGGCGTCGGCCCTGCACAGCCAGCGGCTCTTTTTCTGCTCGATCATCAGGCCGTCGCCTCTCAGGGAATACAGATCGGTCAGCAGGCTGAATTCGTTTTGCGTGTAGGCGCTCACGTCGGCCTGCAGGACGAATTCGATAAAAAGCGCATCGCCGTCCTCGCCGGGCTTGAATTCCGTGGCCAGCTCCTGCACGCTCACCTCCGCCAGGGCTTCCATGCCGATGCGCGCCTGCGGGACTTCCACGGACATTTCAAAGGGGATCGTTTTCTGCAAAAGGAAAAAGTCGGTTTCGTTGCTCGTGCAGGCAAGGCTGATCCTGACCTCACCCTGCACGTTTACGGCCTGCTCCACAGCCTGCACGGCCGCGGCGCTCACCCGGGCGCTGGCAAACAAAACGTTCGCGCCGTCCCTATCCGAAGGATAGCTCTGCGAAAGCAGCGTCCTTTGCCTCCCGTCCGCGGCCAGCACCAATGATTCGAACCGCGCTTCCTGCCGGGCAAGGGGGCCAGCCTCCTCCAGGTCATGCACGACGGTCTCCTCCTCGTTCTGGAAAACACAGCCGCCGATGTTCAGCGCTGCCCGCAGGTTCAGGCGGCCACCGCTTTCCTGCGCATCCACCTCCTCTACCTGTCCCCAGACGCGGGCGTGCATACGCGGCGTGGCCGTTTCGATCTTCAGCATCACGCTTTGGCTGCTCTGCGCCTCGATGGAGCGCGGCCTGCCCGTGCCGTCCAGGTATAAAACCGTGAAGTTTACGGCTATATCCGCCGAAACCCTGCCGGTCTGCGTCTCCGCGGCCAGCACCTTAAGCTGCGCCGACCGATAAAGGATCGTTACGTTTCTCTCGCTACCGGGCAGCATCACCACCCCTTCGGCAACGGGCATGGTCTGCGCAAAACCCGCAGCGCTCAGCAATACCAGTTTATCCTTTATCACACGCATCGCGTTTCCCTCCCATATTCCCAGCTTTAGCTTTGTTATAGCATCTATACACAGCGCGCGCGAAAAAAAGAACCGCTTGCCTACAAACAGGTAAAAAACAGGGCCCTTCACAGCGGTTGCCTGCAAAAGACCCCAGGTTTTTTAGGGCAAAGCAGCTCTACGCCGTTTTGCCGGAGGCCGCTCGTTCAATGGTCAACCGATCGGCGATCAGGGCGATGAATTCGCCGTTGGTGGGCTTATCGTTCTTTACGTAGATGCGCCCGCCGAACAATTGGTTGAGGTTTTCCACCTGTCCCCTGGACCAGGCGACATCTATGGCGTGGCGGATGGCCCTTTCCACCTTGGAGGCCGAGGTGTTGAAGCGCTTGGCCACGGCCGGGTACAGCTCCTTGGTGATGGCGCCGATGATCTCCGGATCGTCCACCACGGTCTTGATCGCCTCGCGCAGAAAATGATAACCCTTGATGTGCGCGGGGATGCCCATGGACAAAAAAACATTGGCGATCCGCTCGTCCATAGAGCAACTGTTCGCGGCAGCGATGCCGGGCATGACAGGTGCGAGCGGCGCCGGCCGAGCCAGATCGCGTATTCTCTCCAGCACCACCTGGGCATCGAAGGGTTTGAGCATATAATACTCCGCGCCCGCCTGGATCGCACGCTGGATGAAGTCGTCCCGCATCAGGGCTGTGAGCACGAGGACGCGCGGCCTTTTTTCCGCCGGCGTGCGTGAAAGGGTCTCCATCAAAGTAAAGCCGTCCATTACGGGCATCACAAGGTCCGTCACCAGTACGTCCGCCTTTTGCTCCCGCAACACCTCCAGCGCCTGCAGCCCGTTGCCGACGCTGCCCACCAGCAGCATGTCCCCCCTGTCGTCCATCGCCTTTTCCAGCGTATCGCGCACCGCTTTGCTGTCGTCCGCCAATACAACGCTTATTTTCTCCATGGATGAATGCCTCCTTTTATCTGTAACCGGGGCGCAGCACAATGAACGAGCAAGCCGCCTTAAGCCATAATGCTACCACCAGTCTTATTAATTGTATTTATTGTACTATAAGTCTTCTTTTTCTGTCAATTGTTTTTCCGGGACGAGCATGCGTCGTTTTGCACGAAACAACATCTTTTTGTGTGCAATCCGCTTCTTTTTCCCAAAACAATCGCTTTACAGGCGAATTATACGATATTTCCCAAGCAATGAGCGCCCCCAAACGTAACAAAAAAAGCGACAAAGGCTTTCGTTTCCTCTGTCGCTTTTTTGTACTTTTAGTCGTTATTTGTTCAATCGTTTTCTTCCCAGCCGGCGGCGCGTTCCACCGCACGCTTCCATTGCTTTTTCTGGAACAGGCGCTGGCTTTCGTCCATACGGCTGACGAAACTGCCCTCCGCCTGCCACTGGGTCTTCAGCTGCGCTTCGTCCTGCCACAGGCCGACGGCAAGACCGGCGAAGTAGGCCGCGCCCAGGGCCGTAGTCTCCACGATCTGCGGCCGCACGACCTCGATGTTCAGTATGTCGGCCTGGAACTGCGTAAGGAAGTTATTGGCGCTGGCGCCGCCGTCCACACGTAGCTGCTTTAAGGGCATGCCGCTGTCCTGTTCCATGGCCTCGACCACATCCGCCGCCTGGTAGGCGATGGATTCCAGCGTGGCGCGCACAAGATGCGCCTTGCCTGCGCCGCGGGTCAGGCCCACGATCACGCCGCGGCCGTACATATCCCAGTAGGGCGCGCCAAGGCCGGTGAAGGCCGGCACCATGTACACCCCCGCGTTGTCCGTAACCGAAAGGGCCAACCCTTCCGTCTCGGCGGCGGTCTGGATGAGGCCCAGCTCGTCGCGCAGCCACTGGATGGCCGCGCCGGCCACGAAGATGGAGCCCTCCAATGCATAGCAGGTCCGCCCGCCGTAGCGCCAGGCCACGGTGGTGAGCAGCCCGTTTTTCGAGTCCTTGGCCGTTTCCCCGGTGTTCATGAGCAAAAAGCCGCCCGTGCCATAGGTGATCTTGACCGCGCCCTCGTCGTAGCAGGCCTGGCCAAACAGCGCCGCCTGCTGGTCTCCCACCATGGAGGCGATGGGAATCTCCTTGCCCAGGATGGCGGCGTCCAGCTTGCCCACCACGCCGGAGGTATCGCAGACCCTGGGCAAAACCGCACGGGGAATATCGAACAGGCGCAAAAGCTCCTCGTCCCAGTCCATGGTATGGATGTTGAACAGCATTGTGCGCGAGGCGTTGCTCACGTCCGTCACATGCGCCTGCCCTTTCGTCAGGTTCCACACCAACCAACTATCCACCGTGCCAAACAAAAGCTCGCCCCTTTGCGCGCGTTCACGGGCGCCCGGCACATTGTCGAATATCCATTGCAGCTTAGTGGCGCAGAAGTAGGCGTCGGGCACCAATCCCGTTTTTTTGCGGATGAGCGCATCCAAACCTTGCTGCTTAATCCTCTCCACATAGGGCGCCGTGCGACGGCACTGCCAGACGATGGCATTGTACACCGGCTTGCCGCTGTCCTTTTCCCACAGGATGGTGGTCTCCCTCTGGTTGGTGATGCCAAGGGCCACGATGTCGCAAACGTCGATCTTTGCCTCGCCAACCGCGATCTTTAGGGCCTCCAGCTGGGAATTCAAGATGTCGTACGGATCGTGCTCCACCCAGCCGGGCTTGGGATAGATCTGCCTGTACAGGATCGAATGGCTGGCCACGGTGTTTGCCTTTTCGTCAAAGACGATGGCACGCGAGCTCGTCGTTCCCTGGTCCAGAGCAACAATATAGCGCATGGTTTCTCCCCCTTAAAGCGATGCTGTCTTTACAGCTGATATATCTGTGTCCACTATACCAGCAAATGGCTGTTGGCAACAAGCACAAGTTTTGCATATCCTACCCTGAAACGATGATCAGGAGGTGTTCCCCGTGCAAAAAACTACATATCCCCTCCGCGTGGGGCAGATACAGCGGCCCGATCCGCTCAAACATCTGGCCGAGGGCGATCGCTGGGTCTCTCTGCGCAGCCTGCGCAACCAGCCCCATGTGTCCGCCGGACTGGACGCTGCGCCCGCGCCTGCGGATCCTGCGGTCCCGAACGGCGCAGAGCGTTCCATCGGTTACTCGCTGTATATGTCCGTCAAAAAACGCCACGAACAGGCGAGACGCAGCCTGCAAACGGATGCCGTGCCCGCGCCGGTCCCGCTGGAAACGGAACCAACAAAGACTGGAGACGCAGGCGACGATGAGTAGACAAAAACAGGGCCCGGTAAAAGAGTACCGGGTCCTGCTACATGTTAATCCTTTTCATCCAGGATCGTACCGTCCTCCAGGGACTTGAGGGCAGGCCAGATCCTATCCACCGCATCCTTGCGGCCGTAGACGACCGTCTGTCCGTTGGCGCGGATGGCGTAGTTGTTGATGTCGTACGGCAGAAATTCATACAAGATGTCTTCGTTGCCGTTGTTCAGGTGATACAGCACGCTCAAAACCGGCGCGCTTCCGACCTTGTCCTCCTGCACGATGCCCGTGTTGTTGATGGAGATCAGGGCCTGGTAAGCGGTCTTGAACGCCTTCTCCTCCACGACCTTGCCGTTGAGCGTAAAGGTTTCCTCCGTGGTTGGTTCGGAATCCTCGTCCTCGGCCGGGACCTCCTTGCGGTCGATGTGCATCACATACTGCTGGCCGTTCTGCTGAATGGTCACGGTGTCCACATTGGCGATGTTGACCATGTTGGAGTAACGGTCGATCAGGTTGATCAGATCGATCTCCTGGACGAATTTCAGGCCCGAAACGGAGGTCAGGTACACATCCAGGCTGTCGTCGATGCGCGCATAGTAACTGCCCTCCCCATTGTCGTTGCCTATGGCAAGGTGAATGGCGGCGTTGTTCTGATCCTCATAGTCGATCACGGCCAGAGGATCGTCCAGGCCATACTGCGCAAGCTCGGCCTCGGAAGCGGCGGTAAAGACGTACTTTTGCAGGGTGACGCCGGCCAGGCTGGTGGTGAACTCGTTGATCTTCGTGCCGTCGGCGTCTATCTGCACAGGTTCGTAAATCTTCCAGGGATTGATGGTGCCGCTGCCGACGCCGACGCCCATCTGGATGCGCCAGGGCACCTCGCCGCGTTTCTGGATGCTGAGCTCTTTACCGTTTTCGCCATCCACCGCGGGCAGCGCGAACTTATGGTAATCGCTGCTGGGCGCAAGGATCTTGCCGCTGTTGTAGGAGTTTAAAAGGTACACGGCGCTGCCGTTCTCCTCCATCAAATAGCGCTGTACGGAGGTGGGAACCACATCGCCCAGCAGGAAAGTGCGGCTATTGCCGCCCTCAAAGTGCAGCGTCAGGCGCGCGGCGGGATCGTCCAGGCCGTACTTGCTCAGATCTGTCGGGTTTTCCTCCACCGTGTCGTCGGCCTTGAGCTGACTAAACGACAGGAACAGGCCCTCGCACAGTTCCATATTCAGGTCATCGGCATCCATGCCGGTGACCCGGTAGCTGTCCTCGCCCTCCAGGCTCACCGTATAGTTGTTTTCGCCCGCAAAATCGATGGAGACGAGCTTGCCCTCTTCCCCTTCCAGAAGCTGGACAGTGGTGCTTTCCGTGGTCTCCGGGAGTTCAGGCTGGCCGCTGTTTAGGGCAAAGCGCAGCACAAGCACCAGGGCGGCCAGGGCGACCACTGCACCGAGAGCGCATAGAATCCTGCCCTTGCTGCTCAACTTTTTGCGCGTTTTCACCTCTTTTTTCAGGTTCGCGCCAAGATCGATGGGCCGCCTTTCCTCATCCTTTAAGGAGTCGGTATTGGCCTGCTCGATCTCCTGATTGCGCTTATCCTCGCTCATTTACAGGTGCCTCCTTCTCAGCCATACGACCAGGCCGCAGATCAGCACCGCCAGGGGCAGCACGACCACGCACAGCCCGGCCAGCAAATACACCTGCATGGCGCTGGTGAAACGCAGGGAGTTGCCCAGCAGGTTCTTGCCGATGATGGTCACGGTATCGCTCTGGCCCATCATCCACTTGACGGCACCCATGAACAGGTCCGTGTTGCCGCTCAGGCTGTAGAAGGAAGAATTGGTGACAAAGCCGGAGGTGCCCAGCAGCACGATCTTGGTGCCGGCATCATTGCCGTCCTGGTCGACCTCACGGATGACCAGGCCCACATTCAGGGGGCCGGCGATATCGCCCTCCTCCATTTCGGAGGTGGTGGACTCAAGGTCTGTCTTGCCGTAAGCGCCGTCGGAGGTGGTCAGGATGGTCTCCACGGAGATATCGGCCTTGCTCACCTGGGGCAGGTTGAAGGACTGCGCATAGGGCAGCACCGCCACCTGGGAGTTCTCCGTCAGGCCCTTG
>JBNRMU010000114.1:0-9559 GCA_050309765.1 Christensenellales bacterium
GGTACACGGGCTCCGCCGGCTGGCTGTGGCGCGCCGCTGTCGAGGGCGTGCTCGGCCTGCGCGTAAGCCAGGGCAGGCCGACGCTTTATCCCTGCCCGCCTGCGGACTGGGAAAGCTTTACGCTTACGTATCACGGAAAAACCCTTTGCTGGAAAAGCACAAAGCCACCGGACGGCGGCGCGCAGAGTCCGCCATCGGAAAGCCCAACAGAATAAATCCCTTTATAATAGGGCAAGAGGCACGGGAAAAACCCGTGCCTCTTGCGTATCGTTGTTCTTTTATTTATTAATCTAGGTTCCCGTCTTGAGCGATGAAAGTATCCTTTGCGTTACCTCGTCCCAACCGATTTGGAACACGTCATATGCCTCGTAATCCTTGATCTGCGCATCCAGTACCAACTGGTCGTTTTCGCGCCGTTTTTGCCAGAAGGCGAGCTCCTCCCGCGTCGGCGGTTCCTGGCCCCTGTTTTTGTGTGCAGATGCCAGCTGTGCGGACAGGTCGTCCACGTACAGATAGTACACGCGCCAGTGCAGCGGCTGCAAGGCACCCAGCAGGGCTTTCACATGCGCGCCCATCTCGTCTGCCTGCGCCCGATTGTTGCGCATCATATCGTTTAGGGGATGGTGCATAAGGGAACCATCGAAAAGATAGAACTGCACACCCGGGTCCAGCGACTTGGCAAAATCTTGCCAGACTGCCTCATAAGCCCTCCTGTATTCGGGCAGCGGCACAAGCTGCGCAGGGTGATAGCAAAACTCCGCCCGTGCAAGCTCTTTAAGCAAGGCGCCGCCGAACAAGGGCGTGTCTTCGTCATAATAACGGACCAGCACGGCCTTGCCCGCGGGAACGGAATAACGCTCAAGCTGTTTCGCTTCCGTCGCATAACGCGCGCAGAGCGCCGCATATTCCTCCTGGCGCAAATAGGCCGTACAGTAAAAGTCTATGGGGTTTGTGAAGTCGAATTCCACATAGCTCTTCACCTTGCAGCCCTTTGCGCAAAGGGCGTTTGCAAGTGCACGCACCATGGTGGACTTGCCCACACCCGAAACGCCCTCTATAAAGACGATCTCCGGCATGCTTGTATCCCTCTGAACCGCTTTAAACGCGGGTTTTTCTTTTTCTTCCGCCAGCAATTGTTCAGCTCGTCTGCCCCAAAGCCTTGAGGATGGCGGTGTACAGCTGGGCGGGGTTTTCCTCCCAGCGCGCGCACAGCTCCTTGGCCGCCGGCACGTCCGCCACCTGCAAGGTAACGTCCGCCAGGCGGATGCCCTCCTCCACAAAGTACAGCCGCACCGCACAGCCGCCGATCTCCGGCTCATATTGGGCCAGCACCTGCCGCTCGCGGCGGAGCTTGGCGCGCCAGATGGTGCAAAGGCGCTCGGCCTCCATGCGCCGGGAATAGGGCAGGTTGCGCTCGAACATCTCCAGCGTCTGCATGCCTGCGGGGGTGATCAGGTATACCTTGGGAGTCTCGTCCTCCAAAGGCTGCAAAAGCCCCGCCTCCTGCAGGTCGGCCAGGCAAAGCCGCGCGTCCATGTAGCTCATCAGCCCGTTTTCCAACAGGAAGCGCTCCAGGCTCTGGTCGTCCATGGCGCCCATGCGCCGGATCACAAACAGCAGCATCAGCTTGTTTTCCGTCGGCGGTATCGTCTGCCTTTCCATCGCCCGCTGCCTCCTTTGCAAAAAGCTCGTTCGTTTCTTATATCGGTTAACGTCGTTTATACTTTAGCCTGTTTGGTTGCGATCGCCGTAAATTCGCCCGGCAGTTCTTTCCTCTCCCAGGCCGGATGCTCGTCGAAGCTTTTTAGAACAAACCCGGTATTTAGCACGGAATTGATGATTTCCGCGATGGTGTATTTCCGGTAGCTGCACCTGGGCATCTGGTTGCGTATCTGTTCATCGTAAAAGCGGGCGTGCGCCATCTCGCCTTCAAATACGTCCGTAGAAAAGTAGTCCAGCGTCCTTTGCTGCAGATTCAGGCTGTCGCAAATTTTCGTAAAGGGGTGAAAATCGCTTAAGATCAGCTTGCCGCCCTCTTTCAGGATCGCATGCTGCACGGCCATGAATTCGTCTATATCGTGAAAATAGTGCAGGACGCCGCCTTCCATGAACACAACGTCGAAATAGCCCGCATACTTTTCCATATCTATTTCCAGCACGTCGCAAAGCTCGAAGCGGATCTGGGTTCCGGCCGCTTCGGCCGTTTCCAGGGCGTATCTTTTGTTGTCCTCAGATATATCAAAGATCGTGACCTGAGCGCCGAGCAGCGCCAGCGGGATCGCCTTTTTTCCGCAGGAGCCGCAGATGTTGGCAATGCGCATGTCTTCATAGCAATCGAAGTATTGCGCATAACGCTTGAGCATTTTTAAGGGGTCTGCCCTGTCCGCTTCGGCGCGCTCTTTGGGCGTGCCGGCGGTTTTCACCCAGAAATCATAGGCGTTAAATTCCCAGGCCTTTTTGTTCTGCCGACTGTAGCTGCGCATGCAGCGCCCTCCTTCCAAGCATCGTTTCGGACAGGTCGCTTGTTTTTTTCAGTATAACACAAAAAGCGCCCAGCAAATAGGCGCTTAAAGCAGTTTGTGGGAAAGCGTTTGTTTTGCTTATCCCAGTTTGTGGGCCCTTGGTCTTAGGCGAGGAAGGGCTTCATCTGCTCCAGCAGTTCGTCGCAGTTTTCCTCATAAATCTCCATGGTGATCACCTGGCTCAGGTCCAGGGAAAAGATACCCAGGATAGACTTGGCGTCCACCACGTAACGGCCGGAACGAAGATCCACATCGAAGGGGTAGCGGTTGACGATCTGAACAAAATCCTTGACCTTTTCCGCCAGAGACAGCTTGATTTGGATGCTCTTCATATTGCGTTGCACCTCCTTTCGCTTGTTTTGTGGGAGTATACCACAGCTTTTTGGGCATGGCAAGCATTTGTCAAATTTTTAACAAATGTTTTGTCGGATAGAAAACGAATTTCCTCTTGCGTTTTGCCTTTCCTCTGTGTATAATAAAAAAGCGCTTTGGGGTTATAGCTCAGCTGGTTAGAGTGTCACGTTGACATCGTGAAGGTCGATGGTTCGAGTCCATTTAACCCCACCAAACAAAAACAGACCGCAAAGCTGCGGTCTGTTTTTGTTTGTCCTGCCTGCGCCGCACATCCGTCATTTCTTTTTCCGAAAGGAGTTTTTTATGACCATTTTTGACGAACTGTATGAGCTTGGCAAAAAACGCGCCAAACACACCGTTTGGGTATTTTCCGATCTGCAACAGGCAAAGTACGAAAACGCCGAGCGCTGCCTGAACCTTTGCATGGAGGATTACAACAAACTTGGCAATCCCGCGGAAATGATCTGGTACCTCGGCGACTCCACGGAAAGCGCTAACCTGCCGGAGCTTATGCGCATGACCAAGCTGCAGGAGGACGCCTTTTCCTCCCTTCGCATCCCGCTTGCCTACGCCACCGGCAACCACGATTACGACTATGCGGAGTTTTGCCACAAAAACGGCCGCGCGGACTTTTGCATGCCCTTTTACGAAATGGTGCAGAGCCATCCGGGCTGGCTGACGACCCGGGATATGGAGCAGACCTGGTTTAAGTTCGCGCTGGGCAATTACATGGTCTATTTCTTCTGCGACCACATCGCCCGCGACAACAGCTGGTGTTCGACCCACAACCGCTGGCGCTGGGGCAAGGAAAACTACCCCTATACGCAGGCGCACTTCGACGCCATCCGTAAGGATATGGAAGCCTGTGAAAAGCCGCATCTGATCACGGCCGCGCACTGCGCCTTCCCCGGCGGCAACCGCGACACACAGCTGCTTTCCTATATCCAGCCCCTGCCGCTGCGCACGCGGCTGCACCTGTACGGGCACTCCCACATCGGCGAATACAACTGCCCCAAGGAGCGCATCTTCAGCCAGATCAACTGGATCGACTGGCAGGACATCCCCCAGGTGGACGTGGCCTCCTTCGAGAACATCCGCGGCAGCTACTGCCACAGCGTGATTCTGCAAATCTACGAGGACGACACCCTGGGCCTGTTTTTCCGCAACCACGACAGGGGCGAGTTCAACTCGGCCTTTTTCCCCAAGCCCTATTCCTCGGAGATCGCGGAAAACTACGGCCGGCGCATGTTCCTTTCCTGGGCGCCCTGGGACGGCGTGGAAAAGCCCGCCGATCCGGGCGCGGGCCTGGGCGCAAAGCCGTAAGGCCGCAAAACCGGCATTTTTTACCCGCATAGGAGGTTTTCCATGAAAAACGAACTTGTTTGCGCCATCCGGCAGAACACGGAGCTGCTCTTTCAAAACGCGGATATCCTTCTGAATACCTGCGATCTGGACTTTATTCTCTGCGAAATGCCCATCTGGAAGCACGTTTACCACATGCTGCACTCCTGCGACCAGTGGTACATCAACCCCACGATCTACACAGAGCCCGCCTTCCACGAGCCGAACCTCAACTCCCTGGACATACCCTCCGAAAAAAAGCTTTCCCGCGAGGCGCTGTTGGCCTATCTTGGACAGGTGCAGAAAAAGATCCTGCGCTATGTGGATTCGCTGACGGACGAAAGCCTGTACGACGTGCCGCAGGGCTGCACGGCCAACCGCTTAAGCCTGATCCTGCTGCAATTCCGCCACTTTTACGCCCACCTGGGCAACATCAATGCCACCACCATCCTTACCACTGGCGAGTGGCCGCGTGTGGTGGGCTTAAACGGCAAAAGCGGGAACTCCGCCGATGGCTATTTCGAATAAACAACACGCTTCGTGCAAAAAAGGCAGGCTGCAGCCTGCCTTTTTTATTCTCTTTTTTGCCTCTTTCACTCGCCGTAGTATCCGTACGCATCCCGGAACAGGTCCTGCTCTGCCGCATAGTTGAGCAGCGCCGGCAGATCGAACACGCAGCTGGCCGCCGCGTCGCCGCCGGCCAGGATGGACAGCGTTTCGCCGGACGAATATTCGGCATATAGGCTGTAGCCCGGCGCGTTCACATTGTTGAGCTTATGGTAGCCGTTGAAAGCGGCGATGTTCATCTCGGCGATCCGATCCGCCAGGCCCCGGGCATACTGCGCATCCACCGCCTGCGAAAAGTCCAGCTCAATGTAAGAATCGCCCATGACCCGAAAATCCATTTGGTATCCGCCGTCCGCATCCCCTGCGATCTCCCAGCTGTAAGCGCCCTTCGGCCACGTTTCATCCAGGCCGTAGTCCCGTCCCCTGCCGTTAAAAAAGCTTAAGGAAAACTCCGTGATCTCTTTCGATTCGATCGTCTTTGGCTTATCGCTGGAAAGGTCGCGGATCTCAAGCTCCTTGGCCAGGTTTTCCTCGCGCACAAAGCGATAGGTGCGCGAGGGACCGTCCAGTATTCTTTCGTATGCGCTGAGGCAGTCGTCCCGGATATCAAGCGACGACAGTACGCCAAAGCCGTCGTCATCGACGCCGGTAATCGAGCGGCTATTCCCTTCTGCGGACAGCCGGCAGCGGTAGCTTTCCTTCCAGCCGCTGTTCGTATGGCTCACGGTCAGGCGGTCGCCGCGAATATCCAGCACGCAGTCGCTGTTTACATCCACCCAATGGCCCTGCACGGCGGCAAGCGCGCCCGCCTGGCCAAGTCCCTGTAAGGCGCGGCCGAGAAAGCTGCCCGGAACGATCACAAGCAGCAGAAACACCAGGATCGGCTTCAGCAGCGCCGCTTTCATCTGCATCTCTCCCTGCACTTGGCGTTTTCGCCTTTCTATCTACGATCATACCATACCGTAAAAAAAGCGCAATGCGTAATTTCGGATATCCCCGGCGTTGTTGCTTTCCCCGCTTTATTGCGTTAGAATGGAACCGCATCAAGGAGGTGCCTCAATGATCAGACAGCTTTCCATCTTCGCCGAAAACACAAAGGGCGCGATGAACAAAATCACCCAGATCCTGCTGGACAACGCCATCAACATGAACACCCTCATCACCAACGATTCCGCGGAGTTCGGTATCATCCGCATGCTGGTTTCCGATACCGACCGCGCCGCAAACTGCCTGCAGAAAGCGGGATACTTATGCCACACGGACAACGTGGCCGCCGTCGAGATTGCCGACGAATGCGGCAGTCTGAACGGCCTTTTGACCATCATCAGCAAGGGCAACATCAACCTGGACTATCTGTATGTCACCTACAGCAGCTTAAGCAAGCATCCGGTAGCCATCCTGCGTACCACAGACCTTATGGAGGTGGAGGAGTTTTTGCAGCACAAAGGCTACAACATGCTGGAGCGGCTGGACTAGGCCCTTTTTAAATCAGAAAAAAGGCGGCGCGGCCAAATGGGCTGCGCCGCCTTTTCAGTTGCGCTTCGGCAGGCAGAAGGATTATACTATACTTAAAGCTGCATTCCTTTTGTGAAAGGTCTGTCCCAAATGATCGAAAAAGTGCGCGCCGACGCCCTATTTTCCGTCCTGCCGCCGCTAAGACAGCTGCCGGATTTTTATGCGCGCGGCTACCCGCTCCGCTCTAAAATGGTCGTGCTGGACGACGATCCCACCGGCGTGCAGACGGTGCACGGCGTATCCGTCTATGTTTCCTGGAGCTATGACGAATTAAAGGCCGCCCTGCTGGAAGACGGGCACGTGTTTTTTGTGCTCACCAATTCGCGGGCGCTGTCTGCCGCGGAAACGGAAAGGCTGCATCGCGAGCTGGTGCAAAACCTCTGCCTTGCCTCGCGCGATACGGGCGTGCCCTTTGTGCTGCTTTCCCGCAGCGATTCCACCCTGCGCGGCCATTATCCGTTGGAAACCGCCACCCTGCGCCAGGGGCTGCTTTCCGCGGGCCTGCCCGATCTGGACGGCGAGATCCTCGCCCCCTTCTTCCCCGAGGGCGGAAGGTTCACCATAAACGATGTGCACTATGTCAGGGAAAATGATCTGCTCATCCCCGCCGGAGAGACCGAGTTTGCCAAAGACGCGACCTTTGGCTATGCGTCCAGCAACCTGATCGACTGGGTGCGCGAGAAAAACCCCCGGCTTCCATCTGAAGAAGCGGTGTTGTCCGTGGGCCTTGATACCATCCGCCTGGGCGGCCCCGACGCCGTAGAAAACATACTCCGTAAAGCGCACGGCTTTCAGAAGATCATCGTCAACAGCGCGGACTATGCCGATATGGAGGTCTTTGTCGAGGCACTGTATCGCGTCCTTGGGGATGGCAAGCGCTTTTTGTTCCGCTGCGCGGCCGGCCTTGTGCGGGTGATGGCCTGCATCCCAACTGCGCCGCTGCTTTCCGGCGCCCATCTGCGCGAGGATACGGGCCGGGGCGGGCTCGTGATGGTGGGGTCCCATGTGCAAAAGACCACCCGACAGCTGCAAAGGCTGCTGGAGCTGGACGGTCTTTGCCCGCTGGAGATGGATGTGCGCCGCTTAACGGACCCTAGGCAGGCGGAAAGCGCCGTGGAAGAGGCCGTATCTGCCATTGAAAAGGCCGTCCTTTCCGGCCGGACCGCGGTGGCGTTCACCTCGCGCGAGCTTGTCAAGGTCACCGCCGAAAACAGCGAACAAAACCTAGCGTTTTCCCTGCGCGTATCGGATGCCCTGGTCCGCATCGTGCAGAAGCTTTCCGTGCGGCCGGCCTTTTTCGTGGCCAAGGGCGGCGTCACCTCCTCGGACATCGGCGTGAAGGGGCTTTCCGTGCGCCGGGCGGAGGTGTTGGGCCAGGCGCTCGCCGGTGTGCCCGTGTGGAGGCTGGGGCCGGAGAGCAAGTATCCGGGCCTTTCCTATGTGGTGTTCCCCGGCAACGTGGGCGGCGAGGACGCGCTCCTTTGCCTTGTACAGGGCATTTTGGGGCGCTGAAAATAAGCAAGACAAACCGATTCAAACGACCAAATACATCTGGGAGGAATACGCAAATGGCAAAAAAACACGTCATGATCCTGGGCACCAGCACGTCCAACCATCAGGACATCAAAAACGCCTTCAAGGCCCTTGACCCCGAGATCCGCGTCAACCTTTTGACCGAGGATTCCCTCATCGAGGATGTGCTCGCCAACGGCGGCCCCACGCCCTCCATCATCAAGAGGATGATGAGCTACGCGTCCCTGGCCCAGGCGGCCGGCGCCGACCTGATCTTAAACCAGTGCTCCTCCGTGAGCGAGGTCGTGGATCTGTATCAGAAGGAGCTGGACATCCCCGTGCTCAAGATCGACCAGCCCATGGCAGAAAAGGCCGTTTCCATGGGCAGCAAGATCGCCCTGGTCACCACCAACACCACCACCGTGGGCCCCTCCCGCCGCTTGCTGGAAAGCTGCGCGGCCAAGATCGGCAAAAAGGTCGAGATCATCGAGTGCGTGGTGGACGGCGCCATGGAGGTGCTCTTCCGCGGCGATGTGAAGGGCCACAACGATATGCTGCGCGGCAAGATCGAGGAGATGGACGGCAAGTGCGACGTGATCGTGCTTGCCCAGGGCAGCATGATCGCCATCATGCCGGAGATCAAAAACGTCAAGACCCCGGTTTTGACCAGCATTCCCCTGGCCGTGGAGCGCGCGGTAGAGATGCTGCACGAGCAAAAATAAAGCCAGAGACGCAAAACCGCCTGCCGAAAGGAGCATTCCCTTTCCGGCAGGCGGTTTTTTATGGAGCCGTCTTAAAAAATGATCGAGATATCGCCGTGCAGCGCCAGCCGGATCAGACCGATGAGCACAAGATGGGCCGGATAATACAGGTAAAAGAACCATTTCATGCCCTTCCACCTGCCGCGCTCGCCGTTATAGCCGGCCAGTACAGGGATCGAAAGGCAGGTGAACATCTGCAAAACGCCATATGCCTTATCGAGAAACAGAAAGTAGACCGCGGCATAGACGGCCGTCCACAAAACGATGTCCCTTGCCTGCAGCTTGAAGTTTCCCCGGTGCGCATAGAGAAAAAACGGGCACATCACGGCGATGCTCGACCAGTCCGAGGGGAAGGCGATCAGGCAGACGGCGATAACGGATACGATCTTTCCCCACCTGGGCAGCCTTTCGCTTTGGCACAGCGCGATCAGCACCACGGACCAGGCCAGCGACCACAAAACGCTCGTCTGGTTGAAAACGCCTGTCGAAAGCGGCATAAAGGGGATACCGAAGGCGAAATCATAGGCAAAATGGGAAACGATGGCAAACAGAAACAGCCTTGATGCGTATCTTTTGACGTCGTGCGTGTAGTGATAGCCCTCGGCAACGAAAAACCACATGATCGGAGCTGTCAATCTGCCGATGACGTGCAGCGCCATGATGTACCACAGATGCTGCGTGCCGGGAAAAATCGCCCAGGTCAAATGGTCGATCGTCATCGCGGCAATGGCGATCAGCTTGATCTGGTTGGCGCTTAACCCCTTCTTCATCAATGCCACAACTCCTCTCTTACAGCGGGTCGCTTCCAGCAAACCATACCACGTCCGCCGGTTTTATGACAAGCAGAAAAACGGCCCGCCGCGGGAAAAAACCCGCGGCGGGCGCATATCGCTCTGCGTTTTTTCAGCCTGCCAGCTCCGCCAGGCGGTAGATGAAGCTTTCGCTCTTTTCCCAGCCCAGGCAGGGGTCGGTGATGGACTTGCCGTA
>JBNRMU010000115.1:0-4340 GCA_050309765.1 Christensenellales bacterium
TGCTGCGGCGTTTCGATGCCGCGAAGCAAAAGAAGGGACGCCAATTGCCGATCTATCCCCGCGTCCAGCAGCGGACGGAGCTTTTCTTCGTCCAGCGCCTGGCTTTGCCGGAACAAGAGCATTGGCCCCTCGCCTCCTTTTCTTCGTACAAACAGACAGGCGGAGGCCGTGCGCCTGCATGGCGTACAACCTCCGCTTAAGGTTTAACTTGCTCAGGCCCTGCTTGCCTTGCGGGCACCGCCGTTTTCGGTCATCTTATCGGTCCAGATGCCCCAAAGGGAGGGCGCGATGAAGATGGAGGTGAAGTTGCCGGCGATCAAACCGATGATGATGGGCAGCGCAAACTCGCGGATAGAATCAACGCCAAGCACATACAGCGTTACGATGGTGAGCAGCGTGGTGATGGTGGTGTTGATGGTACGGCGCAGCGTTTCGCGCACGGAGATGTCCGCCACCTCGCAGGCCGTCTTTTCGCGGCGATATTTCTTGCGATTCTCGCGGATGCGGTCGAAGATGACGATGGTATCGTTGATGGCGTAGCCGACGATGGTCAGCACCGCGGCGATAAAGGACGAATTGATCTGCAGGCGCAGGATCGCCACCATGGAAAGCATCATCGCCACGTCCAACACCAGCGCGGCCACGGCGGTCACGCCGAAGTGCAGCTCAAAGCGCAGCCAGATATACACCAGCATCAGGATACAGGCAAGGCCGACGGAAAGGGCGGCGTTCTGCACCAGCTCATGGCCGGCAACGGCACCCACACGCTCGATGTTGAGGAAGAAGGCGCCCGGATACTTCTGCTGCAGGCCGTCCTCTACCTTGGCGCGCAGCTCGTTTTCCAGCTCGGGATCGTCCAGATCGCGCATGCGTACGATGGCGTTGGCATCTTCGCCGGAGCCGGAGGTGGCGTACACAGCGTCCGTGATGCCCTGGGCCTCCATCTGTGCCTTGACGTCGTTTAAGTCAAAATCGCGGCCCATGGAAAAAGTCATCATCGTGCCGCCGGTAAAGTCGATGCCAAGGTTGAAGCCGCCGCAGATCGCCATTACAACGATGGCGGCTACGATGATCAACGCCGGCAGGCAAATGGAATACTTGAAATTCTTGCTGAAGGAGAAGTTTTTCATGCTTCCTGCCCTCCCTTCACGCCGCAAAGCAGTTTGCCGCTGATATTGAGGTTAACGACCTGGCGCAGCAGGAACCTCGTAACCACGATAGCCGTGAACATAGAAGCCAGAACGCCGATGGTCAGCGTGACCGCAAAGCCCTTGATGGTGCCCGTGCCGAAGAACATCAGCACCACGCCGGCGATGATGGTGGTCACATTGGAGTCAAGGATAGCGGTGAAGGCACGCTTAAAGCCCGACTCCACGGAGGAGCGAACGGTCTTGCCGGTGAGTATCTCTTCCTTGATGCGCTCAAAGATGATAACATTGGCGTCCACGGCCATGCCGATGGACAGGATAATGCCGGCGATGCCGGGCAGCGTCAGCTGCACACCGGGGATCACGGCCAGAAGGAACATGTCGATCAGCATGTAGATGCAAAGCGCCAGGGTGGACACACAGCCAGACACGCGGTATAGGATGATCATATACAGCATCACCAGCACGATGCCGATGATGGCCGCCCGCACGGAGGTGGACAGGGCGTTCACACCCAGGGTCGCGGAGATGGTGCGCATCTCCAGCTGTTCGATCTCCAGCGGCAGGGCGCCGGACTGGATGAGCATGGCCAGGTTCTGGGCGTCGTCCAGGGTCATGTTGCCCTCGATATAGCCGGAACCGCCCGTGATGGCGGAATTGACGCGCGGGGCGGAAATGACCTCGCCGTCCAGCTCGATGGAAATGATCTGGTTCAGGAATTGGGAGGTCGCCTGGGCAAACGCCGTGGTGCCGCTGTCGTTCAGGTTGAACTCGACCACGTATTTTCCTTCATACATGGCGGCTTGGGCGGTTTTGATGGAGCTTCCCTCCATGATGACCTCGCCGTTGGGATCCTTGAACTGCAAAACAGCGGGCTGGCCGATGATGGTCAAAATCTCGTTGGGATCGTCCACATCGGGGATCTCCACACGGATGCGGTTAAGTCCCTGCTGGGAGACGGTGGCCTCCGTATACCCCTTGCTGGTCAGGCGGTTGGTGAGCACGGCCATGGTGCCGGAAAGCAGGGAGGCAAAATCCTCCTGGCCTTCGTCCTTGGCCTCATACACGGCGTAAACGCCGCCGCGCAGGTCCAGGCCCTGCGAAATACCGCTGGCCAAAGGCTTAATCCTAAATGCGCCGATCTGCAATCCGCAGATTGCAAGCGCGCCCAGAGCTGCGACCAATACGATTATAACAATCAGACTGATCGCACTTTTCCTCTTCATGCTGGAACAGACCTCCTTTAAAATGCGCCCGACACTTCCTTGGAACGGGCGCCAGAGCAATGCATGTTACAGTTTTTTATTATACTTTTTTTCTCGTTTTGCGTCAACTCATATTTGCCCATGCTCTGCATTTTTGCGGCTTTTTTGCGGGGCTTCTCCCCCTCTTTGCAAAACGGGACTTCCGGCCGCTTATGCAAAAATCAAAGCATGGGGCCGCCGCAGCAGAAAAGCACGCTGCGCCGGATCAGTTCACAGAAGCCTTCGCTTGCAAAGCTCTTGTAGCTGTGGCCCATGGAAAGGAACACCACCTTGCCCTTGCCAAAGCTGCGCACCCAGGCCGCGGGGCAGTCCTTATCCTCCAGCTTGTAGGTCAAAAGCATCACGGGCTTTACGAGGTTATCCAGCTCAAACTGATACGGTTCCTCGTCGATGGAAAACTCGGGCAGGTTCTTGGAAATGGGGTGCACATCCTTGACCGTGTAGGTGAGCATCCTCTGCTGGGGATGGCCGAGGAAGCGGCCGCCGATCAGCTGCTCCATCTCGGGCGTATTGCGGGCGATGATGCCGTTGTGCAGCGCCAGCATGGCGCCGCCGCCCGATACATACTGCAGGAAAGCGCCGGCAAGGTCGGAGCTGCCGCGCTTGCCCCAGGCGTCGATGTAGTTGATGACAACATCGTATTTGGCAAGCTCCTGGGCGCTGAGGCCCGCATAGTCCTCCGTGATTGTCAGCTCATAGTCGCTCAAAATGCCCTTTAAGGCTTCGTCCACACCGGTGAGCGGGTGCCAGGTGGCCAGGGTATAATCGCCCAGAACCAATATCTTTTTCATAACGCGCGCCTCTCCTTCTCGATCCTTTGTCAGGTGCAACCAAAGGCGCCCCGTCCGATCGGCCGGAGCGCCCGAAATTCCAATCAATCCACGTTTCTCGTGGCGACGATGTTTGCGCCGGTGCCGCACACGTCTTGCAGCAGCACGTCGCCCACCCGCAGGGGCGCCTGGGCGCGGATGGCATAGACGGCCTTTAGCACGTCCTGTACCTTTTCCTTGGGCACCGGCGCGTCCGTCTTCACGGAACACAGCACATGCTGCCTGCCGGCGACCGCTACGGAGGAGGTCACCGTGCGCTGGGGCGCGCTGAACTCCTGTTTGCCGTATTCCAGGCCGCGGCGGCAGGTATTGCCGCTGACATGCACCTCGCCGTTTTCCTCCCAAACCTTTAGCTGACAGCCCATGGGGCAGGCGATGCAAACGAAATTCTTTTCCATTCAAATCCTTCCTTTCCCTTAAAAGGGCCGATCAGGCCTTTTCCACGTGCACGCGGATGTCGCTCAGACCCTTTTCCAGCTTGACGGTCACCTTTTCCATCTCGCCGGGGGTCACGACCATCTTCTTTTGTTGACGCAGCAGCGCATCTCCCGCATACACCTGCAAAAGTGCCGGCTTGTAGGAGGCGCCGACACGGAAG
Source organism: Christensenellales bacterium (assembly GCA_050309765.1). Classification (GTDB taxonomy): domain Bacteria; phylum Bacillota; class Clostridia; order Christensenellales; family UBA1750; genus CALWRM01. The sequence continues at coordinate 3,842 of JBNRMU010000115.1, forward strand.
TAGATGTCCAGCTCTTCACAGCTTTCGCTCACGCGCTGGGGAACCACATACCGAACGCCGCCGCTCACGGTCACCTTGCGGCTGTTCCCGTTTTCGATTTTGCCGAGCGCATACCCGGCGGCCGCCCTGCCGGCGATCTCCGCCTCGCGGCTAACGTTGTCCACCAGATCGTGCACGTGCAGCACGTTGCCGCAGGCAAAGATGCCGGGCACGGAGGTCTGCCGGTGCTCGTCCACCACGGCGCCGGAGGTCACGCGGTCCATCTCAGCGCCCGTGGGCGTGGTCAGCTCGTTTTCCGGCAGCAGACCCACGGAAAGCAGCAGCGTGTCGCACTCCACATATTGGGCCGTGTCCATCAGGGGCTTGCGCGTAGCGGGGTCCACCTGGGCAATGGTCACGCCCTCCACGCGTTCCTTGCCGTGGATGTTGACCACCGTGGTATTGAAATACAAAGGGATATCGTTATCCTCCAGGCACTGGACGATGTTGCGGTTGAGCC
>JBNRMU010000116.1:0-26844 GCA_050309765.1 Christensenellales bacterium
TTCATCATATGTCGTTTTTTCGTCTTAAAAGCATCTCTTTCAAGTCTAAAAACAAGAAAATCGACCGAAGTCTACACTCCGGCCGGAATCCGTCTTTGCGCGAATGAGGATCACGATAGGTCCCGTCACCTGCAAAAGCATGGCGGCGGATATAAAGCGGGCGCGATAAGCCCGCTGCGCCCTTCAGTACAAGGCATAAAAAAGCCGCCGCAGACGATATACAGCCTGCGGCGACACTGGCAGGGGAGACGCGATTCGAACACGCAACCGATGGTTTTGGAGACCATTGCTCTACCATTGAGCCACTCCCCTACGCTCGGAACAAAAAAGATTATACTATACGGCCTTCCTTTGTGTCAATATGCAAATTCGCTTTTCGTCCCCGGGCAAAGGCGGCGCCCAAGGGGTTGGCCTGTCGGGCGCCGCGAAAAAACTCAGTCCTTGTCGTTGTCCATAAGCACGGCATCGATCATGATCTTGGCGTATTCCTCGCCCGTTTCGATGCATTTGCCGCAGTTGTCGCAGACCTTGTCGGGGTCCAGGTCACACATCTCGCACTCGTGGCAGTGGATGCACAGGCGATCGTACAGCACGCATTCCTTTTCCTGCATATCATTTTCCCCCTTTTAGGCCTTACGCAAACAGGCTTTTGACTGCTTCCATCAGGGCAAACTTCACATGGGCGTAGCTGAGCCCGCCCTGCAGGTAGCCGATGTACGGCTCGCGCAGGGGCGCGTCGGCGCTGAGCTCTATGGAGGCGCCGGAAACGAAGGTGCCCGCCGCCATGATGACCTTATCCTGGTAACCGGCCATATCCCAGGGCTCCGGCACCACAAAGCTGTCGATGGGCGAAGCATGCTGGATGGCCCGGCAGAAGCGGATCAGCGTCTCCTCGTTGCCGAAACGGATGGCCTGGATGATGTCGCTGCGGGGCCTGTCCGGCTGCGGCGAAACGGCAAAGCCGAGCTTTTGAAACACGCAGCCTGCCAACGCCGCGCCGCGCACGGCCTGGGCCACCACGTGCGGGGCGAGGAAAAAGCCCTGGTAAAACGGCTCATACCCCGCGGCGTAGGAACCGAGCTCCGTGCCAATTCCGGGCGCGGTGAGGCGGTAGGCGCATCGTTCGACCAGTTCCGCCTTTCCCGCGATGTAGCCGCCCGTGGGCGCGATGCCGCCGCCGGGGTTTTTGATGAGGGAACCGGCCATGATGTCCGCGCCTACCTGTGTGGGCTCCTTCTCCTCCACAAATTCGCCGTAGCAGTTGTCCACCATCACGCAGACATCGGGACGGCACTCATGGATAAAGGCGGCGATCCTGCCGATCTCGTCCACGCGCAGCGCGGGCCGCCAGGCATAGCCGCAGGAGCGCTGGATGTGGCAAAGCCGCAGCGTCTTTTCCTTGAGTTCTTCTTCCAGGGCGGCAAAGTCCACGCCGCTGTCCAGCAGCTTCAATTCGCGATAGCGCACGCCCAGCTCTTTCAGGCTGCCCTGGCCATGCTCGTTTTCGTTCAGACCGATCACGCTTTCCAGCGTGTCATAGGGGCGGCCGGATACGGCCAGCATGGTATCTCCCGGCCGCAGCAGGCCGAACAGGCACACCGCCAGCGCGTGCGTACCGGAGGCGAACATCGGCCGCACCAGGGCTGCCTGCGTGCCGAAAGCCTGCGCAAACACCTTTTCCAGGCCGTCTCTGCCGATATCGCCGTTGCCATAGCCGTTGGTGGCGGCAAAGTGCTGCACGGCAATGCGCTGGCTGCGGAAGGCCTCCAGCACCCGGGCAAGGTTTTTTTCCTCCGTTTTTTCAATGCGCGAAAAGACAGGCAGAAGCTCCGCTTCCGCCTGATCGAATATGGTTTTGATTTGGTTTTCCGTCATAGGTTGTCTATTCTTCCTCTCCCTGAGCATCGTCCTGTGCACCGTACTGAATAGCGCGCATGGGTGTTACGGTGGAAATGGCGTGCTTGTAGATCATCTGCTGTTTGCCGTCGCTTTCCAGCAGCACGACAAAAGAGTCAAAGCCACGAATCACGCCCTTGAGAGGAACGCCGTTCATAAGGTGCATGGTCACGGGGACGCGCTCCCTACGAGCGCCGTTCAAAATAATGTCCTGAAGGCCGACACCGCTTTTTGCCACAACAAACACCTGCTTTCTTTTCTGTTTTATTTATTGACCCAATTCAATTATACCATTATTCGGGCACATTTCCTAGGTAATATGAGTTTATTTTTTGAATAATTTGTTTTTTCTCTTTTTCTGCGCCCACATCGATCCAATGAATCTGCTCAATGGCCCGAAACCAGGTCATCTGCCGCTTGGCGTAGCGGCGCGTATTGCGCTTGAGCATTTCCACCGCCTGGGCATAGGAGCAGCTTTCCGTCAGGTATTGGACCAGCTCCTTATAGCCGATGGCCTGCATGCTTTGACAATCAGGCGAAACGCCGCTTTGCAGAAGGCGGCGCGTCTCCTCCAGCAGGCCGGCGTCCAGCATCTGATCCACGCGGGCTTCGATCCTTTTGTAAAGCGCCTGCCTGTCCATGCAAAGGCCGATGATCGTGCAGTCATATTCACCCGGGGCGCGGCCCTTCTGCGCATCCTCCTGGCTGGACATTGGCCTGCCCGTGGTCTCGAATACCTCCAGGGCGCGGATCACGCGGCGCACGTTGTTGGGATGCAGAGCCTCAGCCGCCTTGGGATCGCGCAGCATCAGTTCTTTGTGCAAAGCATCGTTGCCATGCAGCGCCGCAAAACGTTCCCATTTTTCGCGCAGAGCCGTGTCCTCCTGCGCATCGGTAAAGCGCATGTCATAGGCAAGAGCGCTGATATACAGCCCCGTGCCGCCCACGACAATGGGCAGCTTGCCCCTTGCGGCGATGTCCCCGATCGCACGCCCCGCGTCGCGCCTGTACAGCGCCACGGAATACTTCTCCCGCGGATCCAGCGTGTCGATCAGGTGGTGCGGTACCTGTGCGCGCTCCGCTTGCGTGGGCTTAGCGGTGCCGATGTCCATACCGCGGTACAGCTGCATGGAGTCCGCGGAGATGATCTCGCCGGAAAGCTCCTTTGCCAGCTCTATGGAAAGGGCCGTCTTGCCCGTGGCTGTGGGGCCGGTCAGGATCAGTATCTTTTGCTTTTCGCTCATTGGATGCGCTTGAATTTCCTTTCCAGCTCTCGTTTGGTCATCTTCATGAGGATGGGCCGGCCGTGCGGGCAGGTGAGCGGGATCGCCTCATCCTGTATCTGGTCGAGCAGATCGTTGAGTTCCGCATCGGAAAGCCTGTCGCCACCCTTGATGGCGCGCTTGCAGCTCATCTGCACCAGGCGATCGCGCTTCAAATCGAATTCGCGGATGCGGCCGATCTCTTCCAGGTTTTCCAGCAGGTCGGCCACAAAGGACTGCACCATAGGTTCGCCCAGCAGCTGGGGCACGGCCAGCACGCGGAACACGCGCGGGCCAAAGCTTTCGATCTCAAAGCCCAGGGCCTCCAGCTGTTCCAAATTTTCAAACAGCAGCGCCTCCTCTTTGGGAGAGACATGGAACAGATAGGGCGTGAGCAGCGTCTGCGTGAGCCTTTCCTCCCCCAGGGACTTGCTGAAGCGCTCAAACAGCAGCCGCTCGTGCGCGGCATGCTGGTCGATGATGATGAACTCCTCGCCTTTGGAAATCAGAAGATAGGTCTCAAACAGCTGGCCGATGACGACGGGCCGCAGCGCCTGCTGCAAAACGGTGGGCGCGGCGGGCGGCTGCGCGGACAAAGCCGGCTCCTGGCTTTCCGCGCTTTGCGGGGAAGGAGCAGGCGCATTTTTGAACAGGGACAGCGGCAGATCGCCGCTCTCGCGCAAAGAACTGCTGCCGGTCATCGTCGGCATGTCAAAGGCGCGCTGCTCGTAGGGCGGCACAGCCTTTGGCAGCGGGTCTTCCATCGGCGGTATCCGGCCCTGCGCGCTCGGCAGGGGCGGCATATCCTCGTCCCGCGGGGGCGGAACAGGCTCCTCCATCTGCGGCATGGCTGCAGGCGGGGGTGTCTGCGGCACGGGCTCGCGCAGCGGCAGTTGCTCGGAGGATACGATAAAGCGCGGCGCGGGCGTTGCATGCGCGGGCGGGAAGGCCGTTTCCAGTATCTGCATAAGGTTTTCGCGGATGGGGAAATCCTCCTTGAAGCGCACCTCCAGCTTGGAGGGGTGCACGTTCACATCCACGCTCTCCAGCGGCACCTGGATATTCAGTACGCAGATGGGGAATTTGCCGATCATCACGCGTTCGCTCACGGCCTCCTCCACGATCTGGCTCAGCAGCGGCGAGCGGATGAAACGGCCGTTCAAAAAGAAGTATTCATAATTGCGGTTGGCCCTGGCGACGGAACCCACGCCGATCAGGCCAAAAAGGCCCACAGCGCCCTGGCTTCCCTCCACACGCTGCATCTCGTTTGCCGTTTCGCGGCCGAACACGCGGTAGACCACGGCGCGCAGATCGCCGCTGCCGGTGGTCTGGTACACGGTCTTGCCGTTGTTGATAAAGCGCAGCGCCACTTCCGGATGGCCAAGGGCAAGCTGCGCCGCAACCTCGGCCACATAGCCGGCCTCTACGGCCGTTTTGCGCAAAAACTTGCGGCGGGCAGGCGTATTGAAGAACAGGTCCTTGACCACAAAGGTCGTGCCAAGCGGGCAGCCGGCCTCGCGGATATCCTCGATTTTACCGGCGGAAAGGGTAAGCTTTACGCCGCTTTGCGCGTCTTTCACGCGGGTGGTGAGCTCTACCTTGGACACCGAGGCGATGGAAGGCAGGGCCTCGCCGCGGAAGCCCAGGCTCTGGATGCGCGTCAAATCGTCGCCGGAGCGGATCTTGGAGGTTGCGTGGCGCTCAAAGGCCAGGCGGCAGTCCTCCTGGGCGATGCCGCCGCCGTTGTCGGTCACGCGCAGGTAAGCGATGCCGCCGTCGCGTATCTCCAGCGTGATGGCCGTAGCGCCGGCGTCCAGCGAGTTTTCCATCAGTTCCTTGGCCACGGAAGCGGGCCGCTCCACCACCTCGCCGGCGGCGATGCGGTTGGCTGTTAATTCATCGAGCATGCGGATTTTGCCCATGGACTGTATCTCCCCCCTTTTACAGGTTTCTTGCCTTCTCGCGCAGGGTATACAACCTGTTGAGCGCGTCCATCGGCGTCATGGCGTTCACGTCCAGATCGGCGATCTCCTTGGCAAAGTCTAGCGCGCCGTATTCCATCAGGTTGACCTGTTCGGACGCGTTTTTGCGTTTTTTGCCCTGCAGTATGTTCTGGCTGATCTGCGCCGTAGCGTCGCTCACCTCCAGCTTGGACATGATCTCCCTTGCCCGGGCGATCAGCGGTGCCGGCAGGCCGGCCAGGGACGCAACCTGTACGCCGAAGGAATGGTCCGCGCCGCCGCGCTTAATCTTGCGCAAAAAGATGATGTCCTCGCCGTGCTCCTTTACGTCGATGGAGTAGTTCACGGTGCCTTCCAGCCGCCCTTCCAGCTCGGACAGCTCGTGGTAGTGGGTGGCAAACAAGGTCTTTGCCCCCAGGCGGCGGTTGTTCGCGATGTATTCCACGCAGGCCCAGGCGATGGCCAGGCCGTCGAAGGTGGAGGTGCCGCGGCCGATCTCATCCAGTATGAGCAGGCTGCGCTTGGTGGCGCCGGCCAGTATCTGCGCCATCTCTCGCATCTCCACCATAAAGGTGGACTGGCCCGTGGCCAGATCGTCCGAAGCGCCCACGCGGGTGAACACCTGGTCGCACAAGGGGATGCGCGCGCTTTGCGCGGGTACAAAGCTGCCCATGTGCGCAAGGATGGTGATCAGGGCCACCTGGCGCATGTAGGTGGATTTGCCCGCCATGTTGGGGCCGGTGATGATGAGCAGGCGCCCCTGCTCGTCCAAGTGCGTATCGTTTGGCACAAAGGGCTCCGATGCAAGGTCCTCCACCACCGGATGGCGTCCGTCCTTGATCTGAAGATCAAAGCCCTCATGCAAAACGGGCTTGCAATAGTGCTTCTCGATCGCCAGCTGCGCAAGGGACTGCAGGGCGTCTATGGTCTTGATGCCCTCCGCGGTCTTCTGGAAGCGGCGGATGTGGTCGCACAGCTCCAGGCGGATGTCTGTAAACAGCTTGTATTCCAGCTTGACGGCCCGATCCTGGGCGGTCAGGATGCTCTCCTCCTGGCGCTTTAGCTCCTCCGTGGTGTAGCGCTCGCAGTTGGCAAGTGTCTGCCTGCGCACATAGCGATAGGGTACCTGATCCAGGAACGCCTTGGTGACCTCTATGTAGTAGCCGAATACCTTGTTGTAGCCGATCCTAAGGTTTTTGATGCCGGTGGCCTCGCGCTCGGCCTCCTCTATGCGGGCAAGCCATTCCCTTCCGCCGCCGGCCTGTGAGCGCAGTTCGTCCAGCTCCTGGTTGTATCCGGCCTTGATGATGCCGCCCTCGCGGATGGTGATGGGCGGATCCTCGGCGATTGCCCTCTCCAGAAGGCCGTACAGGTCCTCCAGCCCGTCCATCTGCTCAAGCAGCTCAACAATATAGGGATCATTCTCTTCCGCCAGCGCGCGCTTTAAAAGCGGCGTCTGGCCGATGGAGTTCTTCAGCGCCAGCAGGTCGCGCGCGTTCACGCTGCCGTAGGCCACGCGGCTGAGCAGGCGCTCGATGTCCTGCACACGGGACAAAAGCTCGCGCACTTCGTCCAGCCGCAGCTCATCCTGCGTCAGGGCTTCCACGGCGTCCTGTCGCTGACAAATGGCCGGGATCGAGCACAGCGGCTCCTCCAGCCACAGGCGCAGAAGCCTGCCGCCCATGGAGGTGCGGGTCTTGTCGATCAGCCCCAGCAGGCTCCCGTGCTTTTTGCGCGTCTGTAGGTTCTCGGTCAGCTCCAGATTGCGCCTTGCCGTATAGTCCAGCTGCATGTGGGTCTCGCGCTTGTAGATGATCAGGGAATTGATGTGGCGCAGGGCGTTTTTCTGCGTAAGGTCTAAGTATATCAGCAGCCCGTCCGCCGCCGCCAGGGCGGCGCCGAGGCGGGAAAGCCCGCGCGGTCTTTCCTTGAGCCTTTTGCGCAGGGCCTCAAGGCCATGTTCGCCGTCAAAGTCCTCGTCCGGTCGGATAACGGGCTTTATGGGCAGGTCGATCTTAGTAAAGGCCGGCGCGTCGCTGGCACAGATGAGCATCTCCCTTGGCTCTATGCGGGCAAGCTCGGCCAGTATCTGCTGGGGATTGTTCAGCCCCAGGGCGCAGACCAACTCGCCCGTGGATACGTCCGTATAGGCGTAGCCGATGCGGTCTTCTTCGATGAACAGCGACAGAAGGTAGTTGTTGCGCTTATCCTCCAGCATGCCGTCCTCTATCACCGTGCCCGGGGTGATGATGCGCACCACCTCGCGTTCGACCAGGCCCTTGGAAAGGGCGGGGTCGGTCATCTGCTCGCAGATGGCCACGTTGTAACCCTGCTCGATCAGCCGCTGCACGTAGCTGCTGACCGCGTGATAGGGCACGCCGCACATGGGCGCGCGCTCGGAAAGTCCGCAATCCCTGCCCGTTAAGGTGATGTCCAGCACGCGGGAAGCGAGCAGCGCGTCATCAAAGAACATCTCATAAAAATCGCCCAGGCGGTAGAACAGCAGGCAGTCCTTGTGCTGCTCCTTGACCGACAAATAGTGCTGCATCATGGGAGAGAGCGGCATGTCGTTTCACCTCAAAAAAGCAAGTATGCGACCGGCATTTGGAAATCCGGCCATTGCAAGACAGGGCCGGGTTGGCTTACGCCTTGGCCCGACCCCTGGATGGTTTCTCTCAACAGCCCTTGCAGGCGGCGCAATTGCCGCCGCAGGTTTCGTCCTCGCCTGCCACCTCGCCGGTGATCATAAAGCGCAGCACCTGGTTGACGGAATTGATGATCTCGGAAAACTCCTTCTGCGCTTCGTTTAAGGCCTGCATGCTCGGCTGCTTTGTCAGCTGGGTCTGCAGCTCGCGCATGGAAGAGGCCATGGCGGCCACCGCGTCCTTGTCGGGATCGGGCGACTGCATCATCTCCTGCATGGTGGTTTGCAGGGCGTTGAAGCGGGCGATCATCTGCTGGGTCTCCTCGTCCTCCTCGATGCGGGCCTGCGCCTCCTGCACGGCCTTATATTCGTCGGTCTGCGCCATGGCTTCGCCCAGGGCGCGCGCTTTTTCAAACAGTTCGATCTTCATAGGATTCATACCTTTCTTATATAAATATAAGCAATATCTGTTTAGTCCAAAACCCTGCCACGCAGGGTGTTTGCCCCGGCGGAAAGGATCAAAACATCGGCAAACCGGCCTGTTTCAAGGCGCTTATCCTCAACATTTACGGTGATGCCGGCGTCCGTTCTTCCCATGCAGGCGTTTTCGTCCCGGGCCGATGTCCCCTCGATCAGGATGCGCTCGCGGCTGCCGATGCGCTTTTGCAAAAGCTCGGATGTAATTTGCTCCTGCTGGGCGATCAGGCGGTAGATGCGCTCCTTTTTGATCTCCTCCTCCACCTGGTTTTCCATTTGGGCGGCCCTGGTACCCTGGCGTTTGGAATAAATAAAGGTATAGGCGGAGTCAAAGCGCACGGCCTTGTCCAGCTCCATGGTGGCGAGGAAGTCCTCCTCGGTTTCGCCGGGGAAGCCCACGATGATGTCCGTGGAAAGGCCGATGTCCGGCATGGCCGCGCGCAGCTTTTGCACCAGACCAAGGTAATGCGCGGCGGTGTAGCGGCGATTCATGGCCTGAAGGATCGTATCCGATCCGGACTGCACGGGCAGGTGCAGCTGGTGGCAGACGGAGCGCGAGGACGCCATCGCTTCGATCAAATCGTCGGACAAGTCCTTTGGGTGCGAGGTCATAAAACGGATGCGCGGCACATGGCCGTCCAGGCGCCTGAGCAGATCGGCAAACCCGCTTCCGTCCTCGGCGCGGTAGCTGTTGACGTTTTGCCCCAGCAGCGTGATTTCCTTTACGTCCTGGGCGGCAAGCTCGTCCACCTCGCGCACGATGCTGTCCATCGCGCGGCTTCTTTCCCTTCCGCGCACATAGGGTACGATGCAGTAGGTGCAAAAGTTGTTGCAGCCGAACATGATGTTGACGAAGGCCTGCGCGCTGCCGCCGCGGCTGGCGGGCAAATCTTCGGCGATGGGCGCGTAGGGGTCCGCATCGATCTGCACCACGCGCTCCCCTGCGCGCAGGACGCGCAGCAGCATTTCCGGCAGGCGATGCAGGTTGCCCGTGCCGAAGATCAAGTCGACAAACGGCGAGGACTTGAGCAGCTTCTGCGCGGCGCCGTCCTGCTGCATCATGCAGCCGCATACGCCCACCACCAGGCGGGGCTTGGCGCGCTTTAAGGCCTGCAAATGGCCCACGTTGCCAAAGACGCGGCGCTCGGCGTTGTCGCGCACGCAGCAGGTGTTGAACAGGATCAGATCGGCTTCCTCGCGGCTCTGCGCGGGAGCATAGCCCATGTTTTCCAACAGGCCGGCCAGCGTCTGCGAATCGCGTGCGTTCATCTGGCAGCCATAGGTGACAATCTCGTATTTTCCGCCGCCAAAGCCGGCCACCTCGTCCATCAGCCCGCGCTGCTTTTCCATTTCCGCTTCGCTCACAAGCGCCGCTTTTTTCTGCTCCATGAACTGCATAAGCCCTTTCCTGCCCAAATTCGCGTGTAAATACAGTATACAGTTTTTGTCCTTTTCGCGCAAGGTATGCTCTGTTAAGGCTTGTTTGTGCACGGCTGTCCTTTTTGCTTCGGATGTGCTATACTCTTACTGCCAAACCCCACAATCGAAAGGATATGCCATGGAAAACAGATATGCCCTGCCGCCTAAAGCAGAAGCCTTTATTCAAACCCACCTGGACGAGCTGCATGCGCTGCTGGATACGCTCTGCCGCATCCCCGCGCCCTCCAACGACGAGGGGCTGCGTGCGCAGTTCCTGCTGGAGTATCTCAAAGAACTGGGCGCAAATAACGCCTATATCGACCCCGCCCTCAACGTGGTTTTGCCCATGAACTGCGAGGGAAAAGACGACATCCAGATATTCATGGCCCATATAGACACGGTTTTTCCCCAGGGCACGCGCCTGGAGCCAAAGCTCGCCGGCGGGCGGCTTTCCTGCCCAGGTGTGGGCGACGACACCGCAAACGTCGCCGTGCTGCTTTTATGTGTAAAGTACCTTTTGCAGGAAAAACTTGTACCCGCCTCCGGCGTACTGATCGCCTTCAACAGCGGAGAGGAGGGCCTGGGCAACCTCAAGGGCTGCCGCCGCCTGATGCACGACTATGCGGGCCGCATCCGCTCGGTGGTCTCCTTCGACGGCACGCTGGACGGGGTCTGCAACCGGGCCGTCGGTTCCTCCCGCTACGAGATCAAGGCCGCCACCAAAGGCGGCCACAGCTTCGGCTGCTTTGGCAACCGCAACGCCATCGAGGTGCTGGCCGGGCTCATCTGCGATCTGTACGCCGTCAAGCCGCCGCAAAAGCAAGGCACCAAGACGACCTACAACGTGGGCAGCATCCAGGGCGGCACCTCGGTCAATACCATTGCTCAGAACGCCTCCATGCTGTACGAGATCCGCTCGGACGACCGCGACTGCCTCGAGCAGATGGAGCAGACCCTGCGCCAGATCCTCAAAAAGCGCAAGAGCAGCGACGCCCAGGTGACGCTCACCCTGATCGGCCAGCGCCCCTGCACGGGCGAGATCGACAAACAGCGTCAGCTTGCTCTGGAAAACGAGCATCTGGGTCTTCTGGAAGCCTACACCGGCAAGCGGCCGGGCCTAAGTTCCGGCTCCACGGACTGCAATATCCCCCTGTCCCTCGGCATCCCGGCCCTGTGCTACGGCTTTTACATCGGCCAGGGCGCGCACACACTGGAGGAATCCATCGATATATCCTCCCTGCGAACGGGCTTTTATGTGTGCATGGCGGCGCTTTTGCAGGCGTTTGGAAATCCATCAAACGAATAAATACAAAAGAGGCTTTCCGCGATCGGTCGGAAGGCCTCTTTTTGTATGCTTTTTTCGATCAGGGCACAAAATCGATAAATTCCAGCTCGTTCGGATCGCTGATATACACGGTTTCATCGATTTTCTCGCCGTCCGAAGCGTAGTTTTCCACTACAAAGGCGCCTGTGTCTATGTCATATCTTTCTGCGATGGCGGAGCTTCCCCATATCTTCATGCCGTACTTTCTCATCAGAAGCTCCTCGTCTATGAAGCCTTCCTCGATCCTGCCGTTTTTGTTGCGGTAGACCGCCACGCGCCGCGCGCCGGTGCCGTATTCTACGTTGCAGATCAACTCCTGCACGCCGTCGCCGTCCAGGTCGATGCTGAAGGTTTCCGGCCTGTTTGGCAGGTAGCAGCCCGCCTGCGCGATGCAGCGATCTTCTCCATCCACTTGCGCATAATACCTCCACTGGCAATAGCCGGGCGTGACCTCCTCGCTTTGCACATAGTAGTCGTCAAAGCCCATAAGGCTTTGGAATTCGCCCCGGTACAACCCCGTTTTCTCATCATCTGCGCTTGCAAGGGGCGGGGTTTTCAGGGCCGCCTGCAAAAGCGCCTGCATGCGTCCGGGGTCGTTGGACTTTGTGGTAAGCTCGTAGCGCACGCCCTCATATTCAAACAAGGCGCGATAAACAAAGGCATACATCTCCGTTTTGGGCGCACGGTAGACCAGTATGGGGTGGGACTCCAGATAGATCAGCTCTGCCGGACCATCGAGCTCCTCTTGGATCGTCTCGCCGTCGAATACGCAGTTCATTTCCATCGCATAGTCCGTGCCCTGGGCGGAGACGGACAGCGTTTTCCAGCCATCCGCGTTCTGTATATCGCCGTCCCCGTCGCAGCGGAGCCGCACATCCATCTTCTGCGCGTCTTCCGGCAGAAAGCTTTCGATCAATAGCGTGCCGTCGTAGGCCTCTTCGATCTGCCGAATACTCGAGAACGTATGCTCCTGCGCGCCGCTTTTTCCTGAAAACGGATGCAGAAGCAAAACGCCGGCCAAAAGCACAAGGCAGGCCGCTGCGGCAAGACCGATGCCCATCGCCCGTCGTTTCTTATCTGGCCTGAGCGCTTGCGCTGCGTCCAGGATCAGATCGTCGTCGATATCGCCCAAAGCATATAACAGGCGCTCTGCGTTCACAGCTCGATCCCCTCCTTCAATAACCACACTTTCAATTCCCTGCGCGTTCGAAACAGCAGCGACTTTACCCGCGATTCGCTCATGGAATACCGTCTTGCGATCTGTGCGACGGGATCCAGATACCAGTAGCGCCGCAGGAACACATTGCGCTTTGTTTCCGGCAGCGCCCGCAAAAAGGCGTTGAGCGCCGCCGTCAGTTCGGCATCGTCCAGGGCCTGCTCCACGCTCAGCGTGCCGGGCAGGCATTCCGCCAATTCCTCAAGCGCCAGCGCCCACTGCCCGCCGCCGCGCTTTTGCGTCGCCGCAGCCTTCAAACGGTTCAGGGCCAGGTTGCGCGTGATCCTGCCCAGATAGGCGCAAAGCGAAGCCGGCCTTGCCGGCGGGATGGCGTTCCAAGCGTGCAGATAGGCGTCGCTCACGCATTCCTCGCCGTCCTCCCGGCTACGCAGTATGGCAAAGGCGATGCTACGGCAATAGCGGCCATATTGCTGCTGCATCTTTTCTATCGCCTGTTCCGATCTGGCAAAAAGCAGATCGAGTATCTGCGCATCGTCCATTGCCGTCCCCCGTTCCTTTGTGTGGTGCCCCTACACCAGTATAGACAACAAAACCCGTTTTTCGTTGCACGCATATATCAAAAAAGCGTTCCTGTTTTCTGTTCATATCAATAATAACAAAAAAAGAAAGGCCAAGCCTGCGCTTATGCCTTTCTTGGGTTTTTAGGTTTGTCCGCTGCTTTTTCTTCGCCTGCGTCCCCGCTTCCGCTTCGTCGGGTGCAGCACCTGATAACTCCACAGGCACATAAGCAGCACAAGGCCGCCGGCGCACACGCCGATGGTCCACCATTTCCAAACGAAGCTGGGCTGTGCCGTTTCGACTACAGCCGTTTCCGCCAGGGCGGTGGAAAACAGGCACAGCGTCAAAACGACCAGCAGCGCAAAGAAGATGTATTTCAATATCTTTGATCCTTTCGCCTACAGTTTTTCCATGATAAGCTCGCGCCGGCAATAGCTGGCAAGGTAGCGGAAGCCGAGGTTTCTCAGCAGCTCCGCGGCTCCATCGAAGCCCTTGGCCACGCCGCTTGTATGGTGCGCGTCGGAGCCCAGGGTCACGAGCTCGCCGCCCAGCTCCTTGTAGCGAACGAACATGTCCCTGCCGGGCATGCCCTCGCCCGCCCAGCGCGAGGTGTTGAGCTCCAGCGCCTTGCCTTTTTGGATCATGGTGCGCAGGATCTCATCCAGCAGATCGGGCGTGTCCGCATGCCGAAGCGGCGGAAAGCGGTCGCCTGTGAACTTGAACACATAGCCGATATGGGCCACCGCGTCATAATCCGGGTATTCCTTTACGGATTCCAGCACTTTCAACAAATAGGCGCAGGCCGCCGACTCGCGCGTCTTGCCGGCGAAAAACTGATCCACAAAGTAGGGGTCCAGCCCGTCCACCAGGTGGATGGAAAGCAAGTGAAAGTCCAACGGCAGGCGCGCGCAGCGCTCGATAAGGCCGGGCACGTCCTGCGTGGTGTAGCCAAGCTCCAGCCCCATGTAAAGCTGGGCCTTGGGGAAGGCCTGCTTTGCCGCGGCAAAGCTGCGGGCGTACGCGTCCAGGTCCGTATCATACAAGCCGTCCTGCACGCCGATATCCACATGCTCGGTAAAGCAGAGCTTTTGAATGCCCTTATCGAGACATGCCTGCACCTGCTCTTCCATGCTGCTGCGGCCGTCGCCGCTTAAGGTGGAGTGGATGTGATAATCGCAAAGCATGAAAACTTACCCCACCACGATGTTAAGCAGGCGGCCGGGGATAAAGATGAACTTGCGCACGGACTTGTCGCCGATCAAGGCCTTGATTTCCGGCATTTCCATGAAGTAGGCCTGTCCGTCGTCGCGGCCGAGGCTGGTGGGAACCATCATGCGCGATTTGAGCTTGCCGTTTATCTGCACGGCAATCTCCACCTCGTCGCGCACAAGGGCGTTTTCGTCGTACGTCGGCCAGCTCTGCTCGTGGATACAGCCCTTTTCGCCGATAAGCTGCCACATTTCTTCCGTGATGTGCGGCGCCACGGGATACAGTAGCATGAGCAGAGTCTTGAGCTCGTCTTTGGTAATGGAGCCCTTGTCGAACACCAGGTTGACGTAGCTCATCATCTGGGCGATGGCGGTGTTGAACTTCATGCGTTCAAAGTCCTCGCCCACCTTTTTGATGGTCTGGTGGGTGTCGGCCAGCAGGTCCTTGCTGTATTCTTTGCCATTGATCATATCCTGCAAACGCCATACCCTGTCCAGGAAGCGTTTGCAGCCCCGCGCGCCCTGCGTGGACCAGGGAATGGCCTGGTCGAAGGCGCCCATGAACATCTCGTACAGGCGGAAGGCGTCCGCGCCGATCTCCTTGACCACATCGTCGGGATTGATGACGTTGCCGCGGGACTTGGACATCTTTTCGCTGTTGGCACCCAGGATCATGCCATGGCTGGTGCGCTTCTGATAGGGTTCGGGCACGGGCACAACGCCGATGTCATACAGGAACTTATGCCAGAAGCGGGAGTACAAAAGGTGCAAGGTGGTGTGCTCCATGCCGCCGTTGTACCAGTCCACGGGCAGCCAGTACTTCATTTCGTCCTGGCTGGCCAGCTCCTTGTCGTTGTGGGGATCGGTGTAGCGCAGGAAATACCAGGAGGAACCCGCCCACTGGGGCATGGTGTCCGTCTCGCGCTTGGCGGGGCGGCCGCACACCGGGCAGGGCACGTTCACCCAGTCCTCCATCAGGGCCAGGGGGCTTTCGCCGGTGTCCGTTGGCATGTAGTGGTCGGTCTCGGGGAGCTTTAGGGGCAGGTCTTCCTCTTTAAGGGGCACGCAGCCGCAGTGCTCGCACCAGATGACGGGGATGGGCTCGCCCCAGTAACGCTGGCGGGAAAAGACCCAGTCGCGCAGCTTGTAGTTGATCTTGCGGGTGCCGATGCCTTCTTTTTCCAGATAGTCGATCATGGCCTTTTTAGCCTGCGCTACCTTCAGGCCGTTCAAAAAGCCGGAATTGACCAGCACGCCGTCGACGATGTCGGTGTAGGCCTCCTTGCTGATGTCGCCGCCGGCCACGACCTCGACCATGGGCAGGGAGAACTTGGTGGCAAAGGCATAGTCGCGCTCGTCGTGGGCGGGCACGGCCATGATGGCGCCGGTGCCGTAGGAGACCAGGACGTAATCGCTAACCCAGATGGGGATCTGCTTGCCGTTGACCGGATTGATGGCACAGATGCCCTCGATGGCAACGCCAGTCTTATCCTTGTTGAGCTCCGTGCGCTCAAAATCGCTCTTCTTGGCGGCCTCCGCCTGGTAGGCGCGGATGGCGTCGATGTTGGTGATCTTATCGGCCTGCTCGCGCAGCAGGGGATGCTCGGGCGATACGACCATATAGGTCGCGCCGAACAGCGTGTCGGGCCTGGTGGTGAACACGCGCAGCTTGCCCTCACAGCCGCACAGGGCAAAATCCAGTTCCGCGCCCTCGCTGCGGCCGATCCAGTTGCGCTGCTGGGTCTTGACCTTTTCGATGAAGTCCACATCGTCCAGCCCATCCAGCAGCTTTTGCGCGTATTCGGTGATCTTAAGCATCCACTGGGACTTGACGCGGCGCACCACGGGGGAGCCGCAGCGCTCGCAAACGCCGTCCACAACTTCCTCGTTGGCAAGGCCAACCTTGCAGCCGGTGCACCAGTTGATGGGCATTTCGGCCTTGTAGGCCAGGCCCTTTTCCAGCAGCTTTAAGAAGATCCACTGCGTCCAGCGGTAATAGGCGGGGTCGGTGGTGTCCACCTCGCGGGTATAGTCAAAGCCGAAGCCCAGCATCTTGAGCTGGCTGCGGAAATGGTCGATGTTCTCCTTGGTCACGATCGCCGGATGGATGTGGTTTTTGATGGCGAAGTTTTCCGTCGGCAGGCCAAAGGCGTCCCAGCCGATGGGGAAAAGGACGTTATACCCCTCCATGCGCTTTTTTCTGCCGATGATGTCCATCGCCGTGTTGGAGCGGGGATGGCCCACGTGCAATCCCGCGCCGGAAGGATATGGAAACTCGATCAGCGTATAATACTTGGGCTTGGAATGATCCTCGCTTGCGCAAAAGCAATGCGTTTCATCCCAAATATCCTGCCACTTTTTTTCTATCGCAGAAAAATCGTAGACCTTGTTGGCCATAAGTAATTGCATCTCCCTTTCCACAGACCTTTTGAGTTTTTATTTTATGCCAAATCCAGCCCTTTGTCAATTGCAGGCTTACCCCGCCTATGGTATGATATACATGCATTCTAAATTGTAAGGGAGGTCCATTTTTCTATGAGCAAGTATCGCGCGTATGAACAGCCCCTGGGTCGCATGGATAAGCAGATCGTGCTGGAAAGCGACTGCTGCCAGATCATGATCAACCCTGCCGCCGGTTTTAATCTATATTCCGCCATCTACAAGAACCGCCAGATGCTGATGCCCACCAACAACATCACAAACCCCGGCGCCGGGGCCGGCGTGCCCATCCTCTTCCCCACCCCCAACCGCACCCGCGAGTGCAAGTACTCCTTCGGCGGGCACGACTGCTTTTTGCAGAAAAACGGCGAGGCCCGCTATCTGCACGGCTTGATGCTGGACGAGCGCTTCAACTACGAGTGCGGCGCGGACGAAAACGGCGCCTGGGCCAAGGGCTGGGCTTCCATCATCCCGGCCATGGGCTGCTTTGCCAGCTATCCCTTCCCCTGCACCCTGACCATCCTGTACACCTTAAACGCCGACGGCCTGCGTCTGACCTACACCGTCAAAAACGACGGCGAGGAGACCCTGCCCTACGGCTTTGCCATCCATCCCTACTTCAACAAGTTCGGCCAGCCCGATAAGGTCACCATCCAGGTGCCCGCCGATGGCTATTATGAGGCCGAGGAATGCCTGCCCTCCGGCAAGATCCTGCCCGCCGAGGGCGACGCCTTTGACATCGTCAGCCGCGAGCGTCCCGTGTCCGAGCTCAGGCTCGACCACGTGTACCACAACGTGGGCACCGCCTGCATCCGCTACAAGGAGCTGGGCATAACGCTTGAGCTTTCCGCCAGCGAGGAGTTCAAGAACATGGTCGTCTTCACCCCGCCGATGCTGGGCGGCTTCTGCCTGGAGAACCAGACCAACGCCACCGACTACTTGAACCTTTATGCCAAGGGCATCGATACCGCCTGCATGAACACCGTCGAGCCCGGCCAGAGCAAGACCGGTTACATCCACGCCCGCATCGTGTAAAGCAGGCTTTGTCAACCGCAGGACCGGTCCCCGTTTCAGGGGCCGGTCCTTTTTTGACTTTTCGTATAGAAAAGTGTCATTTTTCTCATAAACACTTAACCCGCTTTCCCCCTGTTCGGCCTTGAATTCATCGGCAAAGAAGCATATACTGTATCGAAGCGATAGGGGGACAAGCCCCTTTCGGAAAGGGAGCATCGTTTCATATGAAAGTCGTTATTGTCGGCGACGGCAATGTCGGATATACGCTGGCCGATCAATTGGTCCACGAGGGCCATGACATCGTGGTCATCAATAAAAACAAGGCGGCTGTCCGCCAGCTGACCGAACAGCTGGACGTGATGGGCGTGTGCGGCAACGGCGCCACCTTGGCCGTGCAGCGCCGCGCCGGCGTGGCGGAGAGCGACCTGCTCATCGCCGCCACCTCCGCGGACGAGATCAACCTGCTTTGCTGTATCCTGGGCAAAAAGCTCGGCTGTCCCAATACCATCGCCCGCGTGCGCAATCCTGAATATGTCGATCAAATGTACCTTTTGCGCGACGAGCTGGGCCTTAGCATGACGATCAATCCGGAGCTTTCCGCTGCCCGCGAAATCAGCCGCCTTCTGCGTTACCCAAGCTTCTTGCGCCGCGAGGCCTTTGCCAAGGGCCGCGTGGAGATCGTGGAGATCGCCCTAAGCGAAAGCAATCCGATGGTGGGCAAATCCCTGATGCACATCCACCAGGCTTTGGGCGTAAACGTCCTGATCTGCGCCGTGCAGCGCGGAAACGATATCTTCATTCCCTCCGGTACCTTCGTCTTGCAGGAAGGGGATCAGATTTATGTAACGGCCTCCTCCAGTAATCTGGCAAACCTGGTGCGCGCGCTGAGCCTTTCGCGCATGCGCGTGCGCAGCGCCCTGCTGGTGGGCGGTTCGCGCATCTCGGTGTATCTGGCCCAGATGCTGCTGGACGCCGGCATCTCCGTTAAAATCATCGACATCAACGAACAGCGCTGCGACGAGCTGTGCGATCTGTTGCCCAAGGCGGACATCGTCTGCGCCGACGGTACGGATAAGGAGGTTCTGCAATCCGAGGGCATCGCCAATATGGACGCTGTCGTGGCCCTGATGGACTTTGACGAGGAAAACCTTTTGCTTTCCACCTATGCAAGGCATTTGCAGGTACCAAACGTGCTGACCAAAATCAACCGCATGGAATACATCGACATCTATCGCGACATGGGCATCGGCATCGCCATCTCGCCCAAGCTTTTGTGCGCGACGGATATCGTGCGCTATGTGCGCGCCATTCAAAACACCGGCGGCGGTTCCGCCAAGGCCGTGCATTATCTGGTCGAAGGCCGGGTAGAGGCCCTGGAATTCGTGGCCGAGCAGGGCACGAAAAACCTCGGCCATACGCTGAGCAACATCCGCCTAAAGCCCAACATCCTGATCGCCTGCATCAGCCGTCACGGCACCATCATCATCCCCAAGGGTTCGGATACGCTGGAATTGGGCGATACCATCATCGTCGTCAGCCAGGCGCGCCATTCCATCTACGAGCTCAACGATATCTTCGCCTAAAGCTTTCCGCTAAAAGGAGCATCCCCTTTTATGAACCATCGCATGATCATCTCCATCAACTGTCTGATCCTGCGGATCCTTTCCGCCCTGATGCTGCCGGCCTTGGCCATTTCTCTGTATCAGGGTGAAACCGCCTGCGTGTATGCATTTGTGCTCACCATCGCATTCATGCTTCTGCCCTCCGTCACGCAGTTGATCCCCGGTCTCCGGCCGACGCAAAAAAACCTGTATTCCCGCGAGGGCTATGTGATCGTTGCCGAAGCCTGGGTGCTGGTTTCGCTCTTTGGCTGTCTGCCCTTTTTGCTCAGCGGCGGCATCCCCCGCTTTGTGGACGCCTTCTTTGAAACGGTTTCCGGTTTTACGACCACCGGCGCCTCCATTCTTCAAAACATCGAAGCCCTTCCAAAGGGGCTTTTGTATTGGCGCAGCTTCACCCACTGGGTGGGCGGCATGGGCGTGCTGGTTTTTCTGCTGGCGCTGGTGCCCATGGGCCGCAACGCCGGCTATTCCATGCATCTTTTGCGCGCCGAAAGCCCTGGCCCGCAGGTGAGCAAGCTCGTGCCGCGCACCAGGCGCACGGCCATCATCCTGTACGCCATTTACATCTGCCTTACGCTTTTGCAAATCTTCTGTCTGCTGCTGGCCGGCCTGCCCGCCTTTGACGCGGTGACCACCGCCTTTGCCACGGCCGGTACGGGCGGCTTTTCCATCCATAGCGATTCCTTGGTCAGCCTTAGCCCTTCGGTGCAGGTGATCGTGACCATCTTCATGGCGCTGTTTGGCGTAAACTTCAACATCTATTATCTGGTAATCCTGCGCTCCTTTACCAAGGAGACGCTCAATGAGGAATTCAAGGCCTATTGGCTGCTGCTCATCGGCGCCACGCTGATCGTCTCGCTGAATATCCGGCATCTGTACGGCGGCTTCCTGGAGGCGCTGCGCCATTCGGCTTTCCAGGTTTCCTCCATCATGACCACCACCGGCTTTGCCAGCACCGACTTTAACCTTTGGCCGGAGCTGTCCAAGGCGATCCTCGTGCTGCTGATGATCATCGGCGCCTGTGCGGGCTCCACCGGCGGCGGCATCAAGGTGGCAAGGCTTTTGATCCTGTTCAAATACGCCCGCAACTCCATTCAAAGGATTCTGCATCCGCGCCTGGTCAAGTCCGTGCATATGGACGGCGGCCTGATCGAGCGCGAAACCGTGCGCGGCGTAAACGTGTTCATCATCTGTTATCTGTTTGTTTCGGTGTTCTCGGTGCTGCTGCTGGCCATCGACAACTTCAGCTTCGAAACCACGGTCACGGCGGTGCTTGCCTGCATCAACAACATCGGCCCCGGTCTTGATAAGGTCGGCCCGGTCGAAAATTACGCCTTTTTCTCCGATTTGAGCAAGCTGACCCTGTGCGCTGACATGTTGCTGGGCCGATTGGAGATCTTTCCCCTGATTTTCGCCTGCACGCCGTCCGTTTGGAAAAAAGCTTCGTAAAATCAAAAAAGCCTGTGCGTTTTGGTGCACAGGCTCCTTTATTATTGTGTATGGTCACGCGTTCACAAACAAAAAACCAACACAGCAACTGTGTTGGCCCTTCGTTTGAAACGAATACGCTTACTCCAGATCCAGCAGCTTATTGATCGCGGGCTGAATCTTGCACAGGGAACGATAATTAGAGATGAGCTGCTTTTCCAGTTCGCTCAGTTCCCAGGGAAGCTCCTCGGTGATGCCGGATCTTTTTTGCAGGCTGGAAAGGCTGATGCCCAGGCCATTGCAGATCTTGATCACGTTTTCGAGGGAAGCGCCGCCAAGGTTGCCCGAAAGCATGGACAGCAGCGAGGAATACGGCATGCCGATGTGCTTGGCATAATCCTTCAGGGTGAAGCCCTTTTCCTTGATTTTGAATTTGATGAATTCTTCGCGAGTCAAGACGTAACGCCCTCCTTAACTACTAAAAGGAATATAAGTATCATAACACATTTGATGCACAAATTCAAGTATATACATATGTTATATATTGGTGAAATTGCATCATATACAGCAAAAAAAGTTAGCTTTTTTTGTGATACTGCTTTGCCAGGTGAAGCAATTCGCTCGCATTATCCAACGCGGCCTGGGTCGTTTCGCGTCCGCCCGTCATGCGCGCAAGCTCCTGCACGCGGCCTTCGCTGTCCAGCGTCAGCACGCGGGTATAGGTGCGCACTTCATCGGAATACTTTTCCACCAGATGGTGGCTGTCGCCCATGGCGGCGATCTGCGGCAAATGCGTCACGCAAATGACCTGCCTCTCCCTGCCGATCTGCGCCATCTTTTCGCCCACCACCTGGGCCATGCGTCCAGAGATACCTGTGTCGATCTCGTCGAACACCATGGAACCGACATCGCCTGCGCAGATGGTCTTAAAGGCCAGCATGATGCGGGAAAGCTCGCCGCCGGACGCCGTTCGGGACAGGGGCTTGAGGGGTTCGCCCGGGTTTACGCTCAAAAGGAAATGCAGCCGATCGTACCCGCGGGCGCTGTGCAGTTCCTGAAAGCCGCTGCGCTTGTTCGGCAATGGGCTGAACTCCACCGAAAACTGCGCCTTTGGCATGCCCAAGTCCTTGAGCTGGCCCAACATCGCCTTTTGAAAGCGCAGGGCTGCCTCGCGGCGCAGAGCGCTGATGCGCTTCTCCTCCTCCATCAGGCGGCGTTCGGCGACGTCCAGCGCTTCCTCAAGGGTGGAAGCGTCTACCTCGTCGCCTTCCAACTCCTCTATCTCCTTGGAGATTTCAAGGTGATAGGCCTGCACCGCCTCCACTGTGGCGCCGTACTTTCTTTCCAACTTGCGGATCTCATCCAGGCGGTTCTCCACCCGCTCGGCGTCGCGTTCGCTGTAGTCCATGTTTTGCAGCTGATCATCGATCTGGGCCGCGGCGTCCTCCGCCAGGTACAGCGCCTCGTTTAAGGAGTTCTCCAACTGGGCCAGTTCCTGCATGTATTGGGACGCGCCCGACAGAGCCGCAGCCGCCTCGCGCATGGCGTCCAGGGCACCTTCGCCCCTCTGTCCGCCGTTTAGGTGTTCCATGGCGGCGCTGAGTCCACCGGCGATCTTGCCGTAATTGCGGTACAGGATCTGCGCCTGGCGCAGTTCCTCCTCTTCCCCCGCCTTAAGATGCGCATTTTCAATCTCCGCAGCCTGGAAGCGCAGCATGTCCAGCCTTTGCGCCCGCTGCCTGGTGCCGCTTTGAATGCGGCGGTAGCGCTGCGCTATTTTTTGCCAGTCGGCAAACAGCGCGGCGCAGGCGGCGAGGGGCCCCTTCAGTTCGTCCATTGCGAAGCTGTCCAGGAAATCGATATGACGGCCTTCATCCAGCAGGGACTGATGCTCGTGCTGGCCGTGCACATCCATCAAAAGCGAGCAGACGCCTTTAAGCGTGTTCAGCGGCACCAGGGAGCCGTTCATCCTGGCCACGTTGTGGCCGGAAAGGGAGATCTCGCGGGAAATCACCAGCTGGCCGTCTTCGGCGTCGATGCCGAGCTCCTCCAGTTTTTCAAGCACATCCACGCTGGTGGAAACATCAAAAAGAGCCTCGACCTGGGCCTTTTGCTGGCCGGCACGGATCAGGCTTCTGTCCGCCCTTTCGCCGAGGGCGAGGTTCATACAGTCTATCACGATGGACTTACCCGCACCGGTCTCACCCGTAAGCACATTGAGTCCATCGGTAAACTCTATCGTCAGGTTCTCCACAAGGGCGACGTTGCGAATGCTGAGCTGGCAGAGCATGGCCTATCCTCCATCGCCTAGTGCATCATGGCAAGGAACCGATCATGGATGGACTGAGCGGTCGTTTCGTCCGGCAGGATGACGAGTATCGTGTTGTCGCCGGAAATGGTACCGATGATCTCCGGCCAGTGCAGCGTGTCGATGGCCTCGCAGGCCGCGTGCGCGCTGCCGGACAGCGTCTTTAAAACCAGCAGATTGCCCGCATGGTTCACAGACAGAACGGAGTCGTGGAAGATGCGGATAAAGCGCTCGGCCATGCCGCTTTCGGCTTTGTCGGCCGTGGCATACTTGTAGCCGCCGTCGCGGGAGAGCACCTTGAGCAGCCGCAGAGCCTTGATATCCCTGGAAACGGTCGCCTGGGTGACGGAGATGCCGCGGTCGCGCAGGGCCTGCGCCAGCTCCTCCTGCGTCTTTATTTCGTTGTTTTCCACGATTTCCTGTATCATGGCATGCCTTGCAGCTTTCATTTGTGCCCCTCCTTAAGGCTTTGGCTATTGGGTCCTGTCCACCAGCTTGGACCAGACCTTTGTATAGAATCCTTTCTTTCCGTTTTTTAGGCGAATGAACCGCGCCTTGTAGGGCGCAGGCCCGATCCGTATCGCGTCCTCGCTCTGCACCTGGATCAGATCGCGGCCGTCCGCGCAGACCATGGCCGGCAGCGAACGGGCAAACACCCTGGCCTCGACCGTCTGTCGCGGGTTCATCAGGATGGAACGGGCACGCAGTGAGTGGGGACAGATGGGCGTAAAGCTCGTTGCCTCCAACGATGGATCGATGATCGGCCCACCACAGGAAAGCGCATAGGCACTGGCGCCGGTGGTGGTCGCCACCAGAAGGCCGTCTGCCACGTAATCGTCCAGATGCTGGCCGTCCACAAAGACGCGCGCGCGCAACACCTCCAGCGGCTGCTGCCTGCGGATCACGATGTCATTCAGGGCAAAGATGCTTTCATCGCCATAATCGGCGCGCAGCATGCCCGTCTCCGCGATCTCGTAGCATTCCCCGATCAAAAGGTCCGCCACTTTTTCCAGCTCGTGGGCGCCGCTTTCGGCGAGGAACCCCAACTGGCCAAAATTGATGCCCAGCACGGGCACCTGCTGCACGGCCGCGCTGCGCGCAAGGCGCAATATGGTGCCGTCGCCGCCAAAGCCAACGGCAAAGCGGCAATCGCAAAGCAGCTCTTCCGCCGGCGCGGGCGCAAGGCCCAGCGCCTCGGCCAGCAAGGCCTGATCTACTCTGATCGCAAATCCGGCACTTTGAAGCTTCCTGGCAAAGGCCAGGATCTCCTCGCGCGGCTGTGTCTGGCCACCCCCGAGAAACAGGGCGACAATGGACCTTTGCGGCAACTGGATCTACCTCCATAGACAGACTAAGTCCGTCCAACTCATTATAATACCCTATCCGGAATAATTATACAACACTAATTCCAAGCGTTTTCCACAACTGTTTCGATATCGATCGCGGCATCCGGCGCATCTTTTCTGCGCGTTGCAAACAGGAGAAACTCCGTATTTCCATCCATGCCCTTGATGGGCGATACGGTAAGCCCGCCGGCCTTCAAGCCCACGGAGGGCAAAAAGCCCAGCACGTCCATGAGCACTTCTGCATGCACAGCCCTGTCCCGCACGATGCCGCCCTTGCCCACCTTTTGCCGCGGCGCCTCAAACTGAGGCTTTACGAGGATGACCAAATCGGCCTCCGCGCTCAAACACCCGCAAACGGCCGGCAGCACCGTCTTGACCGAAATGAACGAAACATCCATCGAGGCAAAGTCCGCCGCTTCCCCATCTATCTGCGCAAGCTGCAGCCGCCGGGCGTTGGTTCGCTCCAGCACCGTGACCCTTTCGTCCTGGCGCAGGGAATAATCCAGCAGGCCGTAGCCCACATCCACCGCATACACATGCCGGGCACCGTTTTTAAGCATGCAGTCGGTAAATCCGCCCGTTGAGGAGCCGATATCCAAGCAGCGCTTATCCTTCAGGCTGATGGGGAATTCCTGCATGGCCTTTTCCAGCTTGTAACCGCCGCGGCTGACATAACGCGGCGCTTCGCGCACGCTTAAGGTCTGCGTCTCCTCGATCAGCTGGGATGCGACCGCGATCCTCTCCTGTAAAAGGAACACCCTGCCCTCCATCACCAGGCGCTCCGCCAAAGACTTATCCTGCGCCAGTCGGTGCAGAACAAGCCAATCATCCGCACGTATCTTCATACTTTCTCCTGCATAAAGCCGTACACGCGCAGGCAAACCTGCTCCGGCGTAAGGCCCACCATTTCCAACTGCTCCATATAGCTTGCATGGGGCACAAAGCTGTCCGGCAGGCCAAGGTTCAGCATATGCACACCCGCCGCTTCCTTCAAAAGGCGCAGTTCGGAGCCAAAGCCGCCCTGCAAGATGTTTTCTTCCAAGGTCACCACATGGCCGTATTTTCCGAGCAGCTCACGCGCCTGTTCCGGCAGCGGCTTTAGGATGCGCGCGTCGTACACCGCGGCGCGGATGCCAAGCGTTTTAAGCTTTTGTGCGGCCTCCAGGCCCACATGGACCATGGAGCCCGTGCACAAAAGCGCAGCGTCCTGTCCATCCAAAAGGCAGGGCCAGGCGGCCTGCTCCATGGGCAGCGTCTGCCCTACGCTTTTCTTCCCAAACTTGCCGTAGCAAAGCGCGCAGGGCCCTTGTGTATGGTCCTGTATCCAGTCCAGAAGATAGGAAAGCTCCCCGGCGTCCTTGGGCACAAGCACGGTCATGCCCGGTATCTGCAACAGATAGGAAAGCGTAAAGCTGCCCGCATGCGTGGCGCCGTCCTGTCCAACCAGGCCCATATGGCTCACAAGGAAGCGCACCGGCAGGTTCTGCAGGGCAACGTCGTGGATCAGCTGATCATAGCCTCTCTGCAAAAAGGTGGAATATACGACAAAATGCGGGTGCAGCCCTGCCGCAGCCAGGGCCGCGGACATGGTGGTTGCGTGCGATTCGGCGATGCCCACATCGATAAAGCGCTCCGGATAGGCGAGGGAAAACGGCTCGGTACCGGTGCTCTTGCGCATGGCTGCCGTTATCACGCAAAGCTTTTCATCCCTGCCGCCAAGGTGCAGCAAGGCATTGCCGACCACGCCCGCATAGGAAAACTCCTTCTCGCCTTCTGCGGGGCTTACGGCGTGCCAGTCGTCCGGATGGGCCTGGGCAGGCGCATAGCCGTAGCCCTTGACTGTCCTTACATGCAGCAGCACGGGTTTTTCGATCTGTCTTGCCGCCTCCAGCGCCTCCAGCAAGGCCGCCATATCGTGGCCGTCCACGGGGCCGAGGTAGGTAAAGCCCAGATCCTCGAACAATTCGCCCCGCAGGAACAGGCGACGCAGCAGGCGCTTTTCGTTCTGGATGAAGCGCGTCAGCAGCCTTCCTATGCCTGGCAGGCGGGCCAGCGCATTCTTTGTGCGGTTCTTGGCCCGCTGGTAGCCTGGCTTTGTGCGCAGGTTGGAAAGATAATGCGAAAGGGCGCCGACGTTTTTGTCGATGCTCATCTCGTTGTCGTTCAGGATCACAAGCAAGGGCTTGCCGTACTGCCCCGCGTCGTTAAATGCCTCTATATTGGGGCCGTTCATAAAGGACCCGTCCCCCACCACCGCCGCCACGCAATAGTTATCCTTCAGCATTTCCCGCGCGCGCACCAGGCCCAGGGCAGCGGAAATGGCGGTGCCGGAGTGTCCGGCGCCGAAGGCATCGTATTCGCTTTCGTCGCGGCGGGGAAAGCCGGAAAGGCCTCCCTGCTGCCGCAGGCTTGCAAAAGCCTCCAGCCGGCCGGTGAGCAATTTATGCGCATAGGCCTGATGCCCCACATCGAAAAGCAGCTTGTCCTTTGGGCAGTTCATCACCCTGTGCAGGGCGACCGTCAGCTCTATCGCGCCCAGATTGGAAGAAAGATGACCGCCGTTTTTCTCCGTGACGGCGATGATCTTTTCTCTGAGCTCGCCGCAGAGCGTTTCCAGCTCTGGGAGCGTAAGCCCTTTCAGATCCGCGGGGCTTTGGATGCGACTTAATATCGACATGCTCGAATTCCTGTATCTTTCCTTGTGTATTTATCTTTGGAAAAAGGACAGACAGCGCCCGACGAACAGCACGATCTGGTGCGA
>JBNRMU010000117.1:0-7596 GCA_050309765.1 Christensenellales bacterium
TAATGTTGGAGGACTTTCTGAAAAAGAAAGACAATCCTGCATTGCTCCCGATGCAGATAGCCTATTACACAGGGCTTCGTATCGGAGAAGCGTGTGCATTGACTTGGCAGGACATCAACCTTGACGGACAGTACCTCACAGTACGACGCAGTATGCGATACAACGGGCAAAGGCACAAGACAGAGATAGGTGCTACCAAACGCAAGAAAGTCCGCACCGTGGACTTCTGCGACACTCTGGCGGACATTCTCAGAAAGGCAAAGACGGAACAGCACAAGAGCCGCTTCAAGTATGGCGAACTCTACCGCCTCAATTACTATAAAGAGGTCAAGGAGAAAGACCGTACTTACTATGAAGTCTACAGCCTGCCGAGAACGGATGAAGTGCCAGACGGATACAAGGAAATATCCTTTGTCTGCCTGAGACCTGACGGAGCATACGAGTCACCGAGTACGGTTGGTGTTATGACAAGGTCGGCAAAAAAGAAACTGGAAGGATTTGAAGATTTCCATTTTCATATGCTGAGACACACATTTACCAGCAATCTGCTCTCTAATGGTGCAGCACCGAAGGACGTGCAGGAACTGCTCGGACACGCTGATGTAAGTACCACAATGAACATCTACGCTCACTCTAAGAGGGAAGCGAAACGAACTTCCGCAAGACTGCTTGATAAGGTGGTCGGGGAAGCCTAAACAAAAAGTTTCCCTTGTTTCGGCTCATAAGGGCAAAAACAAGGGAAAATACATAAGGAACGAACATTAAAATGCCGATTTTCCTTGAAAACACAAGGGTTTCGGAGGATTAAATAGATAAACCGGAATTTGTCACAACTTTTAGCATTGCGCTGCCATGTATAGGATCAATATTCGTAGGATTGATTTGCTTTCCTAAGCGCAGCTATATAATCGCAGCCTTTTTCTTTCACATCCTCCGGATTTATCGGATAATGGACGTAGTAAAGAATCCCTTTTTCCCCGAACATATCTTCCGTATACGCCTTGTCTATATGCCCGCCTACAACTTCAAGGCATATCATAACATGGTCGTCACCAGGAACTATTTCCTTCTCCCACAGATATTTGCACTCCAGGTTTATGCAGCATTCGGCGATCATCGGCGCTTCTACCCATAACGCTTTTTCCACAGTAAGTCCCGACGAAGTTATCTCATCCGCTTCGAACCGATTGTTCTGTATCGTTTGCATGCAGGCTTCGTACAAATCAGAAGACATAAAATTGAGCACGGCTTCCTTCTTTTCGTTCAGGCTTTGGTAGAGATGCCCGCCTTTATTCACGTTCGACAGAATCGCATAATACCCGCCTCCGTGATTGGCGCTCGTAAATCCCGCCCATGACTGCATCGTAGCATTTGGCTGTCCGTTGGATTTATATGTTGTGACAAGAAACATCGGCGTTGGGATTCCCATAATAAATTCTTTCCAATTAAACCCGAAGTTTTTTGCAAATTCTCCGTATGTCCCCCTCATAGATTCAGGCATTTCTTTGTATTGGTATTTCATCTTTTTCCTTCCTTCTGTACTAAAGCCAACATAAGAATTAACTTCAATTATCCCGACAAACTTCGCTTTGTATTATTCTATCATGAACAACACAAATGTAAAAATGGAGTTTTATTTTACAGGCTTTCCAGCATCTTCCGGGAGAGCTTGGCGCCCAGGGCGCCGGTCTGCGTGGCCACCAGATAGCCGCACTTGTTGCCCGTAAGGGCGATGGCGCAAAGCTCTTCCGCGCTTAACTCTTCCACCGGCTTTTGCGTGCGCAAAAGCGCATCCAGCGCGCCGGCGAAGAAGTAATCGCCGCTGCCGGTGGTGTCGATCACGCCGCCTTTTTGAATGCCGCCCACATGGCCGCGCAGGCCCGCGCGGGTGTAGTAGTTGCAGCCCTGCGGCCCCAGGGTGATGAAGATGAGTCGGAGCGGATAGTCCGCCAGCAGCCTGTCGGCGGCCCTGTCCATATCCTTTTCGCCGGTCAAGAATTCGGCCTCCTCCTCGGAAACCTTGAGGATGTCCGCCCAGCCCATCACGGAAAGCATGGCCTGCCGCGCCGTATCCAGGTCCTTCCACAGCGGCGGGCGCAGGTTGGGATCGTAGGAGATCAGGCAGCCGTTTTGTTTGGCCAGCTCCAGCGCGCGCAGGGTGGCCGAGCGTGCCGGCTCGTGCGTTAAGGACAGAGAGCCGAAGTGGAACAGATCGGCGCCGATAAACGCCTCCTCCTTTACGTCCTCCGGCGCGATCTGGGTATCCGCGCCCGGGTCGCGGTAAAAGACGAAGTCGCGGTCGCCGTCCTCGTAGATGGTCACCACGTCCAGCGTGGTCAGATACTTTTCGCTCCGCTTCATATAGGCGGTGGAGATGCCGTTTTTCTCCAGCGAGCGCATCAAAAAGTCGCCGTAGCCGTCCCTGCCCACACAGGCAAACAAGCTGCACCGATTGCCAAGCTTTGCCATACAGGCAAGCATGTTGGCCGGTGCGCCGCCGGGGTTGATCTCCACCAGGGGATGGCCCTGGGCGCTCTTGCCCACGGGCGTGGAATCGATCAGAAGTTCGCCGAGAGATATGATCCTGGCCATATGTGCATCCTCCGCATATTTTTATCCGTCCGGCGTTTGTGCCGCGTTTTATTCAGTATAGCGCCAAAGGCGGCCCCTGGCAACGGCACAAGGCGGACGCGCGTCCGCTGACGTTGTGTTTTTTGCACGGTATCTTTATGGCTTAAAAACTATCCGGCGCGCAACCGATCACCCTTTCGTGGGCCGAAGAAGACAAAAAACGGCCCAAAAATGAAGCCTCCGCCCCACAATTCGGCGAAAAAACGCCCTATACAGCGCAGAATTTTTAGAAATACATGGAAAAATTCTCTCATATCGTGTACAATGAAAATCGGTTGTTGTTATGTGTGACTTTAGGGAGGTCTAAGACATGAATGAGGTCATGTATCAACAGGCCTGCGCCCTGCTGGACGAAAGGCGCGAGGAGTTTGTGCGCGAGCTGATGGCCCTGGTCGCCATCCCCTCCGTGTCCGGCGAGGGAACAAGCGATATGCCCTTTGGCGAGGGTTGCTTCCTCGCCCTGCAGGAGGCACTGCGCCTCGGCCGGGAAAAGGGTCTGCTCGCCGAGCTTTACGACAACCGCGTTGGCCGTCTGGCCCTTCGCTCCGGCCCGGCGGACATCGGCCTTTGGGGGCATCTGGACGTGGTGCCGGCCGGCAACGGCTGGACGCTTTCCGGACCCTTCGAACCCGTTTATCGGGATGGCTATGTGATCGGCCGCGGCGTATCGGACAACAAGGGCCCCACGCTTGGGCTTTTGTACCTGCTTGCCTGCCTGAAGGAAGCGGGCATTCCCCTCAAAAAGAACTTCGCGTTGTACCTTGGCACGGACGAGGAAAAGGGCATGGAGGACGTGCAGCACTTTACCCGCTATTATGAAGCGCCCAAATACTCCATCGTGGCGGACGGCCCCTTTCCCGTGTGCTATGCCGAAAAGGGCATACTCGAGGCACGGCTGGTTTCCGTCAATCCCTTCACGGAAAACGTTTTAGAGATGGAGGCCGGCACGGTGTCCAACATGGTGCCGGACAGCGCCCGCATCGTTCTGCGCAAAACGCAGCAGGCCCTGTCCGCGCTGGAAAAGCTGCCGGAAAGCCTCTCCTATACCGTTGAGGAGGACGTCATCCGCATCACGGCCAAGGGCCGGGGCGGCCACACGGCACATCCCCAGGGCACGCAAAACGCCATCCGCCTGCTTACCGAGGCCCTGCTTGCCGCCGAGATGCTGCCGGAGGCCGACCTTGACATCCTGCATTTTCTCAACCGCGTCAACGAGGACGTGTACGGCACCACGCTGCACATCCGCTGCGAGGACGACATCAGCGGCCGGCTCACCTGCGTGGGCTCCACCCTGTGCCTGCGCCAGGGGCATGCAGACCTGGGCGTGAACATCCGCTATCCCGTCAAGGAGCGCGAGGAGCGCCTGGTCGATTCCATCGCCACCACCTGCGCGCAGTACGGCTTCACCATGGAGCTTGTGCGCATCTCCGCGCCCAACCACTTCCCCGTGAACCATCCGCTGGTCACGGGCCTGACCGAGGTGTATGCCGCCCACACCGGCCAAAGCAAGCCGCCCTTTGTCATGTTCGGCGGCACCTACGCGCGCAAGCTGCCCAATGCCATCGCCTTCGGGCCTTCCTTCCCGGACGCCCCCGCCCTGCCCGGCAAGCTGTTCCTTCCCGGCCACGGCGGCGCGCACCAGGCGGACGAGGCCCTGGACGTGAACGCGCTGTTCGACGCTCTGAAGCTGTACATAAAGGCCATCTTTTTCCTGGACGATCTGGACTAGGCCTTTTCATCCCCCAAGCCAGAGGAGAAATATCGAGTTGAAACCCTTTTTAAATGAAGATTTCCTGCTTTCCGGCGACAGCGCCAGGCGCCTGTATTTCGATCACGCCGAAAACATGCCCATCGTGGACTACCACTGCCACGTGAGCCCCGACGAGATATTAAAGGACGTGTGCCTGGACAACCTCGGCTACGCCTGGCTGGGCGGCGACCACTACAAGTGGCGGCTGATGCGCGCCTTCGGCCTGGATGAGGCGCTCATCACCGGCGCCGCGCCCTGGGAGGAGAAGTTCCGTGCCTACGCCTACTGCATCGCGCGGGCGGCGGGCAACCCTCTGTACCACTGGACGCATCTGGAGCTCAAGCGCTTTTTCGGCTACGACGGGCCCTTTAACGAAAACACCGCGGACGAGGTCTGGGCGCTTTCCAAAGAGCTT
The DNA here is from genome assembly GCA_050309765.1 of Christensenellales bacterium. GTDB lineage: Bacteria > Bacillota > Clostridia > Christensenellales > UBA1750 > CALWRM01. The sequence goes on from JBNRMU010000117.1 coordinate 4,797, forward strand.
TTGCAAAAGCCGCAGATGCATGTGCGCGGCCTGATCGAAAACTCCAACGTGCACTTCATCGGCACCACGGACGATCCCGCGGATACGCTCATGAGCCATTCCCTTCTGCGGCTGGACAAGGGCTTTGCCGTTCAGGTGGCGCCCAGCTTCCGCCCCGACAAGGCCGTCAACATCGAAAAAGGCGGCTTTGCCGAATACATCCGCAAGCTCTGCGGCGGGCCGGTGAGCCTTGCCGAGCTCAAGCAGGCGCTGGTTTCTTCCCTGGATCGCTTCTGCGAGCTGGGCTGCCGCGCCTCCGACCACGGGCTGGATGTGATCCCCTATGCCCCCTGCACGGACGCCTATGCCCAAAACGTGCTGGAAAAGGCCCTGCGCGGCGATGCGCTTTCTCCTTTGGAGATCGAGGGCTACAAGACGCACCTTCTGCAGTTCCTTGCCGAGCAGCTTTGCCAGCGCGACATGGTGATGCAGCTGCACTTTGGCGTGCAGCGCAACCTGAGCCCCGCGCTCATGCGCCGCATCGGTCCCGACGCCGGCGGCGACGCCATCGGCGACACGGGCTGCGCGGCTAAGCTGGGCGCATTCCTGGGCGCCCTGGAGGGGCGCGGCGCGCTGCCCCGCACCATCGTGTATTCCCTAAACCCCGCAGACAACGCCATGATCGACTCGGTACTTGGCTGCTTCCAGGGCAAAAGCCTTCTGCGCCTGCAGCACGGCAGCGCCTGGTGGTTCAACGACAGCTACTTGGGCATGCGCGCGCATCTGACCCAGCTTGCCTCCGTTTCGCTGCTTTCCGGCTTTGTGGGCATGCTGACCGATTCGCGCTCGTTTCTCTCCTACACCAGGCACGAGTATTTCCGCCGCATCCTCTGCGACCTGATCGGCTCCTGGGTGGACGAAGGCCAGCTGTATCCCGACTGGGAGGTGCTGGGCAAGATGGTCGAGGACATCTGCTTCAACAACGCCAAGGCGTACTTTAAGCTGTAAACAAACGCATAAAAAAAGGAGGGCTTGCACCCTCCCTTTTTTTAATCCTTTGTCCCTCATTTCCAGCAAAGCCGCAGGCGCAGCGCAAGGGCTGCCAAGCCCAGCAGCGCCGGCGTGTAGATGGTCGAAGCCCAGGAGCGGAAGAAAAAGTCTTTGAGCGCCCCCAGTTCCCGCCAGACAAAGCACTGTACAAAGGCCGCCAGCACGGCCAGCAGGGCAAGCGCCCACAGGCAGCCGCCCGCGACCCAAAGGGCGGCGTTTTCCTCGCGCGCAAGCCCCCTGGCCGCGGGGATGGGCAAAAAGCCCAGCAGCAGCGGCGTTATCTGTGCCAGCACGCCAAGAAGCGAATACCCAAGGCCCGTTTCCGTCCCATAGCGCAGTAAGCACAGACGATGTACCAGCAGCAGCGAAATCACCAGCAGTATACAGCGCAGCCAGCCGCTTTTTGCATCCAGCCGCGGCGCTGCCTTTTCGCCCGCGCCAAGGCCGGTGCCGATCAGCGCGGCGGAGAGCCACACCGGATCGCGCAATTGCAAATAATAGCGTGCGGAGGCAAAAACCGGCGCCTCCATGTAGCGGCTTACATAGATGCAGAGCAGCAGCGCCGCGCCTATGACCAAACCTGACAGACGCAGCTTGGGCCTTTGCCCAAGACTCAGGGCCAGCAGCCCCGGCAAAAGCCCGATCGCAAGGCCCGGCCACAGCAGCGCGTACGCCGACTCGCAGCGGGGTTCAAAGCGCCTGGACAGGGCAAAGCTCAGCGCCAGTATTGCCACCGGCAGCCCCGCCAGGCAAACGGTCGAGATCCAGCGTTTGTTCATCGGACAGCCTCCTTTTTTCAGGGACGTAAGGGGGTTGTGTATATGTTTATCGTAAGGTATTGCCTGCATCTGCGCTATCCCGTTTGCCCAAGTTGTCAGTCTTCCTGTCCATAAGCACGAAAAGGCCGTCCAAATAATTGGACGGCCTTTGTTTTTTGCTTGGTTTACAGGCCCAATTGCTTGTCGCACTCGGGCAGTATCTTTTGATAGATCGCGCTAAGCGGCGATACGCAAGCCGCAGAAGCTTTGCCGCTGCCCCTTCACTTATTGGCCTTTTCGAGCAAGCGGGCTTTTTCGCCTTTTGCCTCCTGCAGCGCCACCTCCTCGGTCATCCCCCACTCGCTTTGGAGCAGGTCGATGATCCTGTCATAGGTCTGCGCCGCCTTTTCGTAATCGCCCCTGATCTTATGAATGTCGGCAATGCCCATCAGCGCATCCTGGAATCTCGGCCGATTGGGCTCACGCACAAAGGAGCGCTCGTACAATGCGATCGCCTTTTCGTAATCGCACTTTTTTGCGTAATACTGGGCCGCCTCAAACAGGCAGGCAAATTCCTGTCCGTGCGCGCACACCAGCTCCTCCATGATCCTGTCGGCGGCCGGTTCGTCGAAGCGCGCCAGCGCGATATGGGCGCGATACGCCTGTACGAGAATGGGATTTGCGTCCTTCAGCCTGCTCATCTTTTGCAGGACCTCCTCGGCCTCGTCCGCGCGGCGGTCGGCAAGGAGATTATCGAGCAAATAGAGATACGGCAGCCTGCTGTCGCCGTTTGCTTTGACCAGCTCGCGGTAAAACTCGATGGCCGCTGTGTGGTTGCTGATGTTCCAGTCCCAGGCCGCATGTCCCGCCGCCTTTTGCAGCATCCATTGGCAGCCCTTTTCATTTGGCGCCGCCCGCACCGCTTCCTCGGCATAGCGTGTGGTTTTGCGGGCATAGGTTTCCATGCGGTGCCAATACAGATAGGCGATCAGTTCCGTGGCGCGCTTTTTGTT
>JBNRMU010000118.1:0-10456 GCA_050309765.1 Christensenellales bacterium
TCATTTTCTTGCCCATGATAGAAAAACCTCCTTGAAAAGGGTTGCTAAGGATACATGGAGAACAGACGGAACAGGCAGGTTCCGTCTGCAGCGAGAAGCGTAAAAACAACGCTATTACCTATTATAAGAATTTGCAGCCCGTTCGTCAATGTAAGGATATGCCTGTGCACAAAAAAATAACCTTAAAACTATGAGAAATCCGAATCTAGACACCTGAAAAAGCAAAAAGCGGTCCCGATGCAGCTTTGCGTACACATATGCGGCAACAAAGGGGCAAAAGAAGGGGAGGGGAACAGGGCCGCATACTTGTTTGCAAAGGCTTGCGGATGCTATACTGCAAACAGGAACAAAACATCAGAAGCAAAAGGAGGAAGCGACGATGATCCTGTTCGATAAACCAGGAAAAGACAATGCACAAAAAGCGGTGGAGCTTGCCTGCCGAAAGGCAAAGGAGATGGACACCTTCGTCGTGGTGGCTACCGGTAGCGGCGAAACGGCAAAGCTGGCGCTGTCTGCCATGCAGGCGCTGGGCACGGCGGATAAACTTGTCGTAGTGGGCAGCGTGTACGATTACAAGACCCAGCCGGGCGGCAACAAGATGAGTCCGCAAACACGGGCGGAGTTCGCGGCTGCCGGGGTGCCAGTGGTGTTTGCCACGCACGTTCTCTCCGGCGTGGAGCGTGGCCTTTCCACCAAGTTTACGGGCATCTATCCGGCGGAGCTCATCGCCCACACGCTGCGCATGTTCGGCCAGGGCGTCAAGGTTTGCGTGGAGTGCGGCATCATGGCCCTGGACGCGGGGCTTTTGCCCTATTCAAAGCCCATCGTGGCCCTGGGCGGCACGGGCAGGGGCGCGGATACCGCCTGCATCCTGACCCCGGCCCACGGAAACGACGTGCTTTCTACGAGGATCCACGAGATCCTCTGCAAGCCCGGACTGTACTGAGCATCCAAAAACGATGGCCCCACGACCACAGACAGGTCGTGGGGCCTTTCTGTTCAGGCTTTTTTGTCGTAGCGGGTTTGGCAGCCCTTGCAGGTGATGGTCACGTTTCCGGTGCCGCGGGGTACGCTGGCAAGCCTGCCGCAGTGCGGGCAGAGAAAATAACGAAGCTTTTTACCAAAGCGCAGGCTCAGATACAGCCATTGCAGGCGCGAGGCTATAGGCCGGACCAGCTTTAGAAACCAGGCGTTTTCTCGTTCGCGCGCAGGAATATTGCGCGAAAGCATGCGAAAAATGCCGTAAAGAAGCAATGCCAGGGCGAGCAGGGACCCCAGCTGCGGCCAGGGCGTGAAGGAAAAGCCCAGGCTCAGCAGCAGGGAAAGCACCACCAGGCATACGCCCAGCTGGTCGCTGCCGTAGCGCCCGGCAAGGAATCGTTTGAGATGTTGCATCGCATCTGCGCCTCTTTCCATCCGATATTTCCAAAACCAGTGTATTCAACCGTTTCGGAGTTTTCTCGCGCATAAAAGAAAAGTTTAAGTAAGTTTTCCATGCATAAGCAGATGTATACCTAGAATAAAATGTTGTCTTGGCCTGTAAGAGAGGCTGGGCAACGCCGGGTTTTCGCCCTTCATGCAATCCGCAAAAGAAGCGCCGATCGGATAACGGTATATGTACTTTTGAAAGAAACTAAACAATGTGTTAACAACAACGCTGGACTTGAGTTTATATGCGTTACAAATATGTAAATATAGCAAAACAGATCCTTGATACATAATAAAAACGTTTGAAAAAGGCGATAAAACGCCACTCATCAACGTTATTTGCCTGTTAGTAAATGTCGAGGAACGATGTTGTTTTGTGAGAAATTGCTGCTAATATGCGCGAATATACTATTGACATTTGACAAATCAGTCCGTATGATGAATTTACAATCATAAACTCATTGTGACGGACATGTTAAAAAAGAGGACCAAAAGAGGAGGGGTGCTTGTTGACCGCTCGGACAGCCAGTATCAGGCATGACCATCATCGCAGCCTTTGGAAACGAATGTGGGAGTATCGCTGGATCTATATGATGATCCTGCCTTCTGTCATATTCTTTTTCATCTTTAAGTACATTCCCATTTACGGCATACAGCTGGCTTTCAAAAACTACGTGCTTGCCGGCATCAATGCCAGCCCCTGGAATAATTTCGCTCACTTTAAATTCATGATGCTGGAGCCGGGCTTTCTGCCCGCCCTGCGCAACACGCTGATCATCTCCTTCATGCGTATCATCATCGGCTTCCCCTTCCCCGTAATACTGGCCCTGATGATCAACGAGATGTACATGCCCAAGTACCGCCGCGTGCTGCAGACGATTTACACCTTCCCGCACTTTTTGAGCTGGGTTCTGCTGGCCGGTATCTTATTGAACCTCCTGGGCCAGGACGGCATGGTGCGCAAGGTGGTCGCCACCTTCAACGAATCCGCCAAGGAATCCTGGACGCTGCTGTACAACGGCAACGCCTTCCGCTGGATGCTGGTCTTCACCGACATGTGGAAGGAAGCCGGCTGGGGCACCATCATTTATCTGGCGTCCATCGCCGGCATCGACCAGGCGCTGTACGAGGCTGCCGAGATCGATGGCTGCAACCGCTGGCAGAAGATCTGGTTCATTACCATGCCCGGCATCATCAACATGATCGCCATCCAGTTCGTCCTTCGCGTGGGCGCCGTGATGGAGGGCGGTTTCGACCAGGTATTCAACATGTACACGCCTCCCGTTATCCCGCAGGGCGATATCATCGATACCTACATTTACCGACTGACCTTCCAGGCAGGCAATGTGGACTTTGGTTTCCCCACGGCCGTAGGTCTGTTTAAGAATGTCGTCAACTTCATCCTGCTGATCACGGCTAACTCGGTTACCAAGGCCCTTGGCCAGGAAACCATACTGTAAGGAGGTGTAGATATGGCACAGGTTAGCATCAATAAGCGCGGCGAGGTCAAAAACCCCAAGGGCAACCGCATCCGTCGCTTTGGCGTATCGGACTTTATCATCACCTTCCTGCTCAGCATCCTCGGAATCACCATCCTGTATCCTTTCTACAACGCGGTGCTGGTTTCCATGGTGCCAAACACCATTTATGTGCGCTATCAGGGCCTGATGCTCATCCCGCCCGCCGTTACCTGGGATGCATATCAGTTCACCTTTAAGTCGTCCCTGATCTGGTACGGATACCGCAACTCCATCCTGGTCACCCTGATCGGTACGACCTACAACATGCTGCTCACGGTCCTGACCGCATTTGCGCTGACCAAGCCGATGCCGGGCGCCAAGTTCTTCCGTTTTTATATGGTGTTCACGATGTACTTCTCCGGCGGCCTGATCCCCTATTACCTGCTGATGAAGGATCTGGGCCTCATGAACTCCCTGTGGAGCATGATCCTGCCCACCGGCGTGAACCTGATGTACACCATCATCATTTCCAACTACTTCAAATCCCTGCCGCCCTCCCTGGAGGAGTCGGCCAAGATCGACGGCGCCAGCGACTGGACCACGCTGATCCGCATCATCCTGCCCTTGTCCTTGCCGCTGCTGGCCACCTTCACCCTGTACTACGCGGTGGAGCGCTGGAACGAGTGGTACAACGCCATGCTGTTCATCAAGTCCGTTACCAAATGGCCCCTGCAGAACGTGCTGCGCACCATCATCAACGACGTGAACATGCTGGCTACCCAGAACATCCCCGGCCAGGAAAAGCCCGATATCAAGGGCGACGCCATCAAGATGAGCTCCATCGTGGTGTCCATGGTGCCCATTATGTGCCTGTACCCCTTCCTGCAGCGCTATTTCCTCTCCGGCCTGACGCTGGGCGCCGTGAAGGAGTAGGGCGAAGCCCCAAGCCCTTTTTAGGGAATATCCCTTAGCAATACATTTCTGAGAGGAGGACCCCCATGAAGAAACTGACCTGTTTGCTGCTGGTTCTCATGCTGATCGTTCCCCTGGTTGCCTGCCAGGGCGGCGGTAGCGCGACGAGCGGCGGCAAGAGCGGTGTGGCCGCCGCCAGCGGCGACTACTCCAAACCCATCCAGATTTCTCTGGACGTGCTCAACGCGGATAAGCATGGCCATCATGCCCGCAACGATTTCGTCAAGGAGAAATTCAACCTGACCTTCGAGTACATTCCCGTCTCCTGGAGTGACTGGAATGAAAAGGTCCGCACCTGGATCGCGACCGACGATGCTCCCGATCTGATCAACTGGGACCTCAAGGGCGCACAGGCGACCGAGTATCTGTCCTGGGCAAGGCAGGGCGCTTTCGCTCCCTTCAAAGAGGAATACTTTGATGCCGAGCGTTATCCCAACCTGACCAATGTGTTCAAGACCGCTCTGTCCGTTCCCGCTTTGAGCGACAAGGGCGTGCTGTACGCTTGGCCTTCCCTGCGTGACAATCCCCCTGAGGCTCAGAGCTGCTACACCTCCTATTGGTGCTATCGTCGTGACTGGGCAAAGGCTGTTGGCCTGTACCATGAAGACGATATCTACAGCTGGGACGAGTGGCTCGAGCTGATCCGTGCGGTCCTGGCGCAGGATCCCGGCGGAAACGGCTCCGGTAATGCCGGCCTGGTCATGCCCACCTGGGCATTCCCGCATGCCCCCGTTCTGTTCATCGGCCCGCCTCCCGCAGAAGGCAATGAGACCTGCTCTTACTACCTCGAGGATGGCAAGTATGTCTGGCCGCCTATGACTGAGGATTACAAGAAGAGCGTTAAGATCACCTACGATATGTATCAGGAAGGCCTGATCTACAACGACAACATGCTGTTCACCGGCACCGAGTCCGAGGATATGGTCAAGTCCGGCCTGGCATTCGCTACCTACAATGTCACCGGTTCTCTGAATAGCTGGACCACCGACATGATCCGCGACGGCGTCATCAAAGAGCGTTCCGATTGGGGCCCCGCCATCGTCACCGGCTGGGACGGCAACTGGTACATGACCCAGACCGAGGACTACTGGACTGTGACCGCCATGAGCCACAAGATCACCGACGAGAAGATCGCCCGTGTTCTGGACTTCTGGGAGTGGCTGCAGACCACCGAAGGTATCCGCCTGCGCAAGTGGGGCGTCGAAGGCAAGGACTATAAGGTCACTGGCGACGGCGTTGCCGATGTTGAGCTCCTTTGGGAGTTTGACGACAGCCTGGGCGAGTATGTGAGCCCCTATGTCAACGACGAGTTCAACGAGGCCAATGGTTCCCAGAACGGCCGCACCGTTGTGGGCCCTGGCGACATCCCCTATCAGTATGAAGAGCGCGACCGCGTGTTTGATCTGATGGCCTCGGGCAAGATTCCTCTTGTTGTGCAGACCTTCGACTACAACGTATCCTTCGGCTCTGCCGAGAACAAGGATAAGTACGGTTCCTTCGGTCAGGAAGTCAAGACCAAGCTGTCCGAGCTCATCGCCCAGCCTGGTATCGACATCGAGGCCGAGTGGGATGCCTTCATCGAGAGCATGATGCCGCGTGTACAGCTGGTCCTTGACGAGCTGAACGATCCCGAGAACGGCTTCCTCAAGTAAGCATTTTTACAGAAAGAACCCGCCGGGTTTTCCCGGCGGGCTCTTCCTGCTTTATCCTAAAGTTTTTAGACACGCTGTCCCTTATAAAGGGAGGTGCTTGCCGTAAGAAGGAGCCCAATCCCTGAACACGAGGAGCGGATTGCCTACACACTGCTGCGATCGTTTCCGGCGCTGCCGCAAGTATTACTGCGCCATTTGCGCAGCCAGGCGGCGGCCAAGGGCGTTACGATATAGCTTCATTTCAGTCGTACGACCGACGAATGGGCTCAGCTGAATGTGCTGCGCACCCCCCAACGACGTTCGAGAGGAGGACCCCATGAAGACGCTGTTAAGACTTGCCTGCGCGATGCTGGTGCTTGCCCTGCTGGTTCCCCTGGCGGCCTGCCAGGGCGGCGGTGGCGGCGGAAAGGCGGCAGACGTGGCCGCGGCCAGCGGAGACTACTCCCAGCCCATCGTCATCTCCCAGGACGTGCTCCAGGCGGAAAAGCATGGACACCACGCCCGCAACGAATTCGTCAAGGAAAAGTTCAACCTTACATTTGAGTACATTCCCATCTCCTGGAGCGACTGGAACGAGAAGGTCCGCACCTGGATCGCCACGGATGATGCGCCGGACATCATCAACTGGGATCTCAAGGGCGCGCAGGCGACCGAATACCGCGCCTGGGCCAAGCAGGGCGCGTTTGCCCCCTTCCGGGCCGAGTATTTCGATGCCGAACGCTATCCCAACCTGAGCAATACCTATAACAATGCCTTATCCGTGCCCGCGCTGAGCGTGGACGGCGTGCTGTATGCCTGGCCATCCCTGCGCGACAATCCCCCTGAGGCGGAGAGCTGCTACACCTCGCATTGGTGCTATCGCCGCGACTGGGCCAAGGCCGTGGGTCTGTACCAAGACGACGATATCTACACCTGGGATGAATGGCTGGATTTGATCCGCGCTGTCCTGGCGCAGGATCCCGGCGGCAACGGCGCCGGCAATGCCGGATTGGTGATGCCCACCTGGGCCTTCCCGCACGCACCTGTGCTGTTCATCGGCCCGCCCGCTGCGGAGGGCAACGAAACCTGCTCCTACATCCTGGTGGACGGCGAATATGTCTGGCCGCCTGCGCTGGATGTGTACAAACAGGGCGTTAAGATCACCTACGACATGTTCCAGGAGGGACTGATCTACAACGACAACATGCTCTTTACCGGTACGGAGTATGAGGACATGGTCAAATCGGGCCTGGCGTTTGCCACCTACAACGTGACCGGCGCCCTCAACAACTGGACCACCGACATGATCCGCGATGGGATCATCAAAGAACGCGAGGACTGGGGCATCGCCATCGTTCCCGGGTGGGACGGCAACTGGTATATGACCCAGACCGAGGATTACTGGACCGTGACCGCTATGAGCCACAAGATGGAGGACACCCCCGAGAAGATCGCCCGCGTGCTTGACTTCTGGGAATTCCTGCAGACCACCGAAGGCATCCGCCTGCGTACCTGGGGCATCGAGGGCAAGGATTACAACGTTTTGGGCGACGCTGTGGCGGACGTGGAGCTCTTGTGGGAATATGACGACACGCTTGGCGAATACATCAGCCCCTATGTCAACGACCTGTTCAACGAGGCCAACGGCTCCCAGAATGGACGCACCGTCGTAGGCCCCGGCACCATCGAATACCAGTACAACGAACGCGACCGCCTGTGGCAGACATTTGCCTCGGGCAGGCTCCCCACTATGGTTAAAATCTTTGACTACGGCGTATCCTTCGGGTCCGCCGAGAACAAGGACAAGTACGGTTCCTTCGGCATGGAGGTCAAAACCAAGCTGTCCGAGCTCATCGCCCAGCCAAATATCGATATCGAGGCCGAATGGGACGCCTATATCGCGACCATGATGCCGCGCGTACAGACGGTTTTGGATGAGCTGAACGATCCGGAGAATGGTTTCGTCACCAAATAAATCCCCTTAACCATAATGGGGCTCGTCGGGAATCACCGACGGGTCTTTTTTTTGCATTTTTGTCCTGCACAGCAGGAAGAGGCGGCAAATCGCCGGCCAGTGCCTATCTGTATCTGTGATGGGACCGGCAAAGAATGTCACCGATGGGCTCCGAGAAAGCCCCATCGGCCGCCCCAGGCAGGCGGCAAAGGCCGATAAGCGCCCCCTTGTGTACGGAGAATGGAGAATAACTTGTCGGCAAACAAAAACAAGCCGCCCGCTGCTGCGGACGGCCTGTCTTTTGCGCTTTGGTTGAGATTACTTGATCTCGATGGTGGCGCCGGCTTCTTCGAACTTGGCCTTGATGCTCTCGGCCTCTTCCTTGGAGACGCCTTCCTTGATGGTCTTGGGGGCGCCGTCCACCAGGTCCTTGGCTTCCTTCAGGCCCAGGCCGGAAACGACTTCGCGGACAACCTTGATCACGTTGATCTTCTTCTCGCCGGCAGCCTTCAGCACGACGTCAAACTCGGTCTTCTCCTCGGCGGCAGCAGCGGGAGCGGCGCCAGCGGCGGGAGCAGCGGCAACAGCCACGGGGGCAGCGGCGGAAACGCCGAACTTTTCCTCAAGAGCCTTGACCAGGTCGGCCAGCTCGATAACGGTCATATTCTCGATAGCGGTAATGAATTCCTCGTGAGTCATTTTGATTTCCTCCATTTAATTTCAATTGTGGATAGTAAGGATGCCCGCGGCATTGTGTGCGCGCCGGGCGGAAAACGGATTGGACGCGCCTTTATGCGGCGGAGCCGTCCTTCTGATCCTTGATGGCGTTGAGCACATACAAGGGCTTGCGCAGAACGCCGCCCAGAGCGGTAACAAGGCCGCGGACGGGAGCGTTGAGCGTACCCAGCAGCATGGCCACGAGGACCTCCTTGCTGGGGAGCTTGGCCAGCGCCTCCACGCCCTTAACGTCGATATACTGCTTATCGACCAGGCCGCACTTGATCTCCATCTTCTTGGACTGCTGGATATAGTCGCCGATGATCTTGGCGGGGGAAGCGGGATCGTTGAGGCCGAAGGCAACGGCGGTGGGGCCGTTGAGATGCTCGTCCAGGCCGGTGATGTTCAGCTCGTCGGCAGCGCGCTTGATCAGGGTGTTTTTCAGCACCTTGTATTCCACGCCGGCCTCGCGCAGCTGCTTGCGCAGCGCGGTGTCTTCCTCAACGGTCAGGCCGCGGTAATCCACAAAGACGACGGACTGCGCCTTCTGCAGGTTTTCCTTGATCATTTCGATCTGGCTGGCTTTGATCTCCTGATTCTTGTTCATGATTGGTTTCACCTCGCTTCTTCAAGGCTGAGACATGCCCATATTCGTGCATGAAAAAAGCCCTACGCGCCGCAAGGGGCACGAGGGCAGCAATTCAATTGCTGGATAAATACCCTGCATGTCCTCGGCGGGATTTACGCTGGAATACAGCACCCGCTGTCTTTGGCGCACGCGAGCTTTCGCTCATACAAACGATACTATAGCAAAGCAGACAGGCTCTGTCAAGAAAAACGAAAGAGTTTTTCCCTTTTTCTTTGTTAAGATCGCGTGGATTCTGCCGCTGGGCAGGTTTTTGGGCCTTGCTGCAATGTATTCCGCCGGGGATTTGACCTATGGCACATATTGGCGTGCGGCGGCTTGCGCAAAACAGCAGATATTTGGTATACTGCCGTCATGGAAAGGGGGAAAAGCGCATGTTTATCCGCGGCATCTACCTGCGCGAGGGCGCGGCATTTGACGGGCCCAACGCCTATCTGCAGGAGTTGCCTGTGCTTAAGAACCTTCCGCTCGATCTGGATGCGCCCGTTTGTTGTTTCACGGGCGAAAACGGCAGCGGCAAATCCACCCTGCTGGAGGCTATTGCCGTGGGATTCGGCTTTAATGCCGAGGGCGGCTCGCGCAACTTCCGCTTTTCCACCCGCGATTCGCATTCCGCACTGTACGAGCAATTGGTACTGGTCAAGGGGGTCAAGCGGCCCAAGGACGGTTTTTTCCTGCGCGCGGAAAGCTTTTACAACGTGGCCTCGGAAATCGACCGCATCAATGAGGACGACGCCACCATGCTGGAGGACTACGGCGGAGTTTCCCTGCACGAACAGTCGCATGGCGAAAGCTTTTGGTCGCTGCTGAATAACCGCTTCGGCGCCGGCGGCCTGTACCTGCTGGACGAGCCGGAGGCCGCCCTTTCGCCGCAGCGGCAGATGGCCGTGCTGGTGCTGCTCAACCGTCTGGCCCGGGCGGGCTCACAGTTCATCCTGGCCACGCATTCGCCCATACTGCTCGCCTATCCGGGGGCGAGAATCTATGAATTGGGCGCACAGGGCGCGCTAAAAAGACGCTGGGAGGAGCTGGAAAATGTGCAGCTTTACCGCGACTTTTTGCGCGATCCGCAAAGGATGCTGCACCATCTGGGGCTGGATGGGGACGATCGGCCATCCGTATAATTGAACATTTGGTCTGCAAGCATCGTTTCTTCAAAGAGAATGATGATTGCGCAAAACCGCGAAAGGAGGGCAAACGCCCATGAAACCCTTTATTCCTTATGAAAAGCTGAGCAAGAAGCAAAAACGAAGGATTGACAGCGAGAAGCGGAGCGGCTTCGGCCAAGTGAATCCCATAAGCAGGCGCAAGGACAGCGCCAAGCTCTACTCCCGCAAAAGAGCGCGTCGGAATTGGGAAGACCCATACGGCGCGTTTTTTGTTGCCTGAATCGGCCGCATTCTGCATGGAGCCGCCGCGCATGGGCGCAGACGCCGCAGCTGCCGATACGATAAGGAACGCCGCCGGAAGTTCATCCGGCGGCGTGTTGTTGTATTGACGCCGATTACAACAGGCGCTTGTGAGCCAGGAGTTTTTCAAAGAAAGCGGAGTCCGCCTGGTAGACGAAGTTGCTCAGCTCTTCGTCGCCCATCACAGTGTTGCGGCCGGCGGCGTATTCGCGGTCCACGGCTTCGCGCACGGCGTTGAC
>JBNRMU010000119.1:0-11423 GCA_050309765.1 Christensenellales bacterium
GTATAGTATAGAGGCTATCTTGAACGTTTTCCCGCCGAAGAAAAGGAGAAATCGATGCAAAAGGCGATCCGTTGGTGTTTGTTGATACTTATTTGCGGCGTGCTGCTGTTTTCGGGCTTTAAGCTCGGCTCCATCCTCTGGGAGTACCACGAGGGCACAAAAAGCTACCTCGACGTATCGGACCGGGTGATGAAAAAGCCCCAGGGCGAAACGCCCGCGCAGACGGCTGCCGATGTGCAGGAACCCTTGCAGCCTGCCGCGCCGCAGGCGCAGGACGAGGCCGCGCCGGCCGAAACGCTGACCGCGCCCATCGAGATCGACTTTGACGAGCTTCTGCACAGCTATCCCAATGCCGTCGGCTGGCTGTACAATGAGGGTACCCGGATCAACTACCCCGTTATGCAGGCAAAGGATAACGACTATTACCTGTACCGCCTGCCGGACGGCAAGAGCAACGGCGCGGGCAGCCTGTTCCTGGATTGCGACGACAGCCCGGACTTCAGCGACTGCCTTTCCGTCATCTTCGGCCACAACATGAAAAACGGCAGCATGTTTGCCTCGCTCCTCAAATACCGCGAAAAGGGCTACTACGAGCAGCACCCGCAGATGTGGCTTCTGACCCCAAACGGCACAAAGCGCCTGGACCTGTTTGCCGGCTGCACTACGGACGGCTACAAGGTTGCGGAGCTGATGAAAACCACCCCGCAGGACATGCAGGGCGTGATCGACTGGGCTATCGCCAACTCCAGCTTCAAAAGCGACGTTGAGGTATCGCCTGAGGATCGGGTGATCGTGCTTTCCACCTGTTCCTATTCCTACGACGACGCGCGCTACATCGTGCTGGCCAAGATCGTGCAGTAGGCCCTTGGCCCAAAACGACGTTGACAAAACCCCGCTTTTCGTGTAGGGTATACATACAAGCGGCCGCACAGAAGCGGCGCGGGAATGCCGAAGCGTTCCAAATGATTCCGCATAAAGCATCACGAAGGAAACAAACAGACAGCCAGAAGGCAGGTTCTTTCTCTGAAGAGAAGGAAGGTATGCCTTCTTTTTTTGCGGCTGCAGGGATGCTTCCGACAAAAAACAGAAAGGAAACAAACAGATGAAACGCTTCGGTATCCGCAAGATTCTTTCCATATTGCTTGTGCTCTTTTTGTGCCTTTCCCTTGCCGCCTGCGCCGGCGCGCCCGCCGGCGAGGCTAGGGTGCTGAAGGCCGCGGTGTCCTTCGCCTACCCGAGCCTGGACGTACACAAGGAGTATTATGGCTGGTACACCTCCATCTATGGCCTGTCCGAAACGCTGTTCAGGATGGGCGACGACTCCGCCGCCAAGCCCTGCCTGGCCAGGGAGGCGGTTGCCGACGGCAACACCTGGACCATCACCCTCAAGGACGGCCTGTGCTTTTCCAACGGCGAGGCCGTGACCGCCGACATAGTGGTCAAAAACCTGGCCCGCGCGGCCGCGGTCAACGAGCGCTTTGCCTATCTTGCCGGCTTTGATATCGCTGCAAAGGACGCAAAGACCCTCACCATCCAAACGCCGGATGTGTACCCCACCCTGCTCAACGACCTGGCAAGCCCTGAGCTTGGCATTATGGACCTTAACCACACGCAGGATTTTGACAACGCGCCCATCTGCACGGGCCCGTTTGTCATCGACACCTTCAAGCCCGAGGGCGACGTGACCGTGAAGAGGAACGAAAAATACTGGGGCGGCAAGGTCAAGCTGGACGGCGCGGTGTTCTATTACATGCAGGAGGACGAGCCCAAGCTCATGGCCATGCAGAACGGCGAGATCGACTGCTACACCTCCGTGTCCTCGGCGGCGCTGGAGATCTTCGAAGCCGAGCCGGACAAGTACGTCGTCACCAGGATCCCGGCCACGCGCCTGCAGTTTTACGTGCTCAACGAGAACCGCTTAAGCGACAACCTGCGCGAAGCCGTGAACCTGACCGTGGACAAGGACGCCATCGCCGCCTTCTTAAAGGGCACGGTCTCCGCCGCCGTGGGCCCCTTCAGCCCCACGGCCGCCTACGGCAAGGTGACGGTGCCCCCTGTGGACACCGCAAAGGCCAAGAAGCTGATCGAGGCCGACGGCTATGCCCTGGGCGCGGACGGCCTGTATCAAAAGGACGGGCAAACGCTGACGCTCACCGTGTGCTACTACGCGGCGCGCTCCCTGGATACCCTGGCCACCCTCATCCAGGAGCAGCTTAAAAACGTGGGCGTTCAGGCGAACCTTGTCTGCGAGGAGGACCCGGACAGCACCTACATGGCCACGGGCGACTATGACCTTGCCCTGTACTGCATGATCGCGGACAAGGCCGGCGACCCCTATTACATGATCGACGCCACCTTAAGGCAGGACAGCCGCTATGCCATCGGCGGCTTTTACAGCGACGAGTGCGAGGCACTCATCGACCAGCTGCAGTACGAAACCGATCCGGCCGCCCGCGCCGATCTTGCCAATCGGATCGTGCAGATCGCCATCGACGACAACGCCTTCGGCTACGTGGGATTGTTCAACAAGACCACCGTGCGCCGCCCGGGCGTCAGCGGCTATGCTGAAACCTGCCCGTTCGACTTTTACGGCATCGACAAGGACAGCGACATTCAGTAACGGTTTAAATCTTTGGGAAGGGGTGGACAAATACGCCCTTTCCCTCTATTGTTTTATGTAACAGCGTTTTTTAATCTGGGGGCTCTTGCTTGCGAAAATACATCCTGAAACGGCTTTTGCAGCTCATCCCTGTGCTGCTGTTTTTAAGCTTTGCCGTGTATGCGCTTTTGTACATATCCGGCGGCGACCCTGCGCTGAAAAAGCTTTCGGCGCAGGGCATTGCCGTTTCGCAGGAAGTGGTGGAGAGGACCCGGCACAGCATGGGCCTGGACCGCCCCTTTCTGGTGCGCTATTTCGACTGGCTCCTGCACGTTTTGCGGGGCGATTTCGGCCTTTCCTACAAGGACGGCCTGCCCGTTTTGCCAAAGCTGTTGGCGGGGCTTAAGAACACGGCCGTGCTTGCGCTTTTAAGCCTTTTTGTTTCGCTCGCGGTGTCCGTGCCGCTGGGCGTTTTGTGCGCGGTCAAAAAGGACAGGCCCGTGGACCATGTGGTGCGCGTGCTGAGCTTTGCCGGCAACGCCCTGCCAAGCTTTCTGCTTTCCGTGCTTTTGATGTATTATCTTTGCATCAAATTCCGGCTTTTTCCCGTCATCGCCACAGGCAGCCTGCAGGGGCTGGTTTTGCCCGTGCTGGCACTTTCCCTGCCGATGATGAGCCGCTTCACCCGCCAGATACGCGCCGAGGTTTTGTCCGAGCTGAACAAGGACTACGTCAGGGGCCTGCGCGCCCACGGCCTGCGCGAAAGCGTGGTGCTGTTCAAAAACGTGTTGCAGGGCGCCCTGGGCGCGATCCTGACCATCGTGGGCCTTTCCGTGGGCACGCTCATGGGCGGCAGCGTGGTGGTGGAGACCATCTTTCGCTGGCCGGGCATCGGCAAGCTGGTGATGGAGGCCATCAGCGCGCGCGACTTCCCCGTGATCCAGGGCTTTGTGCTGGTGATGGCCGCGCTGTATGTGGGCGTGAACCTGCTCACGGACCTGAGCTATCCCCTGATCGACAAGCGCGTGGAGCTGGAGTAGGCCGCATGAAGAACCAAGCCGTCAAAAACAAAAAACGCTCCGCTCGCCTCAGGGTCTGCATTTTCGGCGCGCTGGCGGCGCTGCTGCTGGTTTTAAGCCTGCTGGCGCCTTTTCTTGCCCCCAACGACCCCTACGCCACGAACGCGGACGCCATAAAGCTGCCGCCCAGCGCCGAGTATCCCTTTGGTACGGATTTTCTTGGCCGCTGCGTGTGCTCGCGCGTTTTCATGGGCGCAAGGACGACCATCTTTGCGTCGCTGGCGCTGGTCGCGGTCTCGTTTGTCTTTGGCACAGCCCTGGGGCTGGTTTCGGGCTATTACGGCGGCGCGCTGGATAGCCTGATCATGCGCCTGACGGATATGCTGCTGGCCTTTCCCCAGATGGTGCTTGCCATCGCCGTTGCCGGTATTTTAAACGGCGGCCTGCTCGGCGCGCTGATCGCCCTGGGTGTGACCGGCTGGACGCTGTACGCCCGCCTGGCCCGCAGCCACGCCCTGCGCCTGAAAAACGAGAGCTTCGTCCTGGCCGCCCGGCTTTCCGGCTGCGGCGATCTTGCCATACTGCTGCGCCACATACTGCCGAACATGCTGGGCTCGCTGCTGGTCAGCGCCGCCATGCAGATCGGCACCACCATGATCGGCGTGGCGGGCCTGAGCTTCCTGGGCCTTGGCGTGGTGCCGCCGCACGCCGAATGGGGATCGATGATCAACGAGGCCCGCGCCTATGTGCAGCTGGCGCCCTGGACGGTGCTGGCGCCGGCCCTTTGCATGGTGGCAGCGGTCATGCTGTTCAACTACCTGGGCGATTCCCTGCGCGACCTGGCGGAGGAGGGCGGATGGAGATGACGCAAAGCCTGATGGATATCCGCGGCCTGCACGTCAGCTATGCGGGGCAAAAGGCGGTGGCCGATTTTAGCCTGCGCGTGCGCCCTGGGCAGATCGTGTGCCTGGCGGGGGAGAGCGGCTGCGGCAAAAGCAGCGTGCTGCGCGCTGTGGTCGGCCTATACGACATCGCCTGCCAGGGCAGCATCCTTTTCGACGGGCAGGAGCTTTTAAGCCTAACAGGCAGGCAAAGGCGCCAGCTGCTGGGCCGGCAGATCGGCCTGGTGCCCCAGAACACCTCCGGCTCCTTCAACCCCATCCGCAGCTACGAAAAGCAGCTGAAGGAAATCATGCAAAGCCTGGGCCTGCCCTATGACCGGCAGATGGTCTTGCAGAGCTTCCGGAGCCTGGGCCTGCCGGACGCGGAGGGCATCCTGCAAAGCTGCCCCTTTGAGATGAGCGGCGGCATGAACCAGCGCATCGCCATCGCCGCGGCCATGCTGCCGTCGCCGCGCCTGCTGCTCTGCGACGAGGCCACCAGCGCCCTGGACGTGACCACGCAGAAGCTGGTCGCGGACGAGCTTTTGCAGATACGGGCCCGCAGCGGCACGGCCATCCTGCTGGTGACGCACAACCTGGGCCTTGCCAGACGCCTTGCCGACATGGTGGGCGTGATGTATGCCGGCCGCCTGGTGGAGCTGGGCCCGGCGCGGGAGCTGTTCGCCCGCCCCGCGCATCCCTACACAAGGGCGCTGCTCGCCGCCATGCCGGACCTTTCCGGCCGCCTGCCGCAGGGTTTGGACGGCCAGCCGCCGCTGGACGGGGCGATGCAGTCGGGCTGCGCCTTTGCCCCGCGCTGCGCCTTTTGCGACGGAAAGTGCCAAACGCAGGCGCATGCATGGCTGAAATTATCCCGCGATCACTACGCCAGCTGCCGGAGGGGAACAGATGACACAAGCGCCGCTGATTGAAGTCAGGCACGCAAAAAAAAGCTTTGTGCGCGGCGGCAGGCGCCTGCCCGTGCTGGACGATGTGAGCCTTAGCCTGATGCCGGGCGAGATACTGGGCGTGGTCGGGGTCAGCGGCTGCGGAAAGAGCACGCTGCTGCGCGCGATCGCCTGCCTGGAGCGCCTGGACGAAGGCAAGGTGTATCTGCAGGGACAGGACTGCACCTGTCCCGCCCAGGCGGGGCGGATATTGCAGATGGTCTTTCAGGACGCACAGGCCTCCTTCGATCCCCGCTGGACGTTTGACAAGTCGCTGCTGGAGGCCCTGCACTCCGCCGGCGGGAACAAGGCGCAGCTGCAGGAGCTGCTCGAGCGGGTGGGCCTGCCTGAAGAACTGCTCTCCCGCCGCCCGTCGGAGCTTTCCGGCGGCCAGGCACAGCGCATGGCCGTGGCCAGGGCCCTGGCGGCCGGGCCGCGCGCGCTGCTCTGCGACGAGGTCACCAGCGCCCTGGATGTTTCCGCCCAGGCGCAGATCGTACGCCTGCTGGCCGAGCTGAGGGAACGCCTCGGCCTTTCCATGATTTTTGTTTCGCACGACCTGGCCCTGGTGGCCGGCCTGTGCGACCGCGTTGCCATTATGAAGGAAGGAAGGTTCATCGAGGAGGGGGCTGCCCGGGATATTCTGCGGGCGCCCAAGGAGGAATACACCCGCGTGTTGCTCGACTCCGTTTTGACGATAGAATAAACAAATGCAGCAAATCAAAAACGAAATCACCGCGTACTGGAACGGCCGCGCCGAAAAGTTCGAGACCCTGCGCCTGCGCGAGCTTAAAAGCGCAAAGCGCGAGCGCTGGCTTTGCGAGATCGAAAAATATCTGCCCGATGCGCAGGGGCTGAGGATCCTGGACATCGGCACGGGCACCGGCTTTTTTTGCTTTTTGCTTGCACAGCAGGGCCAGAGGATGACCGGCATAGACCTGTCCGAAGAGATGATCCGCGGGGCGCGCCACAGCGCCGGACAGCTGGGTCTGGACGCCGACTTTTTTGTGATGGACGCGGAAGCGCCCGCCTTTGCGCCGGAGAGCTTCGACGCGATTTTGACCCGCAACCTCACCAGCTTTCTGCCGGACCTGGGCCGGGCCTATCAAAACTGGTATGGTCTGCTGAAAAAGGGTGGCGTGCTGCTGAACTTCGACGCCGACTACCACCACGAAACGGTGCAAACGCCCCTGCCCGCAAACCACGCCCACAAGGAGCTGACGCAGGCGCAGAACCAGGTATACGCACACATAAGCGCGCAGATGGCCCGCCTGCAGCGCGCACGGCCGCAGTGGGACCTGGAGCTTTTGCGGCGGGCAGGCTTTAAAAACGTGCAGGTGGATCGCGGGGTCTGGGGCCGCATCTATGCCGAGATAGACGAGTTTTACAACCCCGTACCCATCTTTGCCA
Source organism: Christensenellales bacterium (assembly GCA_050309765.1). Lineage (GTDB taxonomy): Bacteria > Bacillota > Clostridia > Christensenellales > UBA1750 > CALWRM01. The sequence goes on from JBNRMU010000119.1 coordinate 6,857, forward strand.
TCGCCGCGAGGAAATAAAAGCCATGCTTTGTTTGGACAAACCCCTGTGCCCGGGCGAGGTCGTCCGGGATTGGTTTCCCGTGCCGGGCACGGCGCTGCGCCTGCCCTGTACCCTTCTGCGCGGGCGGCGCGACGGGCCCCGCGCCCTGATCACCGCGGGCATACACAACGCGGAATTCATCGGCATCCAGGCGGCGATCGAGCTTGCCCGCGAGCTGGAGACGGATCGGATCGCGGGCACGGTGTGCATCCTGCCGCTTGCAAACCGCTCCGGCTTTGAAAACCGCACCATGAGCCGTGTGTTCGAGGACGGCAAAAACCTCAACCGTGTCTTTCCCGGCGACCCGCAGGGAACGACGGCCGAGCGGCTTGCGCACGCCCTGTTCGAAAACTGCATCCGCCGTGCCGATTTTTTCATCGATCTGCACAGCGGCGACGGCTTTGAAAGCCTGACTCCGTACGTGTACTATCTGGGCGGCGCACCGGCGCAGGAAACAGCCCGCGCCATGGCGGCCTGCGTTAATGCCAAGTACTGCGTGCGCTCCTTAACCCGCACGGGCGGGGCGTACAACACGGCCTCGGCCTGCGGCATCCCCTCGGTGCTCATCGAGCGGGGCGGGCTTTCGCGGATGGACCGCGGGGAGATCGACGCCGATAAGAGCGACGTTTTGAACATCCTGCGCCGCATGGGTGTGCTGGACGGGGAAGCTAAACAATTCGAAAAGCAGGAACTGATCGAACGCGACGACGAAGCGCCCCTGACCGGCTGCTGGTATCCGCAGAAGCAGCCCGGCGAGCATTTCCGTAAGGGCGAAGTGCTCGGCGAGATCCGCGACTATTTCGGGAACCTGCTGTATACGCATCCGGCGGCGGAGGACGGGGTGCTTTTGTACCAGACCGCTTCGCTCAATCTGATCGAAAAGGGGCCGATGATCGCCTATGGAGTACCAAGCCCAAAGCCTTGAAAACAGCAACCGCGCCTACTGGACGCGGCGCGCACCCGGCTATTCCCTCGTGAATCAGGAGGAACTCAGCGGCTTCCACCACGAAGCCTGGCGTCTGCTTTTGACGGAAAGGATCGCCGCCTGCCTGGGGGAAAGGGCGCCGCAGCAGATCCGCGTGCTGGAGGTGGGCACCGGGCCCGGGTTTTTCGCCATACTGCTGGCGGAGGCGGGCTATCGCGTCACCGCCGTGGACTACACGCCCAGGATGCTGGAGGAGGCGAAAAACAACGCCGGTCCGCTCGCAGAAAAAATCACCTTTCTGGAGATGGATGCCCAGGCGCTGCGCTTTGAAGCGCAGAGCTTCGACGTGGTGCTTTCGCGCAACCTCAGCTGGAACCTGCCCAGACCTGAGCAGGCCTACGCCCAGTGGGCGCGCGTTTTGCGTTCCGGCGGGCTGCTGCTGAACTTCGACGCCAACTGGTACCGCCACCTGTTCGACGAAACGGCGCAGACTGCCTACGAGCAGGACCGCGAAAACACGCGCAAGGCCGGTCTGCGCGACGACAATGAGGGCGAGGGCTTTGAAAAGATGGACGAGATCGCAAGAACCCTGCCGCTGTCGTCCGTACTGCGCCCCAAATGGGACGAAACGGTTTTGCGCGCGCTGGGCATGCGGGTGCAGACGGATACGCATATCTGGCAGCGCGTGTGGTCGCGCCAGGAGCAGGTGAACTTCGCCTCCACGCCGATGTTTATGATCGAGGCCATAAAAGAGTGAAGAGAGAAGAGTTGCGGAGGCTTTGCTTCCGCAAAGCTTTTATTAAACTCTTTTCGTTCTGCGCGTTTCACTTTTATATGTTGGGTGCGGCCCGCTCCTTTGGTGCGGGTTGCATATTTTTGCGTTTCGGGCTATGCTATGTATGCAAACATGCAGTCAAACAGGGGCATACGCCCCTGATTCACATACGAAGGGAGGCTCAAGCCTTGGCAAACATCTGGCACGATCTGTCGCCCAAGCGCGTGCAGGCGCAAAAGTTCATCGTCGTGATCGAGGTGGAGAAGGGCAGCAAAAAGAAATACGAGCTGGACAAGGAAACCGGCTGCCTGATCCTGGACCGCATCCTGCACACCTCCACGCAGTACCCGGCCAATTACGGCTTTATTCCCCGCACCCTGGCCGACGACGGCGATCCGCTGGACGTGCTGCTCATCTGCAGCGAGGTTTTACAGCCCCTGTCCCTGGTACAGGCCAAGCCCATCGGCGCCATCACCATGCTTGACCAGGGCCGCATGGACGAAAAGATCATCGCCGTGCCCCTGCAGGACCCCGTCTACAACGGCTACAGCGACATAGACGAGCTGCCCGCCCATATCTTCAGCGAGATGCAGCACTTTTTCAGCGTCTATAAAACGCTGGAAGGCCGCGAGACGCTCATCGACGAAAAGCTTTACGGCGCAAAGGACGCCGAGGGCCTGGTGCAAAAATGCATCGACGCCTATGCGGACACATTCGGCAAAGGCTGACAAAAGCGGCGCCTCTTCCGCGCGAAACGGAAGAGGCGCCGCTTATTATGCGTACGCTTCCTGCCTGCTGCAATGTTTGGTAGCACCACGGAAGCGGAAAAGCTTATACTTTTATTCTTTTCCGGCACGTGATAGGATAAAGTAGGCGGCGGGAAATGTCCGCCGCCAGCATGGTTTTAAGCCGCGGCAGCGGCAGAAAGGAGCGCTCCAATGAAGGTCTTATCCTATGATCTGCCCCTGGGTTTGAGCGCATCGCGCCACTCCCCGGAGGCGATACAGGGCTTTATCGACGAAGGCTTCACGCATTTTGAAATCGGCATCCCCAGCTGCCTGCCGGGGAGCGGGCCGGTCGATCTGTCCGACCCGTACGACCCCAAAGCCCTGGCGCTCGGTGCGGAGCAGGCACAAAGGGGCGGCGAGGAAAGACTGATCCGGCTTCAGGAAGCGCGGCTTGTAAAGCTGGCCGCAAACCATCTTTGTCCCTGGAGCGTGCACCTGCCCTTTGGCCCCGGCTGGGACATTGCCCATGCCCTGCGCGAGGAGCGGGAGGCGGTGTGCGAATCGCTCAAGCGGGTGATCGACCTGACCGCGCCCTGGGGCGTGCAGGTGTATGTGCTGCACGGCTGCCTGGAACCCGTACTGCCGGAGGAAAGGGCGCTGCGCATGGCACGCTCGATCCTGAGCATTCGCGAGCTCAAATGCCATGCGGCCCGTTTTGGGGCGATGCTCGCGCTGGAGAACCTGCCGCGCTCGTGCCTTGGGAACAGCTCCGAGGAGACCCTGGCGATGAGCGAAGCGGCGGACAACGTGCCCATCGTGTTCGATGTGAACCACCTGCTGGGCGAGAGCCACGCCTCGTTCCTGGACAATCTGGCTCGCCGAATCGTGTCCACCCACCTTTCCGACTACGACGGCGTGGACGAAAGGCACTGGCTGCCGGGAAAGGGCATCGTGCCCTGGCGCCATCTGGTCACGCGCCTGGGCGAGACGGGCTACAGAGGACCGCTGCTGTTTGAGCTGCGCGAGGGAGAAAACGGGCCTTATGAAGCGAAGGAAGTGCTGGAGGCTTTTTTCGGGGCGGTAGAGAAGGAATAAGAAAAAGGGAAAAGTGAAGAGAAAAGGAAAGAGCGGGCTTTGCCCGCTCTCTTTCATTTATAAGATTTTTCCTAAGGATCAGTGCTTTTCCTGCTTGCTTTCGACGTTTAGCTGTTCCATAAAGCCAGCGGTGATGATACCCGAGGGCAGGGCGATGATGGCGATGCCGAACACCGAGGAAACCATGGTGACGATCCGGCCGATGGTGGTGACGGGATAGATGTCGCCGTAGCCCATGGTCGTCAGCGACACGGTAGCCCAATAGATGGCGTCGAAGAAGGTGTTGAAGGAATCGGGTTCTACATTGAAGATGACCAGTGCCGAGATCATGAGATAAGCCACCGCCAGTACGCCTACGGTCATCAGCGGTTTTTTTTGCGAGACGAATACACCCTTAATCAGGCGGATGCTGCGTGAATAGCGCACGGCCTTAAACACGCGAAACACGCGCAGGGTGCGAAACAGGCGAAACACCTTGAACAGGCGGAATCCACTGCCGAGCATACCCAAAGAAGGCTGGATGCAGACGAGGTCCAGTATCGCCATGGGCGTAAGCGGATACAGAAAAAACGAAAGCGCGCCCTTTTTCAGTTTGTGGTCGGCCGTAGACAGCCGCAAAAGATAGTCCACGATGAAGATGGCCGCAGCTGCCCTGTCGATGGCGATGAACAGCGGCGTTTCGTTTTTGAAGGCAAGGGGCACCAGGCTGGCGAGTATGACGACCATCATGCACACATCGTACACATTGCTCCAGCGGTCGCCCTCTGTGGCGGTTTCGATGATCTCAAAGAGTCTTTTTCGCATGCAAAACTCCTGCTTTTGTTTATATGTATTGGTGTGCAAGACGCAATTCTTCAAAAAGGTGCAGCAGAAAATACACTTGATGACAGTATAACAAAGATGTAAAAAAGATGAGAAGGAATTCTAAAGGACAGTGGAAAGTACTTTCCCAAATATGTATAAACTGGATAAAAACAAAAAGAAAAAGCCGCTTTCGCGACTTTT
>JBNRMU010000120.1:0-15343 GCA_050309765.1 Christensenellales bacterium
GTCCTTTGCGCTGCCAAGGACGGCGGTGGAGCCGCTACTCTCTGGAATTGTGGAAATCGGCGTCGGCTGCCGCTCCGCCTGCCTTTGCGCGCTGCCGCTGTATGCGCGGCTGCTGCTGTTGTGCGTGCTTTCGGGCTTTGGCGGGCTTTCGATTCTGTGCCAGTCGGCCTGTTTTATAAAAGGGCTGGTGCCTGTGCGCGTGTATTTGCTGCAAAGGCTGAGCCATGCCCTTTTATGTCTGCTGTTGTGTGCCCTGGCAAAGCCCCTCCTGCAACCGGTATTGCCCGCCTGGTCGGTGCTTGCAAGGCCGAGCGCGGGGGAAAAGATATTGTTTTCCTACCTGGTGCTGGGCTGTGCGCTGGGCTTTTTGCTGCTGATGCGGCAGTTGATGCGGCTTATTTCTTTACGCCGTTGAGCTCGTCGCGGTTGTCGTACACGTCGTTGAGGATGGACTTTAGATACTTTTCCAGGCCGCTCAAAAGATCGTCGGCATACTCGTCCGCAGCAACCTTGGCGTCGTTGGCCTGGCGGCGGGCGGTGTTGACAATTTCCTGCGCGCGGCGCTGGGCTTCGGCGACGATGTTGCTCTCGGATACCATGCGGTCAAACTGGGCTTCCGCGTCGCGCAGGATGTCCTGGGACTGCAGCTCCGCTTCTTTTATAATGCGGTCGCGGTCGCGCACGATCATTTCCGCGCTTTTGACGTCATCCGGCAAAACCACGCGCAATTCGGACATGATGTCCAGACACTTTTCCACGTCCACCAATCGCTTGCCCGTCAGAGGAACAGACGAGCTGTTGTTGAGCTCTTCGTACAAAAACTCCAGAAGCTTCATCACGTTCATGTTTTAGGCTCTCTCCTCTCTGGGGTTGGGGTTGTTATTTTGGAGTGCCGCCAGCACTGCGGACGGCACCAACATGCTCACATCTCCGCCGAGGGACCAGATCTCCCGCACAATGGTGGAGGACAGGCCCTCGTGCTCGGGCCTTGCCATCAACAGCAGGGTTTCCGTATCCGGATCGACGTAGGCGTTGGCCTTGGCCAACTGCGCCTCATATGCGTAATCCTGCACGTCCCTTACGCCGCGGGCAATCGCGCAGGCGCCCAGATTTTTCGCCATATCCACGGTAAAGCCCTCGCCCAGATGCACCTGGACGCCGGGAAGATGCGCACAGATTTCTTTCAGCAGTGCAAGCCGCGTTTCTTCCGGAAGGAAGGGCTTTTTCTGCGAGTTCTTCATCACGCATACGCACACCCGGTCGAACAATTTGCTCAGCCGCTCGATGATATCCAGATGGCCGTTCGTGGGCGGGTCAAAGCTGCCGGAAAACAGGCAGGTTTTCATGGAACGTCTCCTTCCGTACACGGGACCGCCGCAAGAAAGCGGATCAGGTTCTTGCCGTATTTTCGCTCCTTTACGACGGAGATTTCCGGTGGGAGCAAAAGCGTTTCGCCAGCGGCCGTTTCCGCCACCAGCAGGGCGCCCTCTGCCAACAGCCGGCGCGACAAGAGCGCCTTTAGCGCTTGTTCGATCAGGCCCTTGCCGTAGGGCGGGTCGAGAAAGACCAGATCGAACACCTGCGCGGGCAGCGCCTGCAAAAGCTGGATGGCGTCGCCGCATACAAGGCGGGCCTTTTCCTCCTCGCGGGTCAGCTCGATGTTTTGCCGGATCACGCAGCAGGCATTTTCGTCCTTTTCCAGCAGCAGGGCCTGTGCGGCTCCGCGGGATAGCGCCTCCAGCGCCATAGCGCCGGAGCCGGCAAAGCAGTCCAGCACGCGCGCGCCGTAAAGCCTTGTCTGCAGCGCACTGAACACGGCTTCGCGCGTGCGATCGTGGGTGGGACGGGTGTTCTCTCCTTCGGGGGAGACCAGCTTTTTGCCTCTGTGGGTACCGGCAATGATGCGCATAACACACCTCCAGCAGTTTATATCATACCACAACAAGGAAAAACACTCAAGTTTTCCCCGGAAAACATAACGCTGCGGATGTTTGGGAGATTCACCGCGCCGTGCATACATTTTAAAAAAGAGGAAACTATAATACCGTCGGAAGCGTTCCGGCAGTATCGTTGGTCACTCCTCCTACTCCACTTGAACGGACGAAGCTTTGTCCGTTCTTTTTTTGCGCTGCACGTATGGAAAACCGCCCGCACAAAAGGTATGTGCGGGCGGTTGTTGTATTTCATTCGCTTACTCGCTGAGGCCCGGGACCTTGGGCAGCTGGGCAAAGCTCTTTTCCAGCTCCTCGTCGGTGGGGATGTAGTCGGACATTCTGCCCTCGTTGTAGCTTGTATAGGCCGTCATGTCGAAGAAGCCCGTGCCCGTCAGGCCAAAGAGGATGGTCTTCTTTTCGCCGGTCTCGCGGCAGCGGATGGCCTCATCCATGGCGGCGCGGATGGCGTGGGCGCTTTCCGGCGCGGGCAGGATGGTCTCCAGCCTGGCAAACTGGGTGGCCGCCTGGAACACGCTGGTCTGCTCCACGGACACGGCCTCCATATAGCCGTCGTGGTACAGCTTGGAAAGGATGGGCGACATGCCGTGGTACCTAAGGCCGCCCGCGTGATTGGGGGAGGGCATGAAGCCGCAGCCCAGAGTATACATGCGGGCAAGGGGTGTGATGCGCCCCGTGTCGCAGTAGTCGTAGGCGTATTTGCCGCGGGTGAGGGAGGGGCAGGAGGCCGGCTCCACCGCCACGATGCGGGGGTTGCCCTTGCCGGTGAGCTTATCGCGCATATAGGAACAGATCAGGCCGCCCAGGTTGGAGCCGCCGCCCGCGCAACCGATGACCACGTCCGGGTATTCGTCCAGCAGGTCCATGGCGATGCGGGTCTCCTCGCCGATGATGGACTGGTGCAGCAGCACCTGATTGAGCACGGAGCCGAGCACATAGCGGTAGCCGGGGGTGGAGACGGCCTTTTCCACGGCCTCGGAGATGGCGCAGCCAAGGGAACCGCCGGTAGTGGGGTTCTCGGCCAATATGGCGCGGCCGGCGTTTGTGGTGTCGGAGGGACTGGCAACGACCTGCGCGCCGAAGGTCTGCATCACGGCGCGGCGGTGGGGCTTTTGGTCGTGCGAGACCTTGACCATGTACACCGTCAGCGGCAGGCCGAAGTAGGCGCAGGCCTCGGACAGGGCGGAGCCCCACTGACCGGCGCCGGTCTCGGTGGTCAGGCCCTTTAGACCCTGCTGCTTGGCGTAATAGGCCTGGGCCACGGCGGAGTTGACCTTGTGGCTGCCGCAGGTGTTGTTGCCCTCGAACTTATAGTAGATCTTGGCCGGGGTGTCCAGCGCCTTTTCCAGGTTATAGGCGCGGATCAGGGGGGAGGGGCGGTACTGCTTGTAGATCTCGCGCACCGGCTCGGGGATCTCGATGTAGCGGTCGGTGCTGTTCAGCTCCTGCTTGGCAAGCTCGGTGCAGAACACCTGCTCCAGCTCCTCCAGGGTGGCGGGCTTGCCGGTGGCGGGATTGAGCAGGGGATCGGGCTGCTCGGGCATGTCGGCGCGCAGGTTGTACCAGAACTTGGGAATCTGATCCTCGTTTAAATAGAATCTGTAAGGCACTTTTTTCATGGGTGAAACCTCCTTGTATGGAAATGGAATCTGTCGTTTTTTGTCTTGGTTCTAAAAGGAAACTGGCATGCCATATATAAAAAAGCGCCCGTCCCCATGAAAGGACGAGCGCATATAAACCCGTGATACCACCTTTTTGAGCCGCAAGCGGCCCACTCGTTACGAAAATACCAACATATTTTCTGCCCTTAATGCGAGCACACAGTCCGGATACTTGAAAAACCTGCGGTTTTTCGTTCCCCTTTCCCTCGGCGATCCATTTGCCGGACGGCTTTTCCGCGGAACTCTCAGCCCGTTCCACTCTCTGTGGGCGCCTTTTCCGGTTTGATTTTCGCCTCAACGGTTTGGCTTATGAAATTGTTGCCATTATAGCACCGCCACCTGTTCCTGTCAAGCGTTTTTATAAAAATATTTTAATAGTGCGAACACAAATATTCCGGGATTTTGCTTGACGCTGCGCCGCGCGCTGTGCTACGCTTCCATTTACATGGTGTCCATGGACAGACAAAAAACGAGAAGGGATTTGTTTTATGGCACAGCGCATTAGGGACATGACAAGCGGCAAGCCCGCGGGACTGATCCTCGCCTTTGCCCTGCCGCTGATGCTCGGCAACATGTTCCAACAGCTCTATACCGTGGTGGATACGGCGATCGTCGGCCGCTTTGTGGGGGTGCAGGCCCTGGCCGCGGTGGGCGCGGCGGACTGGTTCAACTGGCTGATCCAGAGCCTGGTGATCGGCTTTCCCCAGGGTTTCGGCATCCTGATGGCCCAGCGCTTCGGCGCCGGGGAGACGCGGGAACTGCGCAAGACGGCGGCCATGGGCTATCTTTTGACCATCGCGATCGCCGCGGCCATGACCGCGCTTTCCCTGTGCCTCGCGCGGCCCATGCTTTTGCTTTTAAACACGCCGCAAAACATACTGGACCTGTCCACGTTGTATCTTATCATCCGCTTTGCCGGCATCCCCGTGCTGGCGGCGTATAACATATTCGCCTCCATGCTGCGCGCTCTGGGCGACAGCAGGACCTCGCTGGTGGCCATGGCGATCGCCTCGATCATCAACATCGCGCTGGACCTTCTGTTCGTATGCGTATTCCACCTGGGCGTGGGCGGGGCCGCGGTGGCGACGGTGCTGAGCCAGGCCTTTTCCGGCCTGTACTGCTACCGCTCCGTGCGAAGGCTCGAGCTTTTGCACCTGAGCAAAGAGGACTGGCAGCCGGATCGTTCCCTGTGCTGGCAAATGGTGCGTCTGGGCGCGCCCTTGGGCCTGCAGGAGGCCATCATCTCCGTGGGCGGCCTTGTGGTGCAGTCCGTGGTCAACAGCTTCGGCTATATCGTCGTGGCCGGCTACACGGCCACCTTCAAGCTGTACGGCCTGCTGGAGCTGGCGGCCTCGGCCTTCGGCTTTTCCGTGGCGACCTATGTGGGCCAGAACCTGGGCGCGCAAAAGTACGACCGCATCACGGCCGGCATGCATGCGGCCATCGGCATGGCGCTGATTACCTCTGCGCTCATCGGCGCGGCCATGATCCTGTTTGGACGCAGCATCCTTTCGATGTTTATCTCAGGCACGGCCGAGGAAACGACGGAGGCACTGCGTTTTTCCTACGCCTTTTTGACCTACATGGCCTGGCCGCTGCCCATTTTGTATATGCTGCATCTGCACCGCTCGGCGGTGCAGGGCATGGGCGATACCGTCATCCCCATGTGGTCCGGCGTGATGGAACTGATCCTGCGCATCTCCATCGTATTGCTGCTTCCCCTGGCCCTTGGGCAGGCGGGCCTTTACTTTGTGGAGGTTGGCGCCTGGTGCGGCGGTGCCGCCATCAACATGATCGCCTATTACAGAAAGATCGGGCGGCTGAAGCATACGATCAAGCAAGCTGCGTAAAACACAAACAGCGCCGCGTTTTCAATCTGAAAACGCGGCGCTTATTTGCTCATTTGGCGGGGTTCGCGGGACCGTTCGTCTTTTTGCGGCGGCGGCGCCTGCGCTTGCGCTTGGACTCTTCGATCTGCTTCATCATGCGGTCGTAGAACTTGGGCCCGAATAGATAGCCAAGGCCGATGATGCTGGGCAAAACCAACGACAGGGGCAGATAGATGTAGGGCATGAGGCCTTCCAGCCAGCTGAAGGTGCCCATGTACAGGCTCAAAATGAGGCGAATAATGGGCGTCATGTCGAAGTACAGCTGGGAGCCGGGCGCCAAAAACAGCATCAGGATGGAAAGTACGATGCCCGGCAGCGCGGCGATGTACGCGGCGGCAAAGCCCTTCCAGGGAGCGAAGAAGCGCGCCTTTTCCGCCTCGGTGGGGGCAACGCCGCGATCCTGCTCCTGGCGGCGCATGGTCGCCTCGAACATGCGGGCCTTACGGCCCTCCACAGCGCCTTCCAGAAAGCTGACATAATAAATGGAAAGCAGCAGCACGATGGTCAAAAGCACGCTCAGCCAGCGGATATCGCTTAATATGGCGGCAAACAGCAGCATCGTGATCGCCGTGCCCATCACCATCAGCACCAGAAAGACGCCGGCAAGCCTTAGGATCTCTTTCATTGTATTTCCCCCCGACAGTAAAGCGCGCCCGTTTCCGTGACCAGCGCGTCCATTTTTTCGTCCGTTGCCTCCGTGGGTATCAGTTCCAGGACGCAATCATTATAGCATAGGCCGATGCGAAACGCCCCTGTTTTTTTCAGAAAGCGGTCGTAATAGCCGGCGCCGTAACCGAGCCGGCCACCGCGCGCATCAAAGCCCAGACCCGGGCAGAGCACAAGATCGATCGACGCGGGGTCCTGCGCCGGGCCCACGGGCTCCGGTATGCCGTAGGCGCCGGGGCGCAGCGGCGTGTCCTTTGTGAATAGGATGGCACGCAGTTCCTTACCCTCGACGCGGGGCAGAAGGACTTCCTTTCCATCTTCCAGCAGCGCAGAGATCAGCGCCTGCGTGGAAAACTCCGTGCCGAAGGATTGATACACGAGCACGCGGCGCGCGCACCGAACCTCATGCAGCGCCAGCAGATGGCAAAGCGCGGCGCGTTCTTTTTCCGTTCTTTTTAAAATGCCTGCGCGGGTCGCTTTGAGTTCTTCGCGCAGGCTTTTTTTATCAACCATGCAGGTATTCCCTCGGCACGCGCTTGGTGATGCCGGTCATGATCTCGTAATTGATGGTGTCCGCCCACTGGGCCAACTCCGTATCGCGGAGGATATCACCGCCCTGCGGGCCCAGCAGCACCACCTCGTCGCCAACGGCGGGGTTTTCGGCGTCGGTCACGTCCACCAGGATCTGGTCCATGCAGATGGTGCCGATCACGGGCATGCGCCTGCCGCCCAGCAGCACCTGCGCCTTGCCGCGCATGCTGCGGCGGTAGCCGTCGGCATAGCCGACGGGCAGGGTCGCCACGCGGGTCGGGCGCTGCGCAGTGAAATAGCGGCCGTAGCTGACAGTTTCGCCCGCATCGATGGTTTTAAGGTAAAGGATGTGCGTCTTCCAGCAAAGCGCCGGACGCAGGTCGAGCGTGCCGGAAATATCCGTTCCGTACAGGGCGATACCCTCGCGCACCATATCGCAGCGCAGGGAGGGAAACAAAATGGAAGCCGCCGAGGCCGCCGCATGCACGATGCCGGCAAAGCCCGCTGTGCATAGGGCCTGCAGCATGGCGGCAAGGCGCGCCTGCTGCTCAAAGACGTAGGCGCGGCCCTCTTCATCCAAAACATCGGCGGTGGCCAGGTGGGTAAAGACCCCTTCCGGCTCAAAACCGGCCGCGCGGCAGGCGGCAAGGCAACCGGCCGCTTCCTCGGGGCTGCGCAGACCGATACGGCCCATGCCCGTATCGAGCTTCAGATGCACGCGGGCGGGCAGCTGCAGCCGTTTGGCCGCGGCGCCGATGACGGCGGCCTGCCGCTCCTCGCTCAGGCAGAGGATAAGGTCGTTTCGGATCGCCGTCTCTATCGCCGGATCGGCGCTGATGCCAAGCACCAGGATGGGCGCCGTAATGCCCGCCTCGCGCAGGGCGAGCCCTTCCTCCACGATGGCCACGGCCAGCGCCGAAGCGCCGCCGCGCAGGGCGGCCTTTGCCACGGGCAAAAGCCCGTGCCCATAGGCATCCGCTTTGACCACGGCCATCACAGGCACGCCGGCCATCTCATGCAGGACTTTGGCGTTGTGCTCTATGGCGGAAAGATCGACCTCCAGCCAGGTGCTGCGCAGTATCATAGTTCTTGTCAACTTCCCTTTCTGGGCCGGACAACAGCCGGCGGGATGTGCGTATCTGGGATTTAGGTGCGTTGAACATTGGGCTTTGCCCGGATGCCGTCCATGCACGCGCGCAGGATGCTTTCGGTGTCCGCGCCCTCAATATCCAGACCGCCGGCCTGGATCAGCTGGGTATCCGCAATGCCGTAAAAGCCCTGCGCCAGCGCCCGGACATAGCCGTAGCCAAACTCTTCCGGAACGAAGTTTCCCCCTGCCGTGGATACATAATACAGCTTTTTCGCCCGGCACAGGCCCTTAGGTATCCCCTCCGGCGTGTAGAAAAAGGTGATGCCCACCACGTTGATCTGCTCCAGGTACTGCTTTAAAGCAGCGGGGAAGGACAGGTCCCAATAGGGCGCGGCGATGACGATCTCCTCCGCGGCGGCAAACTGGCGCGCATAGGCAAACAGGGGGTCGTCGTAAGCCTTTTGCTGCAAGAGCAGGTCCCGCCTGTTCAAAAAAGCCTCATCCGCCGGGGGGAAGGCATGCTCGCACAGGTGCAGGCGCACATACGGCCTGTTGAGCGTTTCAAGCAAACAGTCGGCCAGGCGCCTGGTCCGCGAGTCCTTACGCACGCTGGCATCGATGAATAAAAGCATAGGCCATTGTTGTCCTTATTTTTATTTCAGGCGTTCCAGCGGCTCAAAACGGGGACATTGTCCACTATGTCCAGACAGGCCAGGCTCCCCGGCACACAGGCCAGGCGGGTCGCCCCGTTTTCGCCCATGCCCAGGGCGTCGGCCACGATAGAACGGATGTTGCCGTAGTGGGTGACCACCAGGGCGCAGCCGCCGTCCGGCGTTTCTTCCAGCACGCGGTCCAGGGCCGACAAGCAGCGCAGCTGGAACATCCCCAGGCTTTCGCCCTCGGGCGGGGCATTGTCCGGACCCATCGCCGTCCAGTTCTGCCAGGCCTGCGCGTCCTGCCGGGCCTGTTCGATGGAAATGCCCTCCCATTTGCCAAAATCCAGGTCGCTGAGCTCCTCCAGCACGGTGGGCTCCATATCGGGGCAGCACAGGCGCGCGGTCTGCAGGCAGCGCCGCTGAGGGCTGGAAAACACCTTGCCGATCATAAGGCCTTTCAGGCGCAGTCCGGCCTGCCTGGCTTGCTCCAGACCGCGGGGGGACAGCGTGTATTCCTTGCGGCCGTAATAGACACCGGCTGGTGCCTGCGTATCGCCGTGGCGAAGAAAAACCAACATTTTATGCTGTGCCATATCGTGTGGGTCCGGCCTTTCGTTGTATGTATTGGGGCGGAACTGACGCGCATTGCGTCGCCCAGAAGTATTATATGCCCTGCTTCCCAAAACCGTCAAGCGCGGCACCTTTTGCCCGGGCCATGCATACATTGGCAAAGGAACCAGCGCACAGACGCGCAAAAGGAAAGGAGTTTGAGCAAGGCATGAACATCCAAACGCGTACATACACCCGCGAGGACGTGGATGCGATGCTGGGCACGCTGCCCGCCACCAGCACGGGCCAGGTCACGGCCTGCCCGCAGGGATTTGAGGAACACAGATTGAGGCCGGGCGAAACCCTGCGCTCCCTGGCACAAAGCTGCGGGCTGACGATGAACGAGCTGCTTTTGTACAACCCGCACATCAATCCCTACCATTATAAAAGCGGCGACACGGTGTGCCTGCCGGCAGCGGACAGCGCCGACGACACGGCACAGGCGGATACAACTGCGATGGATACGCCCGCGGAAGAGAGCGTATCTGCCGCGGAGACTGCGGACGCCCAGCCCCAGACGGACGAAAGCGCCGCCGTTGCCGATGAGGCCGCCGAGGATACACAGCCCGCCGAACAGCCGGCAGAAAGCGCGGACGACGCCCCCTGCCCCTGCGAGGACGGCAGGCTGTACCGCGTGGTATCGGGCGACACCCTGTATAAGATCGCCAAACGCAACGCGATCCCCCTGGAACAGCTGACGAGGGCAAACCCGGGCGCCTCCAGCGGTCAGCTGGCGATTGGCCAGCTTTTGTGCATCCCGGCGGCGAAGGAGTGCACCCGCGTGCGCGTGCCGGCCGGCGCCGCCTTTGAGGACTTTCTGCTCCGCTACGATCTGTCCTTTGCCACCCTGCGCGCCGCCAATCCCGACACAGACCTGCTGGCGCTGCAGGAAGGTCAAGTGCTGTGCGTGCCACAAAAGGGCGGATGCAGCCTCTGCAGCGGGCGTGGCAGCGAGTATACGATCGCACAGGGGGAGACGCTTTCTTCCCTGGCGGAGAACAGCGGGCTTTCCGTCCGGCAGCTGCTGGCGGCAAACCCCTGCTTGACACCGTCGGATTTTGCGGCCGGACGCAAGGTTTGCCTGCCGGAAACCTGAAAAGCATTACATATAAAGGTTCCCCCGTCGATATGGCGGGGGAACCTTTTGCTATGAAAATTATGTGCCAATGTGGCGCCTGCTTTTGCCGAATCGACCGCGTTTTGCGATACAGGTGAAGAGCAAACGCAAAAATCGGCATTGCAATCCGGCCCGTATACTGCCACAATAGGGGGTAGATACAATGCTTTATGCTGGGACAGCCGGGTTTAGCGGCGTTCAATGCCCAATGCGTAGTTAAGGAGAAAGAGATATGGACAGCGGAAAAAAGACAAAGTCCGGCAGCATCGCGCGCTTTTTGATCCTGTGCTTCCAGGGGGCCATCGTGGGCACGGGGGCCATCCTGCCCGGCGTCAGCGGCGGCGTGCTGTTGGTGGCCTTTGGCATCTACGAGCCGATGATGGCGCTGCTCTCGCATCCAGCAAAGGCCTTTCCCCGCTACTGGCGCATGTTCGTGCCGTTTTTGATCGGCTGGGTCGCGGGCTTCGTGCTGCTGGCCAAGCTGGTGGAAAAGCTGTTCAACGCCTCGTCTTCCGTTGCGCTGATGCTGTTTGCGGGGCTGATCCTGGGCACCGTGCCAAAGCTCATGCAGGATGCCCAGCCCAGGAAAGACGAGAAGTCCGGCTGGACGGTGTTCATCCTGGTGCTGGCGGCTTTCTTCCTGTTCTTTCGGTTGCTGGGCCAGGGAACGGGCGTGCAGCTGGAGCCGAACCTTTTCTGGTATGTGTTCTGCGGCATGGTCTGGGGATTGAGCCTGGTGGTGCCGGGGCTGAGCTCCTCCTCGCTTTTGCTCTTCCTGGGGCTGTATCAGCCTATGACAAGCGGCATTGCTGCCCTGGATTTTACCGTGATCCTGCCGCTTTTGCTGGGCATTGCGGCCACGGTGCTTTTGACCGCGCGCCTGGTCAACCATTTATTTGAAAAAAGGCGCGGTCTTGTGCTGCGCATCGTGACGGGCATCCTCCTCGCCTCGACCCTTTTGATCCTGCCGGTGGAATTCACTTCGCCTCTCTCCCTTATCCTTTCCTTGGCCTGTTTTGCGGCAGGCTTTGTCGTGGCCAGGTGGATGGATGGCATGCGGGAGGACAAATCGCCGGACGCTGCCCGCGCAGAGAAATGAGAGCGCGGATCGTGCAGACGCTTCCCGCCGTTTGCCGACGGACAATATCAAAATAAACAAACGGCCAGCGAGCAAAGGCCGGATACAACCAAAGAAACGATGGATAAAAACAATCGGGGCGCCTTCCGTGCGGAAGGCGCCCCGAATTTGTTTGTCAGGGAATCTGGGAAAGCTTAGTTGCCGGCGAGGCGCTTGTAGCTCTCCAGACGGGCCTTGGCGTCGGCCTGGGCCTTCTGGAAGAGGGTTTCGGCGATCTCGGGGAACTGCTTGACCAGGGAGGTGTAACGGGTCTCGGACTTGATGAACTCCTGGTAATCGGCGCTGGGATCCTTGGAATCCAGGCTGAAGGGGTTCTTGCCTTCCGCGGCCAGATCGGGATTGTAGCGGTACAGCTGCCAGTAGCCGGCCTCCACAGCGCGCTTCTCCTCGGCCTGGGACTTGCCCATGTTGATGCCGTGGTTGATGCAGGGAGCGTAGGCGATGATCAGGGACGGGCCCTTATAGGCCTCGGCCTCGGTCATGGCCTTGAGCAGCTGGGCGGGGTTGGCGCCCATGGCGACCTGCGCCACATACACATAGCCGTAGGACATGGCCATCATGCCAAGGTCCTTCTTGCGGGTACGCTTGCCGGCGGCCGCGAACTTGGCGACGGAGCCGGTGGGGGTGGACTTGGAGGCCTGGCCACCGGTGTTGGAGTACACCTCGGTGTCCAGAACCAGCACGTTCACATCCTCGTCCTGGGCCAGCACATGGTCCAGTCCGCCGAAACCGATGTCATAGGCCCAACCATCGCCGCCGAAGATCCAGATGGACTTCTTGACGAGCAGGTCGGCGCCATCCATAACCTCGCGGCTCAGCTTGCAGGCGTCGCAATCGCAGGTCATGTTGGTGTTTTCCTTGCAGGCGCAAAGCAGCTTCTCGGCAGCGGCCTTGGAGCCCTCGGCGTCGTCCATGTTGTCCAGCCATTCCTGACCGGCGGCCTTGATGTCCTCATCGCACCACTCGACCGCGATCAGAGCCTTGACGGTTTCCGCCAGCTTGGCCCTGCGCTGCTGGGTGGCCAGGTTCATGCCAAAGCCGAACTCGGCGTTGTCCTCGAACAGGGAGTTTGCCCATGCGGGGCCATGGCCCTTGGCATTTACGGTGTAGGGGCAGGTGGGAGCGGAACCGCCGTAGATGGAGGAGCAGCCGGTGGCATTGGCAACCAGCATGCGATCGCCGAACAGCTGGGTTACCAGCTTGACGTACGGGGTCTCGCCGCAGCCGGCGCAGGCGCCGGAGAACTCGAATAGGGGCTGCAGGAACTGGCTGTTCTTGATGTTGCTGGGCTTGACGGCGGGATTCTCGACGGAAACGCCGAACTCCCAGTTGGCTTCCTGCGCGCTCTGGGTCTCCAGGGGCTTCATGACCAAAGCCTTGCCCTTGGGGGCGGGGCAGATGTCGGCGCAGTTGCCGCAGCCGGTGCAATCCAGGGGGCTGACCTGCATACGATACTTGTAGCCCTTAAAGCCGGTGGCAGCCTTGGTTTCGAAGGCGGCGGGAACTTCGGCGTTCTCCTCAACCAGCACGGGACGGATGCAGGCATGCGGGCAAACCAGAGAGCACTGGTTGCACTGGATGCAGTTTTCGATCTGCCATTCGGGCACGTTCACGGCCACGCCACGCTTTTCGTACTTGGTGGTGCCGGTGGGCACAACGCCAGCGGGATCGAAAGCGGAAACGGGCAGCTTGTCGCCCTCGTGACGCAGCACGGGAGAGATGACCTCGTCGAAGTACTCGGTGGCGGGAACCTTGACGGCCTCGGCGCCGGTGGTGGCGTTGAGCCAGCTCTCGGGCACGGGGATCTCGACCAGGCCCTTGGCGCCGGCCTCGATGGCGTCGTAGTTCATCTGGACAATCTTGTCGCCCTTGCGGCCGTAGGACTTCTTGGCGGCGGCCTTCATGTACTCCTCAGCCTCGGCATAAGGAATCACGTTGGCGAGCTTGAAGAAAGCGGCCTGCATGACGGTGTTGGTGCGGTTGCCCATGCCGACGGAAGCGGCGATGCCGATACCGTCGATGTTGTAGAACTTGGCCTTCTTTTCGGCCAGGCCGCGCTTCATGGCGGCGGGCAGATGCTCTTCCATTTCCTCAGCGGTCCAGTGGCTGTTGAGCAGGAAGGTGCCGCCCTCCTTCAGGTCGGAAACCATGTCGTACTTGGTGACATAAGAAGGATTGTGGCAGGCGATGAAATCGGCCGCATCGATGAGGTAGGTGGACTTGATCTCCGTATCGCCGAAGCGCAGGTGGGAGATGGTCAGGCCGCCGGACTTCTTGGAGTCATACTCGAAGTAGCCCTGGGCAAACTTATCGGTGTGGTCGCCGATGATCTTGATGGAGTTCTTGTTGGCGCCGACGGTGCCGTCAGAGCCCAGGCCGTAGAACTTGCAGGAGATGGCGCCCGCGGGAGCGGCGTCGATCTTTGCGCCCATCGGCAGGGAGGTGCCGGTCACGTCGTCGTTGATGCCGACGGTGAAGTGATTCTTGGGAGCGGCAGCGGCCATGTTGTCGTAGATGGCCTTGATCATGGTGGGGTTGAACTCCTTGGAGCCCATGCCGTAACGGCCGCCCAGCACCTTCATATCCCTGCCCATCTCGTTCAGAGCGGCAACGACGTCCAGGTACAGGGGCTCGCCCAGGGAGCCGGGCTCCTTGGTGCGGTCGAGCACGGACACGCATTTGACGGAGGCGGGAATGGCCTCGACAAAGTGCTTGGCGGAGAAGGGGCGATACAGGCGAACCTTGATCATGCCGACCTTGGCGCCGCGGGCGTTCAAGTAATCGATGGTCTCTTCGGCGGCTTCCGCACCGGAGCCCATGATCACGATGGCGCTGGTGGCGTCGGGCGCGCCGTAGTAATCGAAGAGATGATACTCCCTGCCGGTCAGGGCGGAGACCTTCTTCATTTCCTCGGCCACGATCTCGGGAACCGCGTTGTAGTACTTGTTGGCGGCTTCACGGTTCTGGAAGTAGATGTCGCCGTTCTGCGCGGTGCCCCTCTGATGCGGATGCTCAGGATTCATGGCGCGGGCGCGGAATTCCTTGACCTTATCGAAGTCGCAGAGCTTGGCCATGTCTTCGTAGTCGATCACGTCGATCTTCTGGACCTCGTGGGAGGTGCGGAAGCCGTCGAAGAAGTGTACGAAGGGCACGGAAGCCTTCAGGGTGGACAGATGGGCGACCAGAGCCAGGTCCATAACCTCCTGCACGGAGTTGGAAGCCAGCATGGCAAAACCGGTCTGGCGGCAGGCCATCACGTCGGCGTGGTCGCCGAAGATGTTCAGCGCATGCGCCGCAAGCGCGCGGGCGGATACGTGGAACACGCAGGGCAGCAGCTCGCCGGAGATCTTATACATGTTGGGGATCATCAGGAGCAGGCCCTGGGATGCGGTGAAGGTGGTGGTCATGGCGCCGGCCACCAGGGAGCCGTGCACGGCACCGGCCGCGCCCGCCTCGGACTGCATCTCGGAAACCTTTACCTTCTGACCGAACAGGTTGATCGTTCCGCGGGCAGCGGACTCATCGGCAGCCTCGGCCATAGGAGAGGAAGGAGTGATGGGATAGATGGCAGCAACGTCGCTGAACGCATACGCGACATGGCTGGCAGCCGTGTTCCCATCGATGGTCATTTTCTTGCCCATGATAGAAAAACCTCCTTGAAAAGGGTTGCTAAGGATACATGGAGAACAGACGGAACAGGCAGGTTCCGTCTGCAGCGAGAAGCGTAAAAACAACGCTATTATCTATTATAAGAATTTGCAGCCCGTTCGTCAACGTGATGATACGCCTGTGCGCAAAAAAATAACCTCAAATATATGAAGAAACCACCCCCAAGGACTTGAAAAAGCGAAAAGCGTTTTTGCCGCGGGGTTTCGCACGCGTATGCGGTCATAAACAGGCAGAAAATACGGGCGGCGGCACTTGTTTGCAAGAAGCTGCGGATGCTATACTGCAAACAGGAACAAAACATCAGAAGCAAAAGGAGGAAGCGACGATGATCCTGTTCGATAAACCAGGAAAAGACAATGCACAAA
>JBNRMU010000121.1:0-7885 GCA_050309765.1 Christensenellales bacterium
ATATATGGCATTGGATAGGATTTCCGGCGCGGTGATCCGCAGGCTGCCGGGGTATTACAGGTATTTGAGCAATCTGGAAAAGCAGGGCGTTGAACGTATCTCCTCGCAGGATTTGGGTATCCGCATGGGGTTGACCGCCTCACAGATCCGCCAGGACATCAACTGCTTCGGCACGCTGGGCCAGCAGGGTTACGGCTACAACGTGACTGAGCTTAAGCGCTACATCGCCGGCGTGCTCGGCCTGGACAGGCGCTACCGCACGGTGATTATCGGCGCGGGCAACATCGGCCGGGCGATCGCCGACTATCCCAGCTTTCAAAGGCAGGGTATAGACGTGGAGGCGCTGTTCGACGTAGATCCCGGGCTAATCGGCAAAAAAGTGCCAAACGGCGCGCCCATCCTGGACGCCGGCGAGCTTTTGCCCTACCTGGCGGAGAACGCCTGCGAGATCGGTGTTGTTGCAACGCCAGACAGCGTGGCGCAGGCCTGCGCGGACCTGCTGGTGCAGGGGGGCGTGAAGGCCATCTGGAACTTTGCCCCGGTGGATCTGAAGGTGCCGGAGCAGGTGGTGGTGAACAACGTGCACCTGACGGATTCGCTGTATGTGCTGCTGTACAAGCTCAAGGAAAAGAACAACGAACAGAGCTTCCAGACGGATAATGCCTGAAAGCACGCGTTACGAGACATGGAAAAGCAAGCTGCAAACGGGCTGAACGGGGCTGAAGAAGGGCTCCGGTTCAGCCTGTTTGTTTTATGAACCCGGATATGGAAAGGGGGACGGGATGTGCGGAAAAGCAAGCGACTGAAGCGGTTTGCGGAGAGCTTCGGTAAAGTGCCGGAGGTGGACTATTACGCAGGGGATATGCTAAATATCCGCAGCTATTTCGACAACTGCCGCAGCGAAAACAGGGATAGCTTTTATGTGGATGAGATCACCTGGAACGATTTGGATATGGATGCGGTGTTCAAACGGATCAACATCGGCCTGTCCACTTCGGGCGAGCAATACCTGTATTATCTCCTGCGGCGTCCTGCCCTGCATCAGCAGGAGTTTGAGGAGCAGAAGGAGCTCATCTGCCTGATGGAGGATGAGCCGGAAACACGCCTTAAGCTCCAGACGATCCTGCAGGGAATCGGCTGCAGACGACGGGCGGACATCAACGGCGTTTTGAGCACGGGACAGCGCATTTCCCCTTGGCTGGTGCTGTATATCGTGCTTGCGCTGCTGGTGCCGCTGTCTGCGCTGCTGGTTGTGCTGCACGGGATGGCAGGCGTACCTGTCATGGTGCTGAGCATAACGATCAACGGCCTTTTGCATGAATATAGAAAGAATAGATGCGCCCAGGGCCTGGATACGGTGAACCACGCCGTGGCCCTGGTCTTTGCCCTGGACAGGATCCGCAGGTTGAAACACCCAAAGATCGACCGGCTGTTTTTAGACGCATATGCAAACATGGGCAGTTTGCGCAGCGTGCTGCGCGTGGGTTCGATCTCGACCGCCGCCTACAATGATATTGCCGAGATGTTCATGACCGTGTTCCTGCTGGATCTGATCCTATATGAGGGACTCAAAAACCGTTTGGAAAAGCACCGTGCGGCCTTGTTTTCCATCCATCGGGCACTGGGTCAGGCGGATTCGGCCATCGCCATCGCTTCCTTTCGTAAAAGCCTTAAGGAATTTGCGGTGCCCGATATCGACTTTCAGGCGCAAAAGCCGTATCTTAAGGCGAAGCAGGTGGCGCATCCCCTGCTGCACGATCCCGTAAAAAACGATGTGGACTTGCAAAGAGCCCTTCTGGTCACGGGTGCCAATGCCTCGGGCAAATCGACCTATCTGAAAGCGGCGGGCCTGTGCGCGCTGCTGGCGCAGAGCCTGTGCACCGCGCCTTGCAAAAGCTATGAGGCCAGCGTCCTGCGCCTGTTTTCTTCCATGGCCATCAGCGACAGCATACTTTCCGGCGACAGCTACTACATGGCGGAGATCAAATCCGTCAAGAGGATACTGGACGCTGTGCAGATCGGCGAGGCGCCCTGCCTGTGCGTGATAGACGAAGTGCTGCGCGGCACCAACACGGTGGAGAGGATCGCCGCCTCGTCCCAGGTGCTCAAAGCGTTGGCGCAGCGCAATGCGCTTTGTATCGCGGCGACCCACGACATAGAGCTTTGCGCCCTGCTGGACAAAAGCTACGACCAGGCACACTTCGATGAAGAAGTAGGCGAGCAGGATGTGTTTTTCGATTATCGCCTCAAGGCGGGCAAGGCAACTTCGCGCAACGCGATCAAGCTTTTGCGCCTGATCGGCTTTGATGAATCGATCGTTGAGCAGGCGGAGGAAAGCGCGAACCGCTATACGAACACCGGGCAATGGACAGCGTGAATCCCGCTTGCCGCCTGACCACAAGGGAGAATGAGACGGTTGCTTTGGCAAAATGAAATTGTTACAAATGTTTTTCATGTGAATTGCAACTCAGAGCGTTGCGCGAGCGTTCCATTTGTGGCACAATAAAGCATGGGTGTGTATGTTTGGACACCGAACAGATAAGCCTCGGAGGGAACTTAGGCATGAGCCAGGATATAAATTGGACGGATCAGGAAGTGCGCGACGAACACAATAAAAACCAGAACAAGCCCAGGCGTAGTGGGATCGGCGGCGCGTTCTGCGCCGTGTTCACCTGCCTTGCGCTGGTGAGCTTTGCGCTTTCTGCTGCGGTGACGATCGCCTACAACCAGGAATACAATCGCCTGAAAACCATGCAGGACGCGGTATCCGCGCCGGGCTTTTATGAAGGCATCCGCGTGATGGGACAGGACGTTTCCGGCATGGAATACGACCAGGCCCTGCAGCTGCTTTCTGCTCAGCTGGAGGAGACGGACGCTAAGCGCGTGATCAACGTGGATGTGGACGGGCACACAGAGAGCCTTTCCATCCCCGCCTCGCATAACCTTGAGGAGAAGTTGATCGAAGCCTTCAACATCGGCCGCGAAGGTGAGCTGGAGGAAAGATATGCGCGGATCGTGGAGTTGAAAAATTCGCCGATGGACATCGAGGTCTCCACCGAAATTGACGACAGCGGCGTGCGCGCCTTTGTGGCAAGCATCGATAAAGAAACCAGGATAGAACCCGTGGACGCTGCGGTTTCGGATTTTGACGTAGAAACGAAAACCTTCAGTTTTACCGACGAGGCCGGCGGCCGCAGGCTGTATGCGGAGCATCTGAGCGAGCAGATCGACATGATGGTCAAGAACGACCAGTACGACCGCACGCTCACCGCCGAGTTCGAGGAGCTGCTGCCTAAGGTCACCAAGGCGCAGCTGGAAAGCCAGAACCGGCAGCTTGCCAGCTATTCGACCACCACCACCAGCAATTCCAACCGCAACACGAATATCCAGCTGTGCTCCTCGGCTTTCAACGGCCTGGTTGTGGCCCCGGGCGAGGTGTTTTCCATCAACCAGCTCACCGGCCCCCGCACGCCGGCCAAGGGCTATAAGGATGCCGGTACCATCCGTGACGGCACTTTAGTGGACGAGCCCGGCGGCGGTGTGTGCCAGGTATCGGGCACTCTGTTCAACGCCGTGGTGCGCGCGGGCATGGAAATCGTGGAACGTAACCCCCATTCCTGGCCCTCGGATTATGTCCCCATCGGCATGGATGCCGCCATCGACTATCCGGCCAAGGATTTCAAGTTCAGGAACGTATCCGATTCGCCCATCTATCTGGTATCCATCTTCAAAGACCGCAAGCTGACCGTGGAGGTATACGGCAAGCCCGTGCTGGAGGAAGGGATCACGGTGGAGCTCCGCTCCGAAGTCACTGGCGAGATCGAGCGCGGCGAGGACAAATACGAATTCGATTCCAGCCTCAGGCCCGGCCAAGTGGTGCAGCTTAGAAAGGGCCGAAACGGCAAGAACGTCAACACCTACATCCGCTATATGCGGGGCGACGCCCTGGTGGAGGAAAAGCTCCTGTTCAAGAGTGTATATCCCGCCATTCGGGCAAAATACGGTTACGGACCGGAGCTTCCCTCAGAAACATAAAGGTCGGATGGTTTTTTAACTCTCTTATTCTTTCGCCGAAGGGAGACAAAAGGCGTATATGGCAAACTCCCCATACCAAGGCGGCGCGCCGCGCCGCAAGGGCAGCAGCACCGCGGGGTACACGACAAGAGGACAGAGCAGCCGGAGCACAACAAGCACCTACAGCAACGTGCCGCCCCGGCGGGCAAGTTCAAGCAGTTACAGATCGAGCGGCACCGCCTATGCGCGCACGCAGACGCGTAGCGCGCCGAGAAAAGCGGCGTCCAAAGGGCTGGGCTTTTCCAGCGGTTCCGGACGCAGCGGGCGCGGACGCAGGAAAAAGAGCGGCGGCAACAAGACGCTGCTGCTGGCCGTGCTGATCCTGATCGTTGGCATTATCGGCGTCGGCGTGTTTGCCGGCATACGCAGCGTCAAGGCCAAGCGCCTGGAGGAGCAGCTCGCCCTGGAAAGACAACAGCGCGAAGAGCTTCTTTCCCGGGATACCTTCTATGACGGCATCACGGTGGAAGGGGTGCCCCTTTCGGGGCTTACGATGAACGAGGCGATGCAGGCCCTGCGCAGGCATGCTGCCGTGAGCACGGACCTTACCATAGAGCTGACCGACGGCGAGCAAAGCGTCTTTTTGCCTGTTGTCGAGGGCAACGATCTGGATAAGGTGCTCGATCAGGCCTATGCGATCGGCCGCACGGGCAGCGAGGAGGAAAGGCTCAAGGCCATCGAGGACCTGACCGAAACCCCTGTCAGCTTTGATGTAAAGCAGGGTTATTCCGTGCTGGATCTGGACCAGCAGATCGAAAGCGCGCGAGAGACCTTCGACATTGAGCCCATTAACGCCAAGGTGACCGGTTTTTCCGTCTCCAAGAAGACCTTCCAGATCGAAAAAGAGGTCGTCGGCCGCAGCATCAACGCGGAAAGCGTGAAGCAGAAGGTGGAAAAAGCGCTGGAAGGCGCTGACTTTACCACGCCCGTGCAGCTGGAGTTTGACGAGCTGCAGCCAAGCTTCAAGGCTTCGAGCGTGGGCGAACCGCAGCTGCTTGCCAGGTTCACCACCACGACCAACTCCAACGCCAACCGCAACACGAACATTTCCCTGTGTTCCGAGGCCTTAAACGGCAAGGTCGTCATGCCCGGACGGGAGTTTTCCGTGAACGACACCACGGGCAAACGTTCGGAGAAAAAGGGCTATCTGGAAGCCAAGGTGATCCGCAACGGCGTATATGTGGAAGAGCCGGGCGGCGGCGTCTGCCAGGTATCGTCCACGCTGTTCAACGCCGTGGTACGCGCCGGATTTAAGGTGCTGGAGCGACATAACCACACGATCAAGTCCAGCTATGTGCCCGAGAGCGAGGATGCGGCCATCGATTATCCGGACAAGGATTTCCGCTTCCTGAACAACTCCGATGGGCCGGTGGCGATCGTATTCAGTTTCAATAAAGAAGAAAAGCAGCTGACCGCCCGCCTGTACGGCACGCCCATCCTGAAAAAGGGCGAGACGCTCGATTTGGAGAGCAAGCTCGTTTCCGAGGTGCCGCAGCCGGAGGATATCCTGCGCGAGGATCCTACGCTGAAGTACGGCGAGAAGGTGCTGGTCAGCGAAGGGCGCAGCGGCGCAAAGTATGAGACCTATCTGATCCACCTAAAGGACGGCAAGGAAGTCAGCCGCGAGCTTTTGCACAAGAGTAGCTATCCAGCCAAGGCCACGGTGTACGCCGTCAATTCCAAAGCGCCGGAAATGCCTGTTGTGCCCAGCGAACCCAGTGACGATGGCGGCAGCTCGACTAGTTCGGAACCCGGTTCCTGGTCGTTGCCTGAAGAACCTTCCATACCGGAAGAGTGAAATAGAAGCAGGCGGATTCCTTCCGTACTGTAATGAACCGCAAAAGGTTTGCGTTTCGGGCCAAATTGCGGTATACTTTGACAAGTATCCATATATCCGGCTGTGTGCCGGAAACTGAAAGGAAGAAATGCAAGACAATGAGAAAGCTGATGCGCCTGATCGCGCTGGTGCTGGCCCTGAGCTTATTGGCCGGCTGCTCCCTGGTGGAGATCGACGAGAACAAGGTCATCGTTGCCAAGGTGGGCGACAGAACCATTTCCAAGGCGGAATTCGACGAGTTTTTGCGCAGCAACCTGGCCGACTACGGCTATACGCCCGAATCTTCGGACATCCAGGCCCAGCTGCCCGAGCTTAAAACCAACTACCTGGAGGCGATGATCGACAACCTGGTGGTGGAGATCAAGGCGGAGGAAGCCGGCTATGTCGCCACGCAGGCGGACATTGACGCCGCCTATCAGGAGGCGCAGGACTGGTACGACGAGCAGCTTACCGAGCTTGTGGAATATTACAAAGAGGACGAGAGCGTCGAAGACCCCGAGGCGAAGGCAGCCGAGGATATCAAGAGCTACATGACCATGTACGGCTATGATTCCCTGGACGCGATGGCGGAAAAAACGCTGGAAAACTTCCCCAGGAACAAGCTGTACAGCGAGACCGTAAAGGATACCCAGGTGACGGATGAGTACGTCGAGGATTACTTCTACGGCCTGGTGGATGGCGACGAAGAGAAGTACAAAGATGATATGACTACCTTCATCCAGGATTATTCCGGCGGCATGACCATTTACTGGCAGCCAGAAGGCGCTTACTTTGTCAAGCAGATCCTGATCGCGCTCAGCGACGAGGATCAGGAGAAGATCAGCGAGCTGCGCGATAACGGTGACGATGCAGGCGCAGACGCCTACCGCGAAGAGGCCCTTAAGACTATCAAGGCAAAGGTCGACGAAGTGCTTGCAAAGGTGCTAAACGCCCAGACTGCCGAGGACTTCGATGCCCTGATCGACGAATACGGCGAGGACCCGGGCCTGCAGGTTTCCGCTGCCAGCGAGCAGGACGGCTATCCGTACGCCCCGGGCATTACGGGCATCTATGTGGATGAGTTTGCCGCGGCCTGCGAACAGCTCAAGCAGGAGGGCGATGTTTCCGTCGCCGTCGCAACGGACTACGGCTACCATATCATCCGCCGCTACGGCGATATGCCTTCCGGCCCCGTTGAGTATGACGAGGAAATGGCCGAAACGCTGCATGCAAGGTTGCTTTCCAGCCAGCAAAGCGCCGCCTTTGATGAGGCCTTGGAAAAGTGGAAAGAGGAACTGAACGTTCAGCGCTTTGAAAACAAGCTGTAAGACGATTCCATCTGAAGGGTTGCTCAGCCTGGCGGGCCGGGCAACCCTTTGTTCATCCCCGCAAGTTAGGAGTGAAAACCATGAAAGCAATTCGTTGGGCCGCGCTGTTTTTGTGCCTTGCGATCGGCCTGTGCGGTTGTGTGGCGCCGCATACGCAGATTCCCCTGCCTACACCCATGCCGACGCTGGAACCCACCGCCGTGCCGGTGCAGACCGCAGAGGGGCAGTGGATGGGCGTGGACAGCCTATCCTCGCCGGTGAGCTACAATCCCTATGCCCTGCCCATGAGCCTGCGCGCCGGTGAAAGCTTTTCCACTGCGCTGTATAAGCAGATACTGGATGCGGCTGCGGCGGGTGAGAAGGAGATCTCCCTGGTGGAGATGAGCGTAGCGCCGGAGCAGGTGGATGCTGTCCGCAGCTTTGTGCTGGCCAGGCACCAGAACGCCTACTTATCCGACATCGCCCTGGAGGGAGAAACGCTCTCCTTGAAATACAGCACGGAGGACGCTGCGGCCATCACCAAGGCAGCGCAGGAGTTTGATAAGGCCGCTAAGGAGATACTGGAGGAGTGCTGCCGCTCCGGCTACACCGTACTGCAGTGCGCTATGGCAGCCTATCAGTACCTGAGTCAGAATGTGGAATACAACTACGAGAGCATGGACGAGGG
>JBNRMU010000122.1:0-29716 GCA_050309765.1 Christensenellales bacterium
TTTCGATCAAAAGGCCGGCCAGCGCGCCCACGGTGGTGCCGCTGTCCAGATACAGGGAATCGCCGCTTTGGATGAGGGCATAGGCCTTTCTGGCGATCAGGAGCTTTTCCGGCTGATGCACCTGCAGCTTGTCGCTGTAGTCGGTTTCGGTCACGATACTGGAGGGCAGCCTGGCCCCGCCGTAGCAGCGCTCCAGCTTGCGCTGGCTGCACAAAAGGTTCAGGTCGCGGCGGATGGTCATGGGGCTGACGGAAAGCTGCGCGGCCATTTCGTCTACGGAGACGTAATTCTTCTCCTTTGCGACGGAAAGAATGTGCTGCAGACGCATGTCCTGCATAAATGGCGGCCTCCTTTGGCATTAAACAGGCAATAAAGTGAAAAATGACAATATTAGTATAGTAGAGAGAAGGAGGCGTTGTCAATCGTTTATGTATCGTTTTTGTGTGATGTTGTGTGAAGATGAGTAAGGTATAAGAGAATTCTACAATGAAAAAAGCTCCGTCCGGCGGAGAGTTTCCGCGGACGGAGCCTGTCTTGCGATCGAATGGGTTAACTCAATCGGAAGTGTAGGGCAGCAGGGCCACGTGGCGCGCGCGCTTGATGGCGATGGAAAGCTGCCTCTGGTGCTTGGCGCAGTTGCCGCTCATGCGGCGGGGCAAAATCTTGCCGCGCTCGGTGATGAAGCGGCGGAGCCTGTTAAGGTCCTTGTAATCAATATTGGCGATTTTATCCACGCAGAACTGGCAAACCTTACGACGGGGCTTGCGGCCGCGAGGACGGCGTACCCTTTCGCCTCTATCCTCAGACATGTTCGGTATCCTCCTTGATGATTAGAATGGGAGTTCGTCGTCTTCCACCTGGGTGAATCCCTGCCCGGTGAAGTCGTCTGCGGATTCCGCGGCCCTGGTTTCGGCGGGGGCGCCGTAACCGCTGCGGGAATCCTGCTGGGACTGGCGGCTGTCTACGAATTCGCATTCGTCCGCCACGACCTCTATCACTGTGCGCTTGGTGCCGTCCTTAGCCTCATAGGACCGGCTCTGCAGGCTGCCCACAATGCCGATCTTACGGCCCTTGGTAAAATAGCGGCTTACAAAGTCAGCGTTTTGACGCCAGGCTACCACATCGAAGAAATCGGATTCCCGTACGCCCTGCGCGTTGGCGAACCGGCGGGTGACCGCGATTCTGAATGTGCATACGGAAACGCCGCTCTGCGTTGTGCGGAGCTCCGGATCCTTCGTCAGGTTGCCGATAAGCATAACTTTATTCACAGACGTACACCTGCCCTTTCCTTACTCCTCTTCGCGGGTGACCAGGTAACGCATGATCTGATCGGAGATCTGAAGGTTGCGCTCCAGCTCACGGGGGAACTCAGGAGCGGCCGTCATGTGCAAAAGCACATAATAGCCCTCGTTTTTGAAGTTGATGGGATAGGCCAGACGGCGCTTGCCCCACTCCTCAACCTTATCCACTGTGCCGCCGTTATCGGTGATAATGCCGGAGAAACGGTCGATCAGCTCCTTGCGGGGCTCATCCTCCACAGCGGGGTCGATCACGTAGAGAACCTCGTACTTGTTCATCGAGATGTTTCACCTCCCTTTGGACTTTAAGGCGCGGCTTTTTCATACCGCGCAAGGTGTGATTTTTGCGGGCCGCGCATGCCCCAACGCGCAGGAGACATGGGCTCGTATTTAGATATTCTAGCACATATACCCATTTTACGCAAGGGGAGAAATGCATTAAATCTGCGCGCTTTTTTGCCTGATTTGGGCCTTTGACAGCGTCGCAAAAGAGCAAAACGCGCCCTGAACAAATTCCTCCGATCCATATTGACAGGCCGGCCGCCTTGGCGTTATGTTAATGATAACAGGCGGCGCCTTGCCGTACACACCAACAAAGCCAAGGAGGTTATGACCCTATGAAGATCACGGCTCTGAAAAGCGCGATCATGGGCGACCACGTTGTGCTGCGCATCGCTACCGACAAGGGTATCGACGGCTACGCACAGGTGGAAAGCTTCAAGGAATTCCTCAATGTAACCGTTCCCCATTTTGAAAAGCAAATCATCGGCTGCGATCCCACCGATGTGGAGGCCGTGATGCGCCGCATCCGCCGCGAGGGCGCCTTCAAGCCCTGGGGCAAGGTCGTCAGCTCCATCGAGATGGCCCTTTGGGACATCGCCGGCAAGGAAGCGGGCGTGCCCGTGTATAAGCTTTTGGGCGGCAAGGTGCGCGACAAGGTGCGCGTGTATTGCACCAGGTACAACATGCCCGGCGTTTCGCTCATGCCTCCCAGAAATGTCCACGAGCGTTCCGAGCAGATCCTGAGGCTGAATGAGGAGATTGGCTTTACCATCGTCAAAACACCGCTGGGCTTCCACAACCCCCAGTTCCGCAAGATGGCCGAGGAAGAGGGCTTTGCCTATACCTCTTATCCCATCGACCCGCCGGCGCAGTATTATGAAAACGCCAACGGCAGCCTGCTCACCGAGAAGGGCCTCAATTACCTGATCGATTATGTGCATGCCCTCAAGGAGGATGTGGGCGATAAGGTCGGCCTGGCCTTTGACTGCGGCCCCGGCTTCATGCCTGTGGATGCGCTCAAGTTTGCCAAGGGCGTGGAGGACTGCAACGTGATGTGGCTGGAGGACTTGGTCTCCGGCGACTACGTGCCCTACAACCTGGCCCAGGTGTACCGCGACATCACCATCAACACCACCACCAACATCCACACCGGCGAGCAGACCTATCTGCGCCAGAACTTCCGCGAGCTGATCGAGACCCAGGCGGTCAACGTCATCGGCCCCGATCCGGCGGACGTGGGCGGCATTGCAGAGCTGAAGTGGATCGCGGAGTATGCCAACCTGCACGGCATCCTCATGGCCCCGCACGGCGTGTTCGACGGCGTGTTCGGCATGGCGGCGCTCACCCAGGTCAGCTGCACCCTGCCCCAGAACTACATCGCCTATGAGTATCCCCATGCCAGCCCCGAATGGTGGTACGATATCGTGGACGGCCTGCCCGACACCATCCTCAAGGACGGCCACGTCAAGGTTTGGGACACCCCGGGCATCGGCGTGAGCTTCAACATCCCCAAGGCGGAGAAGTATCTGCGTCCCGAGGACAAGGACTTCTTCAAGTAAAAAAGGTTTGCAAAAAAACGACGGGAGCGGACAGTTCGTCCGCTCCCGTTTTGTGTGATCAGGCCGAATCGTCCCCCTTTTCCGGCGGGAAACGAGCCTTGCACGGCGGCGCAAAGCACGCCGATCGCAGCAGGGAAGCGCCTGCTTTCAGAAAACAACAAACCCGCCGGGCAGCCGATGGGGCCGTTTCGGCGGGCGTTTGATTGTATTATTATATAGGATAACCAAGGTTTCAGATATCCGGCCATTCGCCGTCAAAGATGAAGGCGGCCGGGCCTTCCATGAACACATGGTTGCTCTCCCTGTCCCAATGGATCAGAAGATCGCCGCCGCGCAGGTGCACGCAAAGGGGCGCTTGCGGCACCAATCCCTTCTGCAGGGCAGCCACCGCAGCGGCGCAGGCGCCCGTGCCGCAGGCCAGCGTCTCGCCGGAGCCGCGCTCCCAAACGCGCATGGAAAGGCTGCCGTCTGGACGGACGGCGATGAATTCGATGTTCGCCTGGGCGGGGAAGATGGGGTCCTTTTCCAACAGGGGACCCGCTGTGCACACGGGCGATAATGCGGGATCGTCCACCACGGTCACGGCATGGGGGTTACCCATGCTCACGCAGAACAGCTCGAAATCCTGACCCAGCGCATGCAGACGCAGATGGGCGGGATCGTCGCAGCGCACGGGAATGTCCTTTGCCGCAAAGATCGGTTCGCCCATGTCCGCGCGGAAGGATATCGCCTTGCCCGCCTCGTCACGCAGGATCTGCACGATGCGCTCGCCGGAGCGGGTGAGCACGCGCAGCCGGTCGCCGGCAAAGCCGCGCCGCTTTGCCATGTACAGGGCGATGCAGCGGATGGCGTTGCCGCACATGTTGCCCTCGCTGCCGTCCAGGTTGAACATGCGCATGCGGCAGTCGTATCCGTCCGCTGGGCCGATGGTCACCAGGCCGTCGCTGCCCACGCCGAAGTGCCGGTCGCTCATGCGGCGGGCAAGCTCCGGCAGGGAGCTTTCGGGGATATCGCCCAGGGCAAACAGGTCCAGATAAATATAATCGTTGCCGATGCCGTGCATCTTGGTAAAACGCATGGGTTTTCTCCTTTATAAGAGCGGTACGCCCGCGGCGGCAAAGCGTTCCACGACCTCCGCCGGCCAGACCGAGCACTGCACCTCGCCGATGTGTGCCTTTTGCAAAAGCAGCATGCACAGGCGCGACTGGCCGATGCCGCCGCCCATGGTCAGCGGCAGCTTGCCGGCGAGCAAAGCGCTGTGGAAGGGCAGGGCGGCGCGCTCCTGGCAGCCGGCGGCCGTAAGCTGCTTTTGCAGGGAGTCTTCGTCCACGCGGATGCCCATGGAAGAGACCTCGAAACGGCAGCCGAGCGTCTTGTGGAAGTAAACGATGTCGCCGTTGAGGCTCCAATCGTCGTAATCGGGCGCGCGGCCGTCGTGGCGCACGCCGGACTTGAGCGGCCAGCCGATCTGCTCGAAGAAGGCGGCGCCGTTCTGTTCGATGAAGGCCTGCTCCCGCTGCGCAGGGGTCAGGTCGGGATGGCGATCTTCCAGCTCCTGGGTGGTGATGAAATGGATCTCTTCCGGAATACCTGCGTCCAGCGCGGGGAAGGAGGCCTTGAGCACCGCCGCCGTCTCATAGATGGCATGGTGGATGCTGCGCACGGTGTCGTGCAGGTTTTCGCGGGTGCGCGTTTCCCTGGTGATGACCTTTTCCCAGTCCCACTGGTCCACATAGATGGAATGCAGGTTGTCGGTGCTTTCGTCGCGGCGGATGGCGTTCATATCCGTATACAGGCCGGTGCCGACCCGAAAGCCATAACGGCCCAGGGCAAAGCGCTTCCACTTGGCCAGGGACTGCACCACCTGGATGCGGGCGGCGGGCTGCTCCAGCAGGTCGAATTCCACGGGGCGCTCCACACCGTTCAGATCGTCGTTGAGGCCAGTCAGCTTATCCACAAAAAGAGGAGCGGAGACGCGCTGCAGATTCAGCGCGGCGGCCAGCTTTCTTTCGAAGGTATCCTTTGCCAGCTTGATGGCAAGCTGCGTTTGGTAGGTGTCCAGACTGGGCACATACCCTGCGGGCAGGATATGGGCGCTGCGCATCGACATGGGATCATCCGTCCTTTCTTTCTCATAATGACTTAGTATATAGAAGCACAGGTTAAGATACAAGCCGTTTTTTGCATCTTTTTATGTGTTTTCCTGCATTTTTATGCTCCTTTGCCTTCCTTCCCTTTGCATAAGTGGCGCCGCTTTGGGCCAAAGTAAGAAGCAGACGGCACAGCCAGGACGGACTTCAATGCGAAAGGAAGGAGTATACCCATGGCGTTTGAATTTACGGAGTACAACGGTCTGTATGACCTGCTGGACAACGACGAGGAGAGCAACGACTTTTATACCGCTCTGCCCGCCTTTATCAAGGATTCCATCGACCAGCGTGCGGAGGTCATCTGCAACCGCGACGAATTGTATGCCTATGCCGAAAGTCTGATGCAGGGGGAAGCATAGCCTGCCCAAAGCAAAATGCCACAAAAGCAGGCCCGGCAGATAACGGGCCTGCTTTTGCTGTATCCTAAGACGGCGCACGGGCGCGTTTTTTTCTTTTCATTCCCCGGCAAACATGGTATGATGTTGAAAGATAGAAGGGCATTTTGCCCGCCCGGCATCGAGAAAGGATGGAGGAATCGTCCATGGCTCTGTTTGATAGGCTGTTTCAGGGAAAGGCCAATCGGCCCGACTTTACGCCGGATATGCTGCCCAAGAACCGCTATGAGCTTTTTTTCGAAACCTTTAAGCTCAATTTTCTGAATCTGATTAAACTGAATATGATTTACGTTTTGTTCACCATCCCGTTTTGGATCTGGGCGTGGATGAACTACACACTGTTCAGCAACATCGTCTTCGGCGCCAGCGACGAGGGTTCCATGCTGCAGGCCGTGGGTGAGTTTTTTACCCAGGGGCAGTTCGTGACCATGCTCATCGGCATGGTGCCCTGCCTGGTCATCCTCGGCCCCGCCAAGGCCGCGCTCAAATACGTCACCCGCAACTGGGCAAGGGACGAGCACGCCTATGTATGGAGCGACTTCTGGGACGCCTTCAAGAACAACTGGAAGCAGGGGCTTGCTCTCTCCTGCCTCAACGCCGCGGTATTCTTCTTCGGCCTGTTCGGGCTCAACTTCTACGTCATCATGTCCGGGCAAAACGTACTGTACATCGTTTTGCAGGCCCTGTTGATCGTGACGTTGATCCTGTATCTGTTCATCAACTTGTATGCGTGGCCCATGCTGGTGACCTATGAGATGCGCCTGCGCGACATACTGCGCAACTCCCTGATCATCGCCCTTGGCAGGCTGCCGCTGAGCATTTTGTATGTGCTCATCACCCTGGTGCCCATGGTGCTCACGGCGTTTTTCCCGCCCTTTGCCCTGTATTATTGGCTGTTCGGCTACGCCTTCCATTCCTTCCTGAACGTTTCTTACACCAACGGCGCCTTCGATAAATACATCAATCCCAACATCGAGGGAGCCGAGGTCGGGCACGGCCTGCGCAAAACAGAAGAAGATGAATATGAATATGTGGACATCGACGACGATGACGAGTACGAAGACGAGGAAGAAGAGGACGGGAAGAAATAAGCCGCTGCCGGCAATTGAATGAGGATAGACACAAGGAAGCCTCTAAAAGACAGAGGCTTCCTTTTAATTAAATGTAAAAAGCGTTTGCACAGCGGCGCAAGATTCTGCGCTCGCACCACAGGGATCGAAAAGGGATCGGAGTATTCTCCGATCCCTTGCGTTTTTATGCGATGCTTTACAGATCGATGACGACCTTGCCCGTATCGCCCGTATCGAACAGGCGCAACGCCTCTTCGATCTTTTCGAAGGGGAAGCGATCGGTGATCATGGCTTCCAGGTCGATGTTCTTTCTGCGGATCAGGTCGATGATGCCATAGTGATACTGCCTGGGCATGATGGAAGAGCCCATCAAGGTCAGTTCCTTGCCGATCATGGTGTAGAGGCTGGGCGCCTGGTCGGTCTTCAGGGACATGGGGCCGTTGAAGCCCACCATGCAGACCTTGCCATGCACGGCTGCCGCCTCGATGGCCTGACGCTGTGCGACCATGGAGCCGGAGGACTCGTATACGAGCTCGGGACCCTTGCCGCCCGTCAATTCCTTAAGCGCAGTGACCACGTCCTGATCGCGGAAGTTAACCACATCGTCGCAGCCGAGCTTCTTGCCAAGGTCCAGACGCTTTTGGATGCCGTCGATACCGATGACGCGGGCGCCCAGCGCATGGGCGTAGGCCACACCGGCCAGACCGACAGGACCCAGGCCAAATACGGCTACGGTGTCCTTGCCGCTGGGATCGAGCTTCATCATGGCCGAATAGGAAGTACCGGCAAAGCAGCCGATGAAGGCGCCGATGGCAAAGGAGATATCGTCCGGCAGAGGCAGGCAGTTCATTTCCTTGACCAGGATCTTATCGGCAAAGGTGCCGTGCTCGATGCCGGCCAGCGCACGCCTGTCCTCGGTGCAAAACTGAACATAGCCGGCCATGCAGTTGGCGCATTTGCCGCAGCCGATGACGTGGTACAGCGCCACGCGATCGCCGATCTTTACGGTGGTAACGCCAGGGCCAACGGCGGAGACGATGCCTGCGCCCTCATGGCCCATGATCACCTTGTCATTGGGATGCTGGGAATGCAGGTTGTGCAGATCGGAGCCGCAAAGGCTGGTGGCCTTGATGTCCACCACGACCTCTCCCGCCTGGGGGATGGGATCGGGCAGCTCGCGGAATTCAACCTTCATGTGCTCGGGAAAGAATAAGCCTTTCATAGAACGGGTCCTTCCTTTATGTATTTTGAACATTGCTATCAAGAAGGGGGGCTTTCCGCCGCCTTACGGGAGAGATGGCAGAGGAAAGCCCTTTTGCACTAATTATGGTTTGCCCTACCGAGGCGTTTATTTGTTGCTGACATACTCCAGCATTTCTTCGTAAGAACCGGAAATGTAGGGCATGTACTCGGGGTTGTTCAGGTCGTCCAGAACAGGCTGAACCTTGGGCATCATCTCATCGATCCAAGCTGCCCAAACATCGTCCACCTGATCGGGTGTATAGGTGCTCACGACTTCGATGGCCTTGGCCTTGAGTTCGTCGGTGAACAGACCATACTTATCCTTGTTCGGGGTGGAGGTGTAGAACAGGTTGTAATCCAGATGACGGCGGGTCGCATGCTCGTTGTCCCAATCCTGAGACCAGGCATACTCGTCGATATCCTCTTTCAGGTACTTGGGGTTGTTCAGATCGGAGTAACCGCCATCCAGCAGGATACGGCCCATGAAGCCGCGGCAGCCGCTGGGATAAGGATCGGTGTAGTTACCAAGATCGTTGACGGGCCACAGGAGGTTGATGCTGCCGTCGTCATTGAGGGTGTAATCGGTGCCCTCAAAGCCGAACTTGCGGAACAGCTGACCTTCCTGAGAAACCAGATAGTTGCAGAAATCAAGATATCTGGCCATCTGCTCGTCGGAGACGGAAGCAGCCATGGAGTGACCGGACCAATAGCAGGGGGATTCCTTCTGCCAGAAGTCATTGTCATCGATGGGGGAGGAGACCTTGGCGATCTGCACGCACTTTTCACGATCCAGATCGGGGAAGGCATCCATCAGCTTATCGCGGTAGTCCTTAATGCGGCCGATACCGAAGTTCTCGTTAATGGTCACGCACTGACCGGAGGTAAACAGGTCCGCATACAGGGAGGAGTTGGTGTCCAACACCAGGTCGGGCCAGATGACGCCGCGCTTATACAACTCGGTGGCATACTTAAGGCCGGTGAGATAGTTCTCAGTAGCGGGTGCCCAAACATATTCACCGTTCACAGCCACAAAGGAGGTTTCCTCAGTGCCGTAAACCTTGTCCTGGGTCTGCCAGATGCCGAAGCAATCCGGGAAGTACCACTGGGGAGCAGTAGCGCCATAGGTCTTGCCGGCGCCGTTTTTGCCGGGATCCTGCTGGATACAGGCTTCCACCATGTCCCAGAACTCGTTCCAGGTGTAAACGTCGTCTTCCTTGCGCAGGCCGACGGCTTCTGCCCAGTCGGCGCGATAGGCGAACATCATGGGTACGCCGTAGCCATATTCAGTCAGGTCCTGCTTGGCACAGGTGGCGTACAGCTTGCCGTCGATGGTCATCATCTCGTCGCCGATCATCATATCAAAGGTCTTTTGCAGTTCCGGCCAAGCGGAAAGATCGCTGGGATAGGGACGGAAGGTGCCGTCCGCAACCCACTGGATCCACTCGCCGTACAGGTTTTCGTTCAGGTCCATCCAGAGCAGATCGGGCACATCGCCGGATGCCACCCACAGGCGGGCCTTGTCGTGTCTCTCACCAAACTGCATGGGGATGAAATCCCACTGCATGTTGAACTTCTCACAGATGAAGTCATACAGTGCATCGTTGCCCTGTTTATCCGCATCGGTGATGTTGGTGGAGATCGTTACGGCTGTCTCGTAGTTGCCGGCAAGGGCGGATACGGGGTCCGCATCGTCACCGGCCGGGGTCTCAGCGGCTTGGGTTTCAGAGTTGCCGCCGGTGGTTCCAGAGCTCGAGCTTGCCGGTGTTTCACTGGCAGGAGCAGAGCCCGGGGCCTGTTCTGTCTGTGCCGTAGGTGTGCAGCCGACCATAACGGCGGTCAACAGCAGTACGACACTCAAGATCAGAGCAAGGCGCTTTTTCATAGTTAGTCACCTCCGCTGTTTTTCGTCTATGTCAAGCGCGACTGCGCAGACATACAAATCGGGTTGTATTATCCCTTTACTGCACCAATGGCCAGGCCTTTGACAAAGTATTTCTGCAGGAAGGGATACACGCACATGATAGGGAACATCGTGATGACGATGGATGCCATCTTGATGCCATCGTTAAAGGGAATGATGCCCGCCTCTAACAAATGGGAGGAGGTATTGGTATTACCGGCTGCCTGGATGATACCGCGCAGAACCAACTGCAGAGGCTGTTTGAAAGCATCCTTGATGAAAAGCATGCCAAACCACCACTCGTTCCAGCGTTCCACGCCATAATACAGGCAGAAGGTAACGACCATGGGCATGGAGATGGGCATGATGATACGGAACAGGATCGTCAAATCGTTGGCGCCGTCTAGTTTGGCCGATTCCTCTAGTTCCTCCGGCAGCGCCTTGAAGTATTTGCGCATCACCGTCATATAGGCGATGGAAACGCCGGTGGGAAGGATCATGGAAAACAGATTGTTCATCAGTCCAAGATCCTTGACCAACAGGTACAGCGGGATCAGACCGCCGGAAAAATACATGGTGAAGATGATCATGTACAGGAAGAACTTCTTACCCAGAAAATCCTTATTGAAGGCGTATGCCAACAGCAGAGTAAGCACCATGTTATACACAACGCCGATCAGCGTGATGATGACGGTGACACCCATGCCTGTAAATAGAACACGGTTTTCAAATACAACATAATAGGATTCCCAGGTCAGTTCTTTAGGATAGAGCATGAACGGCTCTCTGGCATATACATATTGGGGAGTAATGGAGATTAGTATGCAGTTATAAAAGGGATAGATGATTAGCACTGCAAATAGTGCCATAAACAGGATGTTGATCAAGTCAAAGACCGTAGTCCGCTCGATCCTGTTTTTGCGATGGTTTTGCTTGAGCGTGCTTTGGTTGAGCACCATTGCGCCCCCCTTTCCCTAAACGATGCCTTCTTCACCCAGCATACGGCAGATGCCGTTTGCCGAAAGAAGCAGGATGCAATTGGTAACGCCCTTAAACAAACCAACGGCTGTACTGACACCGAAGTTACCTGCCCGCTGGAAGGTAATACGGTAGATGTAGGTGTCGATGATATCGCCGACCTCATATACTGAGGCATTGTACATGTTGATGACTTGATCAAAGCCAACATCCATCATGGAGCCTACGCGCAGGATCAGAGTAACGACCACGATCATGGAGATACCGGGCCAGGTGATGTAGCGCATGCGATGCCAACGGTTGGCGCCATCGATGGTGGCGGCCTCGTACAGGGAGGGATCGATGGCGGTGATGGAGGCGAGATACAAGATACAACTCCAACCCGACTCCTTCCAGGCAAGGAAGAAAACAAGGATGGAGCGGAACAGGCTTTTATCTGTCAGAAACTGATATTTTTCGCCGCCCATCGCCACGATGATATTGTTTATCACGCCTGTGGAAGCCAAGATATTCATAACGATACCGGAAACCAAAACCCAGGATAAAAAATGGGGAAAGGTGAAGATGGTCTGCACCGTCTTTTTATAGGCTTCCTGGCGGATCTCGTTGAGCAGCAGGGCCAGTGCGATTGGGAATGGGAAGCAGAACAAGATCTGATAAAAACTGATGATGACTGTGTTGCGCACAGCATACCAGAAGTCTTTGTTCAAGAACAGGTATTCGAAGTTTTCAAAAGCGCACCAGGGACTGCCAGTGATACCTTGGCTTGCCTTGAAGTTTTTGAACGCCAATTGAATACCATACATGGGCACATAGCGGAAGATGATGAAGAAAACAATGCCTGGCAATATGAGCAAATACATATACCGGCCTTCCCAAGCCCGCCTGGCAAGGCTTTTACGACGGTGTTGGATGGCGGGCTGTTGAGCGCTTCTCGTCGTCAAGCTGCCTCTCCTCACTTTCTGGTTTATTGGATTAAGGTTTTCTTCTTTGTGGGGCTTAAGCGCCGGCCATGGACTCACCTGCCACAAGGGCCCAGGCCGGCGCTGTCACAAGGAGGAGAACCATTACTCCGTTGTATACTCTCTCACGCATCGGCTCAATTAAGCTGGATCGCCACTTTTTTGCCGGTCTTGGAGCTTTCGATGCAGGCATGCACCATTTCCAGGGAATGGATGTTGTTATGGCAATCGGTCATCATGGTGCCACTGCGGTTGAGAGCAGCCATCATATCGTCTACGCAGCCGGCATGCTCTTCGCGTCCCTTATAAGAGAGTGGGATCGTTTCGCGGATGCCTTCTTCTTCCACATAGCCGCGATCGGGCACGGTCTGCGCGCGATTGACGGTTACAGTCTGATCGCCGTCCCAGCAGATGGTTCCGTCTGTACAATATACGCGCCAGGCACCGTGGGAAGTTGTGTTTTCACATTTGGTTGCCCAGGAACCGCGCAGGGAAAGAATGGAGCCATCTTCGAACTCAAAGATGCACAGAGCGATGGCCGGATGATCATACCAACTGTTGGGGGGATTCATTTCCTGGCAATAAGCGCTGACCGCGCGTTTGTCTCCCAAGATATAGCGAGCCTCGTCAAAGGTGTGGATCAGCATATCCACCAGCACAGGATGCTCCATCTTATTGCGAAAATCCGGCTTGCCGCCGCCCGGACCCATGAAATGGGCACCGAGGAACATATCGCAGGTGACCAGATAGGGTTTGCCCAAATACGTTTTGGCCAGCTCTGTCCGCATGGTCTGGATGCCGGCCAGATAGCGGCGGTTCTGCATCACAAAATAGGTTTTGCCGCTTTCACTGGCGCACTTGACCATGTCATAAGCCTCGTTCAGGTCGTCTGCCATAGGCTTTTCACCGATGGCATAACAGCCATGCTTAAGCGCCGTCGTCACCACGGAATGATGAACAAAGGGCGGGGTCCCGTCCAACACGAGGTTTGGCTCACAGGCGGCAAAAGCCTCATCCATGGAAGAAAAAACCTGTGCATCCGGCGCATAGGCCTCGCGAAGAGCTTCGGCTCTTTCCGTTACCGGGTCTGCAAAACCGATGAGCTTGGCATCTTCACGTCCCTTCAAAGCTTCCAACCATTTACGGGTGATGCCGTTACAACCGACGACTAGGATGTTCCACATACTCTGATGACCCCTTTCCTGTCTGTGAAGCTTTCGATCAGGCAGCCTGCTGACGCACAATAACCATACGTACAGCCGTTGCCGATATTAGTATGCCAGACGAAGAATCCAATTGATCTAACATGAATACTCATACCGCTTGATCGCTGAATTCTCGTTCACTTTGTGCTTTAAGATTAGCTGAAGTTAATTTAAGTTTGCAAGAATGTTAAAAGTTATGGGATAAATACTGTAAAACAAACTAAGAATTGTACAAAAAAACGCATGGCCGCGTTATTCTTTGACAAAGAATAAACTATGCGGCACATGCGTGCGGATATGAATGGTTTCAGGCTGCCGGCTTTTTATACAAGAGAGGCAAGAAAACGGATACTGTGGTTCCCTGTCCAGGCAGGCTGTCCACCTTAAGACCATAATGCTCGCCCAACAACAGGCGGATTTTTTGATTAATGTTGATCAAACCGATACCCATATCGCTGCCCAGGGCTGCATTCATTCCCGCATCGGCATTGGTCGAACGCATGAGATAACGAATGTTGCTCAGCTTATCTCCGCTGATACCGGTACCGTTGTCGTGTACCTCGATTACAAAGGAGTCTTCATCTACGATCTTGCCCTGTATGGACAATTCTCCGTTGCGGGAGACGCCCTCCAAGCCATGGAAGATGGCGTTTTCCACGATGGGCTGCAAAACCATTTTCGTCATCCAGCAATTCTGCACTTCTTCGGGCACTTCTAGCTGCATTTTGAACTTATCGTTCATGCGTAGATTCATGATTTCGACATAGCGGCGGATGATGCCTAGCTCCTCCTTGACCTGCACATAGGAATTGCCCTTGATGGAATAACGGAAAATCTTGCTCATCTTTACCGCCACCGAGGCGATTTCGTCCTGCCCGTTTTCCAACGCGATGCCGCGGATGCAGGAAAGCGTGTTGTATAAAAAGTGCGGATTGATCTGGCTTTGCAGAGCGGAAAACTGCATCCTGCGCTGCAGCAGTTCTGCGTTGTACAGGCGCTGTTGTGTTTCGATGCTGCGCTGATTGTTTTCGCGCATCCTTTTCAGCATGCGATTGATCTCGACAGCGATGGATTCCAGTTCGTTCTTGGAAGTTACATAGATAACAGATGCGTCGTCTGGATGCTGTGCGTTTTGCAGAAGCTGTGAATTGATCTGTACGATCGGCTGCAGGATGCTGACATAGGTGGAGTACAGGAAAATGCCTACACCAAAGATAGCAATCACCAGATAGGCAAACAAAAGCCCGAGTGTGCTGCGATTGCCGCCAAACATGGCGCTGGGATCCAGATATTGCACAAGATTCCAATCTACGGAGTCAATGGCATAGCTGTTGACCTCCGCATCGGCTAATGCTGAAGCATCTGTGCTTTTCAGGCACAGCGTCTGTGTATTGTTGTTGTAGGAGATGAGCACGTCTGTGTTTTCCACCACGGCCGCTTCCAGCACCTTTAGGATGGCGCTGGTGCGGCAGAGGACTACGCACAGACCTACCTGCTGAGAGAAGGCCACACCAGGCGTGGCACTGTTGACGGGCAATACATAAGCATAATATTCCGTACCACT
Source organism: Christensenellales bacterium (assembly GCA_050309765.1). Lineage (GTDB taxonomy): Bacteria > Bacillota > Clostridia > Christensenellales > UBA1750 > CALWRM01. Next base: position 14,606 of record JBNRMU010000122.1, read on the forward strand.
ATCAGCGTTTTCTCCCAGAAAGCCTGTGAAGTAGTCGCCGGAACCGTGCGTTTCATATAGCGAGAGAATGTGGGGCAAAACCTTGGAAGCCTGCGAGCCGTAGACATAGACTTCACCCTCGTTGGTAACCAGGCAGATATCTACGATGTTTCGGTTGTTGTTGATTGCATAGCTTACGCTGTCAGAAAAATTGCGATAGATTGTAGCCAGGCGCAGAAGATTGTTTTCGTCTGTCAGCAACAGCTCCTGAACGGCGGCAGAGTAGCAGAAACTGCGCGTAGAAATGCGCACGGTATCCAAAATAGACTCAACTGTACTCTTGGCCTGCGAAGCGGCGCCCATGGCATAGCTGCGGGAGGATTCCATCGAAAGCTTTTGCACCTGGTTAATGGAAAACAGCCCGACACACAGCATGAGCAGCAGGGATAGGATTTGTACGGAGAGCAATTGTGTGCGAATGCTGCGAAACATGGGATATGTCCCTCCCGATCAGGATCAATCGTGTTCAGTTTTGTTTTCACTGCGGTATTTGCGGGGCGGCATCCCTACCTGCGTTGAAAAGATGCGCGTGAAATAATGGATGTCGTCATAGCCAACAGCAGCAGCTACATCTGTGATGGACATAGCGGATTTTTCTAGCAGTTCTTTGGCCCTTACGATTCGTTTATCGCGCACATAGTTGGAAAAGGTCTTTCCGGTGGCAGATTTGAAAAGTTGGCTGCAGTAGTTGGCGCTTAAGAAATGATCTTCGGCCAGCTTCTCCAGGCTAAGAGGCTCATATACGTGATGGTCCACATAGGAGAGAAGCTTATTGAATTGCTGGTTGCTGTGCACGGACGGCACGGGTTCTTCCTGGATGAGGTGGCTCTGTTCCCTACGGCGAGCAAGATGGGCCACCAGGCGCTCGAGCAATTCCTCGGCGTCGTCCTCATCGAAGGGTTTGAGCAGGTAATCAAACACTTCAAGACCGATGGCACTTTTTGCATATTCAAACTCCGAATAACCCGAAAGAATCACAAATACGCAGTCCGGTAGAGAGGGTTTCAATCGACGGATCAATTCCAAACCGGATATTTCTGGCATACGTATATCCACGATTACCACATCCGGATGCAGGCCCGGCAGCATGGCTAGAGCCTGCCGTGGGGCGGTCAGTGCAGCTACAAGAGAAAAATCATAGGCCTTGAATGGAAACGTGTGACGTACGTCACTGAGCGCATACTTTTCATCGTCAACGATTGCCATGGTGTACATGTGATCTGCCTCCATATTCTTTGGATAAGGCCATCAAGGGGAAAAAGTTGTGCATAAGTATAGAACTGTTGTTTGTTGGCCCTTATTCTATGCCTGCTTATCGGCTTGTGTCAAGAGAAAAAGAAGATGGAAAGATAAGGAGTTGAAAGCACTAAAACGAAATTGTGAAAGAGAATGGTTGGGGTCAAAAGCTGCGCAGAAGTATTATCGGCATATAGATTCGTTGTTTTAAAGATAAATTCACCTCGTCCATTGGAGAATTTGATCAAAAACATATTGATAAACATAGTTGATAAAAACCAGCGGCATGGCAAACGCCATGCCGCTGCAACGGATTAGAATCTATTTGTTTTTGCTGGGTCACTGGTTGTGGCTGCGCAGGAAATCCTGGATGTAAACGCCGAAGAATTCCGTCGGCTCGTTGTTGAAGCTCTGAATCAAACAGGGACCGGCATGGGGATGGAAATCCCAGGCGGTAAAGTGATAGTTGTGCTCGTCAATCCAGGAGAGGATGCGATGCAGCCACTCGTCGCTGGTGAGCACCTGCTTGCCCTCGCGCGGGGCGGCCGCGTCGCCGTAATGGCCGAACTCACCGATGATGATCGGGTAACGATCGGCGATCAGGGTGGTGTGCGCGTCCCAGTCCAGGGGCTTCCAGGGATACACATGCGTATCGTACAGGATGCCGTTGCCGCCCTTGTCGTCGATGGCGTAGCCCTGGTCGATGCCCTCGAGCCAGTAACCCCAGTCCAGGCCGCTGATCATGAGCAGGTTCTTGGCTCCCACTGCGCGGATGGTGTCGGCGATTTTCTGCATGCCGGGCGTGTGGTAGGTGCGGGTGGTTTCCTTATCCTTATCCTTGGACACATGGGACTTGTCGGAGAAGGTTTCGGTGATATAACCACCGTTTTTCCAGGTCTCCCAGTCGATGCCCATGGGTTCGTTGTACAGATCGAAGATGACGGCGGGGTGGTTCTTGTAGCGTTTGGCCAGATCCTTCCAGAACAAAAGGGAATTGGTATCCGCCATGCGGTGCTGGCCGATGGCGTCGCCCCATTGGTTCATATCGTTCCAGTGCAGATCGAGGATGGCATACTTGCCGCGGTCATACAGCGCCTCCACCAGGGAGTCCACCAACTGACGATATTTTTCGCCGTCGATGTCGCCGTTTTCCTGCTGCTCGTCGGCAAAGCCAAACCAACGGCTCTGCGCCAGAGGCAGGCGCACGACGTTGGCCTTCCACTCGTCACAGGCATAGCAGACGGAGGAGAGGATATCGTCGTCCTCGGAGGCCCATTCCAGGCCGGCGCGGTTTACGCCCAGCAGGCGCACTTCCTCGCCGCGGACGTTTTTGAGCTTGTTGCCTTCTGCGTGCAGCATCATATCGGGGTTTTTCATACGCATTTCCTCCTTGAAGATGGACGCTTTAGAATGGCGGTCGCCGTATAGCCGTCCCTTATACAATACTAGGGAACAAACCCGGTTTCAAGCAACAGACGCAACAAATCAATTTCTTATAAATAAGTAATCGTTTCAAACGGACAGCAACAGGCCCCGCAGTGTAATAGCGGGGCCTGATCATGCACAGGGATTATTTCACCATGATGTCGGACTTGGAGGAGCTGCCGCGTCCCTCAATATCAGGCGGGCGGCGCTCGATGGCGGCCAGGGCGATCTCCACATCTTCGTGCACCTCTTCCACGGAGGCGGCGCCGATGGTGACCATGTCGCAGGGGCGCAGTGTGGCGTAGGAGAAGGTGATGCCCACAAAGGGCGAGCAGCGGCCGGCGGCCATGGACTTGATGCTCATGACGGGCTTTTTCGCGTTCCAGATGACCTTATGCACGTATTCGATCTCCACCTGCATCAAAAACCCCATGCAGTTGTACAACTGGATATAGGTTTCCACATCGTACTCGTTCAGGTCGGAGTAGAGAATCAGCTCCGGCATGTGGGCGGAAAGGCCGGGGATCATGCCGCGGTCGCGGATCATGCTGGTGTAGTCCGGCAGGCGATCGATGATCTGCTTGTTCTTGTTGACAAGCTGTTCCGCTACCTGGTGATGCAGCAGGCAAAAATCGCTGCCGCCGGCGCGGGATTTGTCGAAGGTTGCCTCTGCCGAGCGGCGGCCTTCCGCCGTGTCGTCCACGCAGGGCGATGGCGTGTCGATACGGATGATGCGCTTGCCCGTGGCGTCCTCAGCCATCTTGATGGCGTCGAAGGCGTAGGGCACGTTGCTGAGCGGCCCCATGACCGCGTTGATGTCGTACTCCAGATAGGCTTTCAGAATCTCCGCGGTGGCCTTGGCGTTGCCGTTCTTCTGCAAGATCTGCTTATCGGCGGCGCTGCTGGTGTGCGACCAGCCAAAGAGCCAGTTGGTGCCGATGAGCATGCGGGGAAGGGACATGCCGCCGACCATGGTTCTGGGAAAACTCGCTGCCATAGCTGTATTCCTCCACTTATATTATTTCGCGCACTTTGCGCAAAAAGCCTAGCTAGACGGGATCAGAGCTCTGGACCTATGTATTTGTAGTCCTGGGCGCTGCCCTCCTCGTCGGGAAGGACCTTGATCAGCTGCACGCCCTCCTCGCCGATGAGCTTATCCGTGTATAGGGCATGGAGCAGATCGCCCGCCTTTTTGCGGATGGGCTGCTCCTCCAGATGCACCATATCCACCAGGCGCTTGACCAGCACCGGCTTGGTATCGCCATAGCGGGCCAGCAGATATCCCGCCTCCTTGGAGGCCGCCTTGGTCTGCACCAGCCAAAGCAGCAGGGCGCTGCGGGCCGATTCGCGGTTCAGCCGGTCCAGCAGGGCAATAATGGATGGCCAGAGGCTTTCGTCCATCTGGTTGAGGCAGGTCACCAGGGTCTGCGCCAGGCCATCCGCAGCCTTGCCTTCCAGATGTTCGAACAGCAGATCGCACAGCTCGTCGTTTGGCAGGCACTGGATCAGAAGCTGCGCGCGCTGCATATCCTCGAAATCTTCGCCCAGATACCCGGCCAGGGCCTGCCGTCCCAGCTCGCCGCAGCCGCAAAGCTCGCGCGCCGCCTGTATCCTCAGGCGCACAGGCGCATCGCCGTGTTCGCGCAAAAAGCGGTGCAGAACCTGGATGGCGGGTACGCTGGCAAGCTCGCCCAACGTGGTGAGCACGCTGCGGCAAAGGCTGTTGCTCCAAAGGAGATAGCGCACCTGCCCCGCTTCGCCGGGGGTTTGCAGTTGCTGTTGCAACAGGCGTTCCATGGCGGTGATTACCTGGGGATCGCGGCTTTTCTTTAGGACTGTCAGCGCCTGGGCGGAAAGATCGGGGTTTTCCAGGGCGCGGATCGCGCCCTCCATCGCTTCTGGGCTGCCGATGGAGCAAAGCCCGCCCAGGATCGGCGTGGGGTTTTGCCCCTCCTTGCCCAGCGCTTCCAGCAAAACAGGCGTTGCCGCCGCGTTTTTCAGGTGGGAGATTTCGTGCTGCGCGGCGTCCCAGACGGAAAAATCGTCGTGCTGGCTCAATTTCAGCAGGGCGCGGGCCGCATCCGCCGTACCGATACGCCCAAGGGCGGCGATGGCGGCGCGGCTGTCCTTGTCGCGGCGGTTGCGCGCGATGCGATACAGCGCGTCCACCTTATTCTTTTTTTCCAGGTTTTCCAAAGAAGCAAATGCCATCTCGTCCGCCCCCGTCCTTGGCCGCGTTTTATCAATACCAGCATACCCGCATTTTTACCCGCTGTCAATGGAAGCCGGCCGGAAATGCAGAGGGAGAAAAAGCCTGCGGCAAAGGGCAAACATGAGCGATTTGGCAATCATTTTGTCCTCATTGTGTGCTATGCTAAGATTGTTCCGGCAGGAAAGAATCGGGGAAGGAGGGCGGTCCGGTGGAAACGCGCCTTGCGCTGCAAAAGATTCTGGATACGATCGACGAACGCATCCAGACGCCGCTGTGCCTGGAGGAGCTCTGCCGCCTGGCCGGCTACTCCCTGCCGCAGCTTGGCCGCCTGTTCCGCTCCCTGGTGGGGGTAAGCCCGCACACCTATATCCTGCGCCGCCGCCTTTTGTACGCGGTGTACGACATCGCCGGCGGAAGCAAGGGCATAGACGCTGCCCTGCGCTTCGGCTTTGCCAGCTATTCCGGCTTTTATCGGGCCTTTGTGCGCGAATTCGGCAGTTCGCCCAGCGCGTTCATCAAGGCGCACGCCGCCGCCCGTCCTTACCGCATCAACATCCTACAGGAGGAGCACATCATGATCGGCCAGACACAGCTCAAGCGGGTCCTTGCCTGCTGGAATCTGCAAAACGAGACGATTCAAAGCGTCTACCGCCCAAGCACGGGCGCAAAGGAGGAGAACGCCTACCGCGTGGGCGAAAGGTACGTCGTCAAGCTTTCGACCAATCTGGCCGTGCTGCAAAAGGCGCAGCGCCTGACGGCAGCGCTGAAGGCCGCCGGCGTGCCGGTGGCGGAAACGATCCCGACGGCCGACGGCAGGGACTTTGCCCGGGACGGCGAAGTGTACTTTTTTCTTTCGCAAAGGCTGCAGGGTGCGCCGCTTGGCAGCGAGGCGCTGCTCAGGCAAGCGGACCTTGCCCGGCGCGTGGGCGCGGGCATTGCCCGCCTGCACGGGGCGCTTTTGCAGCTGGACGGCGAGGGCCTTGACCGCATGGAGCTGATGTGCGACAGCCTCGACGAGCTGGAAAGGGTGCAGACGCGGACCGGCCTTCCGGAGAGCTTTGTGCAGGAGTACGGTCGGGCGGCGCCGCTTTTGCAGCGTTTGCCCAGCCAGATCATCCACCGCGACCTGAACCCCTCCAACATATTGTTTGAAGGTGGCGAGCTTTCGGGCTTTGTGGACTTCGATCTGGCGGCGATCGGCCCGCGCGTCTTTGACCTGTGCTACTTTGCCACCGCCGTTTTGTCCGAAACGCTGCCGCGGCACAGGGTGGAGCGCAACCAATGGGATGCGCTTGTGCAGAACCTGCTTGCGGGCTATGAAAGCTTGGAGAAGCTGACCGATGAAGAAAAGCAGGCCCTGCCCTATGTGATGCTTTCCAACCAGGTGCAGGCCATTGCCTATTTTTCCAAGCTGGACCGCTATGCCCATCTTGCGCAAACGAACATCCGCATGCTGCGCTTTCTGTGCGGGGACGATTAGGCGTGAAGCCTGGCCTGTACCCAAATGAAAAAAGAACCGGCGAAGCGCTTCGCCGGTTCCTTATATTATGCGGGGATATGCTTTACTTGATCACGCGCACGCGCAGCACGCCCTCGATCTTTTTGAGGTCTTCCAGGGCCTTTTCGGTGGCGGGAACGTCCAGATCCAGCACGGTATAGGCCGCGCTCTGGCGGGAGCGGTTGACCATGTGCGAGATGTTCAGGCCGTCGGATGCAAAGGCAGCGGTGATTTGCGAGATCATGTTGGGCACGTTGCGGTGGATCACCGCCACGCGATGGAACTCGGGCTCGCCCAGCTCCAGATTGGGCAGGTTGACCGAGTTGCGGATGGAACCGTACAGCAGGTAATCCCTGGTCTGGGCGGCGGCCATCTGTGCGCAGTTTTCCTCGGATTCGGGGGTGGAGGCGCCCAGATGCGGAATGCATAGCACGCCCGGCACGCCCAGCAGATCGTCGCTGGGGAAGTCCACCACGTACTTGCGCAGCTGACCGGACAAAAGGGCTTCCTTGATGGCGTCGTTATCGGCCAGCTCGTTGCGGGACAGGTTCAGAAGGACCGCGCCCTTCTTCATCTTGGCAATGAACTCGGCGTTAATCATGTGCTTGGTGTCCTTGTTGTAGGGCACGTGCACGGACAGGTAATCGGCCTCGGCGATGAGCGCGTCCTGGGAGGCAGCCTTGACCACCTTGCGGGAAAGCGCCCAGGCATTTTCTACGGAAAGATAGGGATCATAGCCATGCACCTTCATGTGCAGATGGGTGGCGATGTTGGCAAGCTTCACGCCCACGGCGCCCAGGCCCAGCACGCCCAGGGTCTTGCCCTCGAGCTCGGGGCCGACGAACTGGCTCTTACCCTTTTCCACCAGCGGGGAGACCTCGTCGCCCTTGCCCTTTAGGGTCAGGGCCCACTCGATGCCGCCCACCACGTCGCGGGAGGCGAGCAGCAGCGCGCACACGGCCAGCTCCTTGACGGCGTTGGCATTGGCGCCAGGGGTATTGAACACGGCCACACCCTTTTCGGTCATGGCGTCCACGGGAATGTTGTTGTAGCCGGCGCCCGCGCGCACGACGGAGAGCAGGGAATCGGGAACGGGCATGTCGTGCATCTTGGCGGAACGCACCAGGATGGCATCATACTCGTTGGCGTCCGCATCCACCTTGAACAGGGAAGGATCCAGCTCCTCGTGGATGATGGGCGAAATCGCGTTCAGCGTTTTGATGGTAAACATTTATGCGTTCTCCTTTTCGAACTTGTCCATGAACTGGATCAGCTTTTCGATGCCTTCGATGGGCATGGCGTTGTAGATGCTGGCGCGCATGCCGCCCACGGAGCGATGACCCTTGATGTTGACAAAGCCGGCCTTGTCGGCTTCGCTGCAGAACTTCTTGTCCAGGTCGGTGTCGCCGGTGACGAAGGTGACGTTCATCATGGAGCGGTCGGGCTTGTTGACGGGGTTCTTGAACAGTTTGGACTGGTCGAGGAAGTCATACAGCAGGGCGGCCTTTTTCTCGTTGTACTTCTTCATCTCTTCCAAACCGCCGTTTTCCAGCAGCCACTGGAAGGTGAGGCCGGCCATGTAGATGTCGAAGCAGGGCGGCGTGTTGTACATGGAGTTGCTGTTTACCATGGTCTCGTACTTGAGCATGGTGGGGGTGATGTCCAGCGCGTGGCCGACCAGGTCCTCGCGGATGATGACGATGGTCACGCCAGCGGGGGCCACGTTCTTCTGCGCGCCGGCCAGGATCAGGCCGTAGCGGCTCACGTCCACGGGCTCAGAGAGGATGCAGGAGGACATATCGGCCACCAGGGGCACCTTGCCGGTGTTGGGCAACGTGGTGAAGCGGGTGCCGTAAATGGTGTTGTTCTGGCAGATATAGAAGTAATCGGCATCGGGACGGAAGTCCTTTTCATCCCACTTGGGGATGTAGGAATAGCTGTCCTCACGGGAGGAGGCGACGACCTTGATATCGCCGTAGCGCTGGGCTTCCTTGATGGCGTTGTTGGCAAAGTTGCCGGAGTTGATGTAGTCGGCCTTGCCGGTCTTGTAGGCGGAAAGCAGGTTCAGGGGAACCTGGGCGAACTGCATAGACGCGCCGCCCTGCAGGAAAAGGACCTTATAGTTGTCCGGAATGCCCATCAGCGTGCGCAGATCGGCCTCAGCCCTGGCGATGATATCCTCGAACATCTTGGAGCGGTGGCTCATCTCGGTTACGGACATGCCTGCGTCGCCATAACAAACGAATTCCGCCTGTGCTTTTTCCAGCACGGGAAGGGGAAGGGTGGAAGGGCCGGCAGAGAAGTTGTATACACGGTTCATACTGAAATCAAATCCTCCTTTTGCCAAATCGTGTGGCGGATGCAGTCTATTCTTTCATATATTGTACCATGCTCGAAATAGACGAACATTTGCTAATTATTATACGCCTCAGAGGGCAGATTGACAATAAATCTACACAACGATTTTGCCCGCACTTGGTTAAATGTTCGTACATTTTATGCGTCGCCTGTTAAGGCCTTTTCAGCGCAGATAGATGTGCGTGGCCGGCACGGAGCCGGAGAGCAGCTCGTCTATATGGAAGCGCGGGCTGCCGATGACCACGTGCGTGCCCTTGACAGCGCAGGGCAGTATGTATTCCAGCTTGGCAAAGGCGCCGCCCGCGCCCTCGCGCGAGGCGCCCACGCAGCTTTTTTGCAGAAGGCGGATCTGCCTCTCCAATTCCTCGGGATCGCTTTCGCTCACCTCGCGCACCAGGGTGGAGGGGTCCTTCGCGTCGCGGTAGATGCCGTCGGCCGAGGTCAGGATCAAAAGGTTCTTCGCCCCCACCAGGGACGCCACCACAGAGGCGGTCTCGTCGTTGTCCACGCACTCCACCACCTGGCTCTGCCTCTGGCGCAGAAGGCTCAGCTCCATCTTGCGGTTTTCCTCAAAGGAGACGGGGTCGTTGTAGTTGATGATGGGCACCGCGTTCTGCTCCGGGCAGCGCAGAAGGAAGCGGCGGATGAAGTCCGCCGTCTCCGGATGGTTGAAGTGGGTGTGCTCCACCAGCAGCTGGCGCAGGGAGTATTCAGGCGATAAAAAGCGGCGATAGTTCTCCATCAGGATAGCCTGGCCCTGGGCGGCGTAGTCGGTCTTGACCGATTCCAGATCGCCGGAAAGCTCGCAGCCGTGGCGATGGATGTAATCCAGGCGGCCGATCTCCGTGGCGCCGGAGGAGACCCAGACCATGCCGGGCTTGAGCTCCCGGCCCAGACGGGCGAAGATATTGTAATCCATGTCCATTTCTTCCCTTTGGATCAGGGCCATGGAACCGATTTTTCCCACAAGGTCGATGCTCACATTAGGCGCCTCCTTTGCCTTGATGCGCAGGCGATTTGTATCAGTATACCATATTTATGCGCGCGGGAGTCAGTTTGCAAAGAGATACCATTGGTTAAAACTTTCCAAACTGCCGCACGATCTGTCAAGTAAAATCAAAAAAACGTCTAAAATGAAGAAAACAAAAGAAAACGCGGGCAAAAGCATGACTGATTTTGAAAAACTTCCGATCAGGAGAAAATTCGGGGAAAAAGACAGGCTGGACAGAAGCTGCCGGTTTGCGATTTGAAAAAATCTACAGTAGAGTATAGCAGTATTATCATGTTTGAATCTGCAACTAAAGTTAGAACAGGAGAAAAGAGGAGGAGAAAGGCTTTTGAACGTATTTAAGCGCGTTGCCCTTCTTTGCAAGCCGCATGCCAAGTATGCCTACATCGGCTTTGTGTTCCTGATCATGGCCAACGCCACCAGGCTCATCGCGCCGCTGATCACCGGCTCCCTTGTGGACAACGTGATCGAGGGCGGCAACGATTCCCTGCTGCTGCCGTTGTGCGCGGCGCTGCTGGGTATGACCGTGGTGCGTGCCGGCAGCAACTATGTGCGCGGCATCTGCTTTGAAAAGCTCAGCCAGAACTTTGTTTTCGACATGCGTACCAGCCTGTACGACCACCTGCAGGAGCTGCCCTACAGCTTTTACGACAGCAACTACATAGGCGAGATCATGTCGCGCATGACCGGCGATATCGAGGGCCTGCGCAATATGCTGGCCGGCGGCATCGTGCAGATGACCGAAAACTCCATCTGGTTCGGCGGCTCTTTGATCCTGCTGTTTTTCATCAGCTGGAGGCTGGCCCTTTTGATGGTCATCGTAGCGCCCATCGTGGCCGTGGTGGCCGTGGCCTTCCGCCGCCGCATCCATCCCGCCTTCCGCAACCTGCGCGAGCAGAACGCCGTGCTTTCCACCAAGACGCAGGAGAACATCTCCGGCGCCCGCGTGGTCAAGGCCTTTGCCCAGGAAGAGCATGAAAAAGAGGCGTTCCGCCACGAGAACCAGGAGCAGCTGCGCCTGGCGCTGCGCACCACCTATATCTGGTCGGACTTTGTGCCGGTGCTCGATTTCCTGGGCAACCTGTGCACGCCCCTGCTGCTTGCCGTGGGCGGCACCATGGTCGTGACCGGCCGCCTTTCCCTGGGCGAATTGATCGCCTTCACCGGCTACATCTGGATGATCACCGGCCCCATGCGCATGCTGGGCAACCTGGTGAACATGTTCACCAACGCCCACACCTCCGCGGAAAAGCTCTTCTACTATAAGGATCTGGGCGCCGCCATCAAGGACAAGCCCCACACCCGCTTCCCCGAAAAGTTCGAGGGCCATGTGGTGTTTGACCATGTGGATTTCAGCTACGGCGACCAGATGGTCCTAAAGGACATCTGCCTGGACGTGCCCGCCGGCTCCACCGTGGCCGTGATGGGCGAAACGGGCAGCGGCAAGACCTCCATCGTCAACCTGCTCAGCCGCTTTTATGAGTGCAGGAAGGGCAGCGTTTCCATCGACGGCATCGACGTCAAGGATATGCCCCTGCTTAAGCTGCGCGACCGCGTCGGCTACGTGATGCAGGAGACCTTCCTTTTCTCCGAGAGCATCGAGAACAACATCCGCTTCGGCCGTCCCAACGCGCCGATGACGCAGGTGCAGCGCGCCGCCCGCGCCGCCCAGGCGGAGGAGTTCATCGAAGAGATGCCGCTCAAATACGACACCATCGTGGGGGAGAGAGGCATGGGCCTTTCCGGCGGCCAGAAGCAGCGTATCGCCATCGCCCGCGCCATCCAGTACGATCCCGCCATATTGGTGCTGGACGACTCCACCTCCGCCGTGGATATGGAGACCGAGCACGAGATCCAGCAGCAGCTGAAGGACGTGATGAAAAACCGCACCACCTTTATCATCGCCCACCGCATCTCCTCCGTAAAGAACGCGGATCAGATCGTGGTGCTAAAGGACGGCGCCATCGCCGAGCGCGGCAACCACAAGAGCCTGCTGGAGCAGAAGGGTCTGTACTACCAGATGGTGCAGGATCAGTATAAGGATGCGGCCAGCCTGGGAAAGGGGGTGCTGTAGGATGCCGAGACTTCGCGTAATCGACGACGAGGTGATCGAAAGACCGTTTAACTTTAAGCAGATGATGCGCCTGTTCAGCTACTTAAAGCCCTACAAGTGGTCGGTCGTGTTCGCCTGCTTTTTGATGGTCATCGCTTCCGTCGCTTCCCTTGCCATGCCGTATTTGATGTCTATCGCCATCGACGACATCACCGCCAAGGACCTGAGCCGTTTTCACATCCTGATCATCTCCATGGTGGTCGTGGCCCTGACCTCCGGCCTTTGCATCCGCTACCGCGCACGCATCCTGGATGCCGCCGGCCGCAAGGCCATCGCGGATCTGAGGCAGCACCTGTTCAACCACGTGCAGGATTTGAGCTTCTCCTTCTTTGACACCAGAAGCGCCGGCAAGATCATGGTGCGCATCATCAACGACGTCAACTCCCTGATGGACCTGCTCACCAACGGCATTGTCAACGTCCTGATCGACGTGGTGACGCTGACCCTTTTGATCGCGCTGATGTTCTCCGTGGACTGGAAGCTGACGCTCATCTCCATGTCCACCCTGCCGTTCCTCATGATCATCCTCTTTGGCCTCAAGCGCAAAATGCGCAAGAACTGGCAGGTCGTGCGCGCCAAGATCTCCAACATGAACGGCTATCTGCACGAGAGCCTTTCCGGTATGCGCGTGACCCAGGCCTTCACCCGCGAGAAAGAGAACTCCGATATCTTTACCGATACCAACACGGACATCAACCGTTCCTGGATCCGGGCCATCAAGATCAACGGCCTGTTCTGGCCCTGCCTGGACACCATTTCCGCCGGCGGCACGGTGCTTGTGTACATCTTCGGCGTGGCCATGCTGCAAAGCAGGGTGGGACCGGAGGGCATCACCATCGGTACCCTGATGCTGATCCTTTGGTACCTTGGCCGCTTCTGGGAGCCGCTCAACAACCTTTCCAACTTCTACAACAACCTGCTGGTGGCCATGGCCTCCACGGAGCGCATTTTTGAGATACTGGATACGCCGGTCGAGATCGACTCCAAGCCCGGCGCCAAGGACCTGCCGCCCATCGAGGGGCGCGTCGAGTTCGACCATGTCACCTTCAGCTACGACAGCGACAAGGTCGTGCTCAAGGATGTGAGCTTTGAGGTGCAGCCCGGTCAGACGGTGGCGCTGGTGGGCCCCACGGGCGCCGGCAAGTCCACCGTGGTCAACCTGGTTTCCCGCTTCTATGACGTGACAGGCGGCGCGGTGAAGATCGACGGCTACGATGTGCGCGATGTAAACCTGCACTCCCTGCGCGACCAGATGTCCGTCATGATGCAGGACAGCTTCATCTTCTCCGGCACCATCATGGACAACATCCGCTATGGCCGCCTGGACGCCACCGACGAAGAGGTAATGGCCGCGGCCAAGGCCGTGCACGTGCACGACACCATCATGCAGATGGAAAAGGGCTACGATACCGAGGTCAACGAGCGCGGCTCGCGCCTGTCCGTCGGCCAGCGGCAGCTGATCTCCTTTGCCAGGGCGCTGCTCAACGACCCGCGCATCCTCATCCTGGATGAGGCGACCTCCTCCATCGACACCCACACGGAGATCCTCATCCAAAAAGCGCTGGAGGTGCTGCTTAAGGGGCGCACGTCGTTCGTCATCGCCCACAGGCTTTCCACCATCCGCAAGGCCGACTGCATCATGGTGGTGCAGGACGGCAACATCCTGGAGCGCGGCACGCACGAGGAGCTGCTGCAAAAACGCGGCGAATACTTCAAGCTCTGCGACGCGCAGTACCGCTTCCTGCAGGAAGAATAAAACAACCATGGCCTGCGCCCCGACCGCTTTGCGGCCGGGGCGCATTTGTGTTAAAGTGGATTTGCGGGAACATTTCCGCCGCCGCACGAGTTTAATGGGCATATAAAAACATAAGGAGGAAAACGCATGCGCTGGGCTTTGCTTACGACAGCCTGTCTTTTGATCCTGGACACGCTGCTGGTCCGCACCGTTTCCCATCCGAATTTGGGGGTCTATATGCCCGCGCTGATGGCGATCATCCCCTTGTTCGTCGGCCTGTTTTACGAACCCTGCCGGCGCTTTTTCAAAAAAGGCTTCGGCAAGGCGGTCAAGCGCCTTGTACTCGCCGCCTACGCCGTGTTTTTTGCCGGCTTTGCTGTCATATGCGGTGTGCTCTTTCATACGGCGGCCAGGCAGCCGCAGCCCAACGCCCAGGCCGTGATCGTGCTGGGCGGCGGCCTTCGAAACGACCGCCCCAGCCGCATGCTCGCCTGGCGGTTGGACAAGGCCCTGGAATACTGCGTGGACAACCCGCAGAGCCTGTTGGTCGTTTCCGGCGGCCTGGGCGAAGGACAGAACGTGACCGAGGCGCAGGCCATGGCCAAATACCTGACGGAAAAGGGCATGGACCCCGCCCGCATCCTGCTGGAGGATGCCTCCGCCAACACGTCGGAGAACCTGCGCTTTTCGCGCGCGCTGCTGGAGGAGAGGATCGGCCCGCTACAAAGCGCGGTGGTGGTCACCAGCGACTTTCACCTTTTCCGTGCCCTGTGCGTGGCGCATAAGCTCGGCGTTCCCGCCCAGGGGCTTGCCAGTCGCTCCGCCTGGTATCTTTTGCCCAATTCCTGTCTGCGCGAGTATGTGGCCCTGGCCGTCTACTGGCTTAGGGGAAGAATCTAGCGCTGCTAACGGATGGGGTCGCCCATGGCTTTGCATAAAAAGGCCGGAAGCCGCAAATATGCCGGAAAACATGCATTTATGCTTGACAAACACGCAGGGGTTTTTTATACTATTAGCTGGTTATCATGCGTCTTGCGCGGGTGTAACTCAGTGGTAGAGTGCCAGCTTCCCAAGCTGGTTATGTGGGTTCGATTCCCATCACCCGCTCCAGTGACTACGCCGGCGGGACAGACGAAACGCCTGAAACTTGACCCGATAAGGCCAAGCGCATCCCGGCGGTTTTTTATGATAACAGCCCCGTAAGCGAACCTTAGCCCTGCCGGACAGGACAAAATACCTTAGGAGGAAACTTAAAAATGGCAAAGGCAAAATTTGAGCGCACGAAGCCGCATGTAAACATCGGCACGATCGGCCATGTGGACCATGGCAAGACGACCCTGACCGCTGCCATCACGATGACGCTGGCGAAGTTTGGTCAGGCGCAGGCCATGCGTTATGACGAAATCGACAAGGCGCCGGAAGAGAAGGCGCGCGGAATCACCATCAACACGGCGCACGTAGAGTATGAGACGGCGAACCGTCACTA
>JBNRMU010000123.1:0-8621 GCA_050309765.1 Christensenellales bacterium
TTTCTGTGCTGTTTGGGCCGCTCGCACCGCACCCCGCGCGAACGGGAAATGATCTTATACGGCGCGGAGCACGCCGCCGTGCAGATCGATTTTGTGCGCGGCGGGGTCAGCCGCCGCATCCGCTACAACCTGTTGGCGGAAGGCAGGCACCGCGTGCTGCTCGACGGCGAGCCCGCCCAGCGCCTGGGCGATCTGATGGGCAGGCTCAACTGCGTTTTGTTTGCGCCGGAGCACCTTTCCATCGTTAAGGACGGGCCCCTGGAGCGGCGCAGGTTCCTGGACATGGAGCTTTCGCAGATCCACCCCGGGTATTTTTTCACCCTGCAGCAGTTTAACCGCGTGCTGCGCCAGCGCAATAACCTTCTGCGCGCCCTGCGCGAGGACAAAACGCTGCTGGACACCCTGCCCGTGTGGGACGAGCAGCTGGCAAAGCTTTCGCTTTCCCTCATGCAGGAGCGCGCCGCCTTTGTGGAAAGGCTCAAGGGCTGCGCCCGCGACAACCACAAGGACATCTCCGGTGGAAAAGAGCTTCTGGAAATGGAATACCGCCCCAACCTGCGCGCCGAAACCGAGGAGGAGCTCTTATCCGAGCTTTCGCGCCGCCGCGGGGAGGACCTGCGCCTTTTGACCACCACGGCCGGGCCGCACCGGGACGACATCGCCCTGCTTTTGCAGGGCAAGGAGCTGCGCGCCTTTGGCTCGCAGGGCCAGCAGCGCACGGCCGCGCTGTCGCTGAAGCTCAGCGAACTGGAGATACTGCACGAGGAGACCGGCTCCTGGCCCGTGCTCATGCTGGACGACGTGATGAGCGAGCTGGACGAGTACCGCCAAAGATACCTGATGGAGCGCATCCTGCCCGTGCAGGCCTTTGTCACCAGCACGCAGGAGGGCATTTCCTGGCCGGCGGGAAAAAAGTTCATCGTGGAAAACGGCTCCGTGCGGGAGGGCTAGGCCCTGCCCGCGCGCTGCTTTTTTGCGCGGACAAAAACATAAGGAGAACAAGCCATGATCGAAACGCCGCGGCTGATGCTCAGGGAGTATTGCATGGCCGATTTTGACGCGCTGTACGAGATCGTCTCCGATGCTGAAACCATGCGGCATTACCCGGCGCCCTTCAGCCCCGAAAAGACGCATGCCTGGATCGAGTGGAACCGAAAAAGCTACCGGGAGCACGGCTTCGGCCTCTGGGCGGTCGTCCTTAAGGAAACGGGCAAGTTCATCGGCGACTGCGGCCTCACCCTGCAGAACATCGACGGACGGACGCTCCCCGAGATCGGCTACCACATCCACAAAAAATACTGGCGGCAGGGCTTTGCCAGGGAGGCCGCCTGCGCCGTGCGCGACTGGGCCTTCCGGAACACAAAGTACGACGCCGTGTATTCCTATATGAAGTACACCAATGTGGCTTCGTATTCCACGGCCCTTTCGATCGGCATGCACAAGGTCAAGCAATACCCGGACCCCACGAACACCCTCTCCTATGCCTATGCCATCACGCGCAGGCAGTGGGAGGCGCTGAAAAAGGAGCCGGGCCAGCGATAACGCCGGCCCGGCAAAACAGGAAAGAGGAAAGACATGCAGCTGGAACAATTGAGGGACGACATCGCCCTAAAGCAAAAAAAGGGTTTGCCCTTTATCCTGTCCTCGGTGATCCTTTGGGGCTTGATCACGCTGGTCTGCGCGCTCGATCTGCCCGTGCAGACGCAGAACCTGCTGGTGTTCTGCTGCGCCTGCCCGCTGCTGCCCCTGTCCTGTCTGGTGGGAAAATGGATCGGGGTGGACATCTTCTCCAAGGATAATCCCTTGGGCAGGCTCGGGTTTTTGTTCACGCTGAACCAGCTTTTGTATCTGCTCATCGTCATGTGGGTGTTTGCCGCCGTGCCGGAAAAGATGGTCATGGTGCACGCGATGGTGTTCGGCGCCCACCTTTTGCCCTATTCCTGGCTGTACAGGTCAAAGGCCTACGCCGTCTTTGCCGTCGCGCTCCCCCCTGCCGCCCTGCTGCTGGGGCTGTTTGCCGGCAGGCTTTTTGTCGCCTGCGCGCTGACGGCGGCGGAGCTGCTGTTTGCACTGACGCTGTTTGCGGAGCCTAAGCGCCTGCGGGCCCGGGGAAACGAACCTGCGTAAAGCGGCAAGGGGCGCAAAATGGAAAGAGCGGCACTAAGCGAGCTGGGCTTTGAAAGCAGGCAGGAGGCCCTGGCCTTTTTAAAGAGGCTTTGGCGCGGCGAGGGCGCGCCCTGCCCCCTTTGCGGACAGGCGCTTTTGCCGCTGCACAAAAAGGCCACACGCAGCGACTGCGACTGGCGGTGCAAGGGGTGCGATAAGACCTTTAAGACCATCCACCTGCTGGACGAAATCAACGCGCGCAGCTGGTAAAAAGATACAACAAGGGCCGGGAAACCACGTTTCCCGGCCCTTAAATCTATCTGCGGATGAAAAGCTTACTCGAACCACTTGCGCTTTTTCGCGCCGTTTCCGGCGCTGCCGCCCATGGCCTCGTCAAAGGCCTTGAGCGCCTGGCGCTGCTTTTCGTTTAAGCGCTTGGGCACCTCTACCTTGAGCGTTACCAGCAGATCGCCGCGCTCGCCGCCGCGCAGGGCGGGCACGCCCTGGCCCTTCACGCGCAAAACCGTGCCCGGCTGGGTGCCGGCGTACAGCGTTTCCTTCACGGGATCGCCCTTGAGCACGGGGATCTCGATCTCGCCGCCCAGGGCCGCCTGCGCGAAGGAGATGGTCTGCTCGGCATACAGGGTCTGCCCCTCGCGGGTAAAGCTGCGATGCTTTTTGATGCCCACGCCTATGTACAGATCGCCCGCGGCGCCGCCCTTTTTGCCGGGCTCGCCCTCGCCGCGCAGGGTGAGGAACTGGCCCTCGTCAATGCCGGCGGGCACCGTCACGGTGATGCTGCGCTGGCGGCGCTCCGTGCCGCGGCCGCCGCACTTTGGGCAGGGGTCTTGGATGATCTTGCCCTCGCCGCGGCAGCGCGAACAGGGCCTGGTGGACTGGAAGCGGCCAAAGGGCGTTGACTGCACCTGGGTCACCTGGCCGCTGCCGTGGCAGTCCGGACAGGTCTGCGGCTGGGTGCCGGGCTTGGCGCCGCTGCCGTGGCAGCTTTCGCAGGGCTCGTCGCGCAGGATGGTAATCTCCTTTTTGCAGCCGAAGACGGCCTCCTCAAAGGAGATGTTGATGTTGTAGCGCAGATCCGCCCCGCGCTCGGGGCCGCTGCGCTGGCGCGTGCCGCCGCCGAAGCCGAAGCCGCCGCCAAAGGCCCCGCCGAACAGATCCTCGAAGATGTCGGACACGTTGCCGGTAAAGCCGCCGTAACCGCCGTAGCCGTTTGCGCCCGCGGTCGGGTCCTCGTGGCCGAACTGGTCGTAGCGCTGCCTGCGCTGCGGGTCGGAAAGCACCTCGTAGGCCTCGTTGACCTCCTTGAAGCTGGCCTCGGCCTGCTTGTCGCCGGGGTTGAGATCGGGGTGGTATTTTTTCGCCAGCTTGCGGTAGGCGCTTTTGATCTCCGCGTCGGACGCGCTCTTGCTCACGCCCAGCACTTCGTAATAATCACGTTTGGCCAAGGTTTTGTATCCTCCCTGCGTCGGCGTTTCGCCGCTGGCGAAGGCCGATGTGTTGCCTTATCTTTTTATTAGCCCCACGAAGGGGACGATCGCGCAGCTGCCGCGGCCGTCCCCCTCGTTGGCTTTGAAGTTGAAGCCCTTTGGCTTACTTGTCGTCGTGAACCTCGTAATCGGTCTCCACGTTGCCGTTGCTGTCCGGGCCGGCATTGCCGGTGGGGCCGCCGGTGGGCGGCTGCTGGCCAGCCTGGGCCTGCTGCTGGTACACCTTGCCAAAGGCCTCGTAGGCCACCTGGTTCAGCTTGTCAACGGCCTCCTTGATGCGGGCCGCATCGCCGGAATCCTTGACGGACTTGACGTTGTTGAGCTCTGCCTCGATCTGCTGCTTTTCGCCGTCACTGATCTTGTCGCCCATATCCTTTAGGCTCTTTTCGATCTGGTACACGGCGCTGTCGGCGTTGTTGACGGCCTCGGCCTTTTCCTTGTTGGCCTTATCCTCGGCGGCGAAGCGCTCGGCCTCGTCCACGGCCTTCTTGATGTCCTCCTCGGACAGGTTGGAGGAGGCGGTGATGGTGATCTTCTGCTCGTTGCCGGTGCCCATGTCCTTGGCGGATACGTGCACGATGCCGTTGGCGTCGATGTCGAAGGTGACCTCGATCTGCGGCACGCCGCGGGGCGCGGGAGCGATGCCGGTCAGGTTGAAGCGGCCCAGGGTCTTGTTGTAGGCGGCCATTTCGCGCTCGCCCTGCAAAACGTGCACCTCCACCTGGGTCTGGCCGTCGGCGGCGGTGGAGAAGATCTGGCTCTTCTTGGTGGGGATGGTGGTGTTGCGGTCGATGAGGCGGGTGAACACGCCGCCCATGGTCTCGATGCCAAGGGACAGGGGCGTGACATCCAGCAGCAGCACGTCCTTGACCTCGCCGCCCAGCACGCCCGCCTGGATGGCGGCGCCCAGGGCCACGCACTCATCGGGGTTGATGCCCTTGAAGGGCTCCTTGCCGGTGGCGCGCTTAACGGCCTCCTGCACGGCGGGGATACGGGTGGAGCCGCCCACCAGGATGACCTTGTCGATGTCGGAGGCGTTCAGCCCCGCGTCGGACAGGGCCTGGTTCAGGGGACGGATGGTGCTGTCCACCAGGTCCGCGGTCAGCTCGTCGAACTTGGCGCGGGTCAGCGTCACGTCCAGGTGCTTGGGGCCGGAGGCGTCCATAGTGATAAAGGGCAGGTTGATGGCGGTGCTCATCACGCCGGAAAGCTCGATCTTGGCCTTTTCGGCGGCGTCCTTCAGGCGCTGCATGGCCATGCGGTCCTTGGAAAGGTCGATGCCCTCGGCCTTTTTGAACTCGGCAACCAGGTAATCCATCACGCGCTGGTCAAAATCGTCGCCGCCCAGGCGGGTGTTGCCGTTGGTGGCAAGCACCTCGAACACGCCGTCGCCGATGTCGAGGATGGACACATCGAAGGTGCCGCCGCCCAGGTCGTACACCAGGATCTTGTGGGCGCTTTCCTTATCCATGCCGTAGGCAAGGGAGGCCGCGGTGGGCTCGTTGACGATGCGCAGCACCTCCATACCGGCGATGCGGCCGGCGTCCTTGGTGGCCTGGCGCTGGGAGTCGTTGAAGTAGGCAGGCACGGTGATGACGGCCTGCGTCACGGTCTCGCCCAAATACGCCTCGGCGTCCGCCTTCAGCTTGGACAGGATCATGGCGGAGATTTCCGGGGGCGTGTAGGCCTTGCCGTCGATGTTTACCTTATAGTTGGTGCCCATCTCCCTCTTGATGGAGAGGATGGTGCGGTCGGGGTTGGTGATGGCCTGGCGCTTGGCCACCTGGCCCACCAGACGCTCGCCGTTCTTGGCAAAGGCCACGACGGACGGGGTGGTGCGGGCGCCTTCGGCGTTGGCGATAACGGTCGCCTCGCCGCCCTCCATGACGGCCACGCAGGAATTGGTGGTGCCAAGGTCGATACCGATGATTTTGCTCATAAATGCTTTCCTCCTGTATTTAAGGGGCTTGTTTTTTAGGTCTTATGCCCTTTTCGGGCGGGGAATATATTTGCAAGGGGTTTGATCGCTTTTTATTGCGCAACCTTTACCATGGCGTAGCGGATCACCTTGCCGCGCACGCGGTAGCCGGTCTGGAACACCTCGGCCACGCTGCCGGCGGGGGTCTCGTCGTCCGCCTCGCCGGTCATCACGGCGTTGTGGATCTCCGGATCGAAGCTCTGGCCCTTTTCGCAGGGCACGGTTTCCAATCCCAGCTTTACCAGCGCGTCCATCAGGCCGCGCAAGGTCATGCTAACGCCCGCCTTTAAGGGGGTGTCCTCCTTTTCGGCGGAGAGGGCGCGCTCCAGGTTATCCACCGTGGGCAGCAGGGCCAGCACGCATTTTTGCACGGCCTCGTCCTCGGCGTCGGTGCGCAAGGTGGCGTTGCGCTTGCGGTAGTTGTCGAATTCGGCCTGCACGCGCTGGGCCATCTTCAGGTATTCGTCCCGCTGCTTCTGGGCTTCGTCAAACAGGCGCGAGGCCTCCTCGAGCTTTTTGCGCTCCACCTGCACATATTCCATCTGGGCCTGCGCTTCCGTCTCGGGTTCGGCGGCTTCGGCAGGCGCGTCGGCGGCGGGGGGCAGCTCGGTTTCCGCGCAGGGCACGGGGACCTTTTCTTCCTGTTTGGTCTTATCCTTCTTCATCGGGCAGGTTCCTCCTGTTCGTGGTATCTTCCAGAGCCTTGCGCATGGCGTTGAGCACGGACAGCACGCGCGCGTAGTGCATGCGGGTGGGGCCGATGACGCCCATGGTGCCCGTGCCCGAGCCTTCGCCCAGGTTGTACGACACCGTCACCAGCGAGCAATCCTGCATGCCGGGCAGCTGCAGCTCCGGCCCGATGGTGACCGAAAACGCCAGCCCGCTGCGCTGGGCGAGCAGGCTTGCCAGCTGCTCCTTGGTCTCCAGGGTGGAGAGCAGGCTGCGGGCGCGCTGGATATCGCTGTATTCGGGGTGGAAGAGCAGCTTGCTTGTTCCGCCCACCACCACGGCGCTTTTTTCCGGTTCCAGCTGCTTTGTCAGCGTGTCCATCAGGCGCGAAAACAATGCGCGGTGCTGGCTCATCTCGCTGCGCATCTGCTGAAGGATGGGCAGAAGCTGGTTCAGCGTTTTGCCCTGCAGCCGCTCGGTCAAATAGCCGGACAGCATGAACAGCTGCTCGGGCGTTACCCCGGGCGATACGGGGATCATCGCGTCCTTGTGCACGCCGTTTTCCGTAACGGTGACCATCAGGGCCGTGCTTTCGGTGATGGGCACCAGCTGCACGCGCCTGAGCTTGCCGGCGCTGGGGGCGATCATAACCCCGGTGTAATCGGTCAGCTCCGAAAGCGCCCTGGTCGCCGCGGTCAGCACATCCTCCACCGAGTCCATGGACTCCTGAAAGATGCCGCGTAGCCGCAGGGTATCCTCCGGCGGCAGGCTGGCCACGCGCATGAGCTGGTCCACATACAGCCGGTAGGCGCGCCAGCTGGGCACGCGGCCCGCGCTGGTGTGCGGCTGGTCCAGATAGCCAAGCTCCTCCAGGTCGCTCATCTCGTTGCGGATGGTGGCGGAGGACAGGCCCATATCGTACTTGCGCGAGATGGTTCTGGAGCCCACGGGCATGGCGGTTAAGATATAGTCGTCGATGATGGCCTTTAGTATCTTATATTTTCTTGCATCCAGATCCATGCTGCGGACTTCCTTTCGAAGGGTCGGTTTCCGTCTTGTTAGCACTCATGCGCGTTGAGTGCTAAGCTCTGGTACTAAGATAGCACCGCCGCCGGGGATTGTCAAGTAAGCTCATGAAAAATTCATACATTTTTGGAAAACCCGTCCGCCTGTGCAAAAAAAAGCCTAAAACACGCCATTTTTTGCGCAGAAGCTTCGGCAAAACCGTTCATAAAAGGGCCCGCGCAACCTGTGGTTTGCATTTTGAAACCGCAACCTGCTGGCGCAACGGGCCAAAACAGGCTATGCTAAGGGCAAGGTTTTACGAAACGGGGGGGACGCCATGACGACCGGCGCCAAGCTTGCGCAAAAACGCAAGGAAAACAACTACACCCAGGAGCAGCTGGCCCAGCTGCTGGGCGTGTCCCGCCAGGCGGTGAGCAAGTGGGAAAGCGACGTAAGCTTCCCGGAAACGGACAAGCTCCTGCGCCTGAGCCAGCTTTACGGCTGCACGATCGATTACTTATTAAAGGATGACGCGCAGGAGGAGGCCGCCGTGGCCGCCGCCGCGTCCGGGGCGCGGCTCGGGGGTTTCAACTACGCGGCCCTCGGCCATGTCTATTACGAAAAAAAGAGCGAACGCACGCTCTGGGGCCTGCCGCTTTGGCACATCAACATCGGCCCGGGCCGCGTGGCAAGGGGCGTGTTTGCCGTGGGGCTGATCGCGCGCGGCTATGTGGCTGTGGGGCTGCTGGCCATGGGCTATGTGTCCGTGGGGCTTATGTCCCTTGGCCTTTTGTCCCTTGGCGTGCTGGCGGCGGGGCTTGTTGCCCTCGGCTCCATCGCCGCGGGGCTGCTGGCCTGCGGCGCGGTGGCGCTGGGGCTGGTCTCCCTGGGCGCTGCCAGCGTGGGCGGCTTTGCCTTCGGCGCGGCGGCCTATGGGAAATACCTGGCTCTGGGCGATGAGGCCCGCGCGCTGATCGCCCTTGGCAACAGCAGGGCCGCGGGCAGCGTGTATGAAAAGATCGGCCCGCGCAGCGCGCAGGATATCGAAACGGCGGCGGAACTGCTCAGGCAGGTCACGCCGGCCTGGCTTTCCTTTGCGCGCCGGCTCGCCGAAAGCCTTTTGCGCGCGCTGGTCTGATAAAGCATAGCAAGCGGCCCCGACGGGTTTGGTCGGGGCCGCTTATTTGTTTGGGCACCTCTTTCCCGCGGGCATATTTCCTTCCCCCGCGCCATAGACATGGCACAAAAGGGGCTGTCCGCCCCGGCCGGAAGGGGATGCGCGCATGCTGCAAGTGGAATGGGAAGTGGTGCTGTTTTTTGCCGTGGGGCTTTTGCTGCTGTACGGCCTTGGCTGG
>JBNRMU010000124.1:0-28916 GCA_050309765.1 Christensenellales bacterium
GGAGACCTACACCGTGACCTTCAACGCCAATGGAGGCACGGGACAGATGGATGCGATCCTCGTGCCCGTGGGCCAGAAGCTGACCCTGCCCAATTGCGGCTTTACCCCGCCGGCGGGCAAGGTGTTCGATAAGTGGGATGCCGGCAGACCGGGCGAACAGGTGGAGATCACCGGCGACCGGGAGATCCGCGCCATCTGGAAGGATAAGGGCGGCGTGCCGGGCCTGGCCTTCTATGAGTTTACGAAGGGAGCAAACAGCAGCTGGACCAGGGGCAGCGAATATGCGCTGTACTTTGCGGTCAGCCGCAGCGTGGACGACGGCAGCACGTATGCCCGCTTCCTGCGGTTGGCGGTCGATGGCGACACGCTGGATACCGCATACTACACGGTTCTGGAGGGTACCACGGGCGGAATCCGCATCTGGCTTATGCCCGGGTACCTTAAGACCCTGTCCAATGATGAGCACGTCCTAACGGCTGTGTTCAACGACGGCGTAGCTTCTACCAGGTTTACCATCCTGAAGGCAAGCAGTACCGCTTATGTGTATCCGCTGCCCCCCGAGTATTTCAAGCCTGCCTCCGGAAAGTCTCCCAAGACCGGTAACGAAGGAACGACCTGGCTGTACCTGGCTTGGTTGGGGTTGGCACTCGGAACGGCCGCAAGCGCTGTGTGCATTCGTGAAATTCGAAAAAAGAGCTGAATCCTCTCAGTTTCCCTCAAAGCCCTGCCGAAAATCTCCGGCAGGGTATTCTTTTGCGCCTTTCCCTTTTACCTGCCTTTGCGGGTCAAAGGGAAAGACGTCCTCTTTGTCGAAATAGAGGGAAACAAAAGGCGGGACGGATACGTCCCGATGGAGCAGGAGGAAAAACAAAAATGCCGGAATTGCCGGAGGTGGAAACGATTCGTCGTGCGCTGGAGCCGCAGCTTCGGGGCGCTGCCATTGAGGAGGTGCGCGTGCTGCATCCCGGGGTAATCGCCCGCCCGGACGCCGAGGCGTTTGCCGCCCGTCTGCGGGGACAAACGATCCGAGAAATCGCAAGGCGGGGGAAGTACTTCATCTTTCGCTTGGGTGGCGGCGACCGCCTTATCCTGCACCTGCGCATGACGGGCGGCCTGCTGATAGCGCCGGAAGACTATCCGATGGAAAAGCACACGCATGTCGTGTTTTGCCTTGAGGACGGGCGTGAACTGCGCTTTACGGACCTCAGGCGCTTTGGCCGTTTCTGGCTGTTTGCGGCGGGAGAAGAGGATAAGAGCAGCGGCCTGGCCGGGCTCGGTCCGGAACCCTTTGATCCTAAGATCGACGCCCGATATTTGCAGGCAAAGCTTTGCAAAAGCCGCCGCGCCATCAAGGAATGCCTGCTGGACCAGAGCGTGATCGCCGGCATCGGCAACATCTATTCCGACGAGATCCTTTTTGCCGCGCGCATCCATCCGGCGCGTCCTGCCTGTGAATTGCAGCAGGAAGAATGGCGGCGCCTGGCCTGCTGCATCCCCGATATCATGGGCTATTTCCTGGAAAAGAATCTCGTCACACCCGAGGAGTATTGGCAGGATCGGGACAAGGACTACCGCAACACGCCTTATTTGCGCGTCTACGGACGCGCGGGTCTGCCCTGCACGGCCTGCCAAAGTACGCTCATGCGCACACGCATCGGCGGGCGCAGCAGCGTGTATTGCCCGCTTTGCCAAAGCACAGAGCAAGACGGCAGATCGTAAAGTAGCGGAACAAACGCTTTTTTTGCGAATGCAGCATGGCAAAACGCTGATCCTATAATAGGTGTTTAGAATTTCATCTAAATATCTGTTGACAACAACGGGCGTTCCAGGTATATTCTATTTAGAAAATCTTCTAAACGCTAAAAAGGAGGATCGACGCATGGAATACAGGGTGCCTGCGCTTTCGATGGTATGTATGGCGTTTTCTTTTCTGTTCGCCTTTGCGCTGCCCGTCGTACTGTGTATCTGGCTGCGCAAAAAGAAAAAAGCAAACCTGCCGCCTTTTTTTATCGGCTGTGCGGTGATGCTTCTCTTTGCCCTGGTGCTGGAATCCATCGCGCACAACCTGGTGCTGGGCTCATCCATTGGCGACACGATCCAGGGAAATATCTGGCTGTACGCCCTCTACGGCGGTTTGATGGCCGGCCTGTTCGAGGAGACGGGCCGCTTCCTCGCCTTCAAAACGGTGCTGAAGAAATACCAAAGCAAGGACGTCAATGCCCTCATGTACGGCGCTGGACACGGCGGATTCGAGGCTGCTGCGCTGCTGGGCATCGCGATGCTCAACAATCTGATCCTGTCCGTGTTGATCAACACAAACGCGACGCAGCTTGTCACCTCCACCCTCTCCGGCGACACGCTCGCGCAGGTGGAAAGCGCGTTTGAGGGCCTGGCCACCAGCCCTCCTTACGTCTTTTTAGTGGGCGCGCTGGAGCGTGTGTTCGCCGTCGCCATACAGATGGCGCTGTCGGTGCTGGTTTGGTTCGCGGCCAAGAAAAAAGGCTGTGTCTGGCTGTATCCTCTTGCCATCCTGCTGCACCTTGCGGTGGATGGGGTGACGGTGCTGCTGGCGGATGCAGGCCTTCCTATGCTCGCCCTGGAGGCGGCGGTCGGCCTGATGGCCGCAGGTCTTGCGCTGCTTGGGCGGCTTGTCTGGAAAAAGGAAAGCGAACAACAGCATTAACCCCGAGAATAAAAAAACGTTCCCCATCCGCAAACGCGGATGGGGAACGTTTATGCAGATTTACAGGAAAACCGAGCTTACAGCGTGATGGTGCAGGCCTGGCCCTTGACCTCATACTCCTTGCCCTCGAAGCGGAGCTTGAGCCCTTCCAGCAGCCTGGAGCAGGAAACGCGGGCGCTGCCGTCCTGCACGCAAACGCGCACAACGGCCTCGATCTCGCCCCTGGTGTTGGGGATCTCGGCGACGAGCTCCGCACCTTCCTCCGGCTGGTACAGCGCCAGGGTCAGGTTGGAAGCATAGTCGTAATCCGGCCGGCTGCAGGTATCGCCGATGGGCAGAAGGGTGTTTGGCCGCACCAGAAGCGGCAGGGAAAAATAGTCGTGCGTTTCGGTATAGTATTTGCCGCCCTCGTACACCTTGTCGGTGAAAAAGCTTGTCCATTTGCCCTCGGGGACATAGAAGGAAACCTTGCCGTCCTCGCTGAAGATGGGCGCTGCCAGCAGCTTGTCGCCGAACATGTACTGCGTATCGAGATAGGCGCAGACCGGGTCGCGCATGAACTCGAACACCATGGGGCGCAGCACGGGCGTGCCCTCCTTATGGGCCTCGATGGCCTTTAAGTAGGTGTAGGGCATGAGCCGGCATTTGAGCTCCACAAACCTGCGCAGCACCTCGCTTGCCTGCTCGTCGAACAACCAGGGCACGCGGTAGGAACCGGAACCATGCAGGCGGCTGTGGCTGGAGAAGAGGCCAAAGGCGCACCAGCGCTTGTACAGGTCGGGCGCGGCGGTAGCCTCGAAGCCGCCGATGTCGTGGCTCCAGAAGGCGTAGCCGCTCATGGCCATGGAAAGGCCGGCACGCAGCGTTTCCGCCATGGAGGGGTAGTTGCCGGCGTTGTCGCCGCCCCAGTGCAGAGGGAACTGCTGGCCGCCCGCGGTCCCGCTGCGGGCAAAGACCACGGCCTCGCCCTTGCCGCGATACTGCTCGATGGCCTCAAACACGCATTTGTTGTAAAGATGCGTGTAGTAGTTGTGCATGCGCAGAGGATCGCTGCCGTCGAAGTAGACGACGTCGCGCACGGGGATGCGCTCGCCAAAGTCGGTCTTGAAGGTATCCACGCCCATGTCCATGAGCTCTTTCAGCTTGGACTGGTACCAGGCGCAGGCGTCGGGATTGGTGAAGTCCACCACGCCCATGCCGCTTTGCCACAAGTCTGTCTGCCAGACGCTGCCGTCCGTACGCTTGATGAGGTAGCCCTTTTCCACACACTCGTCGAACAGGCAGGAGCGCTGGGCAATGTAGGGATTGATCCACACGCAGATGTGCAGACCACGCTCCTTATAGCGGGCCAGCATGCCCTTGGGATCGGGGAACATATCCGGGTCCCAGGAAAAATCAGTCCAGTGGTTGCCCTTCATCCAGAAGCAGTCGAAGTGGAACACGCTTAGAGGGATCTTGCGGTCGGCCATGCCCTGGATAAAGCTGGTGACCGTTTTTTCGTCGTAATTGGTGGTGAAAGAGGTGGAAAGCCACAGCCCGAACGACCAGGCCGGCGGCAGGGCGGGCCGTCCCGTCAGGCGAGTGTAACGCTCGATAATCTCCTTGGGCGTTTTGCCGTAGATGAGGAAATACTGCATCGTCTCGCCCTCTACGGAGAAGCAGGCGCGTTCCACCTTTTCGGTGGCAACCTCAAAGCTCACGTCCGCGGGCGAGTTGACGAACACGCCGTAGCCGCGGTTGGAAAGGTAGAACGGCACGTTTTTGTACGACTGGTCGGAGCCGGTGCCGCCGTCTGCCATCCACATCTCCACGGTCTGGCCGTTTTTGACGAAGGGGGTAAACTTTTCGCCGAAGCCGTACAGGCATTCGCCCACACCGATGTCCAGATCCTGGCCAATGTAGCTCTTGCCCGTCTTGTTGTCGCCGAAATGTGCTTCGCCCGTAGCAAAGTGGGCCATGCCGCGCGAGGAGATGGCGGTGAGCATTTGACCATCGCCCTTGAACACGGCCGACTTCTGGCCGTAAGCACTGGCCTTGTTGAAATCCACGGACAGCCTGCCGGAACGATAAATGTATTTATCCTCCAATTCCTCGAAGGAAACGTCGGCATTTTCGCTGGAAAGAACAAAGTCGGGCCCTTTCTTGGCGCTGCCCTTCCAGTGGGTGATGGTCACGCCGATCACATCGTTCATAGGCGCGGAAAGCTCCACCGTGAGCATGGAGCCGCCCAATTCGCGCCGTCTGGCGTCCGGCGGCAGGAGCCTGGGGGTGGTGTACAGCGTGACGGTGTCGCCATCGCGGGAATAGGTGCTGACACTGGCCATATACGTTGGGGTCACATCTGAACGCATCAACCAGTTTCCATCCGTAAATCTCATGTGCTTTCTCCTTCCCTTTCTTGGAAAAACGCCCGAACCGTCTGCCCGGGAACAGCAAACGAAAGCGAGTTTCCTCCTTGGGAACATACTACCATTTTATCCCTTCGGCCGCAATGCAAACCTTCCTTGGCAGAAGCCGAAAAAGGCTTCTGCCCGCACAAAAAACATGCATGCGGCAATGCGGAGATGGGCAGGCTTTTTTGTACAGGAAGAAGGAAATTTCTGGCGGAAGGGGGGTGAGGATATGGTCTATGCGGCAAGCGCCGCCTTTTTGCTGCTGCTGATGCTGCGCTCGAAAAACTACGCGCTGCTCATGATAAAAAGCAGTGGGCTGGAAACCGCTCTGCATCTGGATCTCGTTTTGCTGGACGGTTGGGTGCGCGTGCCCATTGCGCTGTATCTGCGCCTGGGAAGGGGAATAAAACACCCGCTGCAGCTGTACGTCTTTGGCAAACGGCGCGCCCTTGCCGCACAAAAGAAGAAAGGCAAAAGCCCCCCCGCCGCCGCGCGCTTCGTGCGCCGGGCGCTGCACTTTGGCTCCGTGCGTTTTGTGCGCCTGCATGCGCGCATCGGCCTGTCGGGGGACGCTGCGCTGACGGCCGGCGCCTGCGGGTTTTTGCAGGCCTTGTTTTACAGCGCCTTTGCCTGCCTGCGCACAAAACACCCAGGTGCGACAGCGCGGGCAAGCGTTTTGCCCAGCTTTTCCGAGGAAGTGTTTAAACTTGCCCTTTCGTGCATGATCGTTTGTCCCTTTGGGCATATTATCCAGGCGGCAATCGCCGCCGGCTTCCGCCGGGGAAAGGAGAAAAAAGCATAAGATGTCCCATCCGATTGAAGCAATTATGGAAACCACCATGGAAAACTTAAGGCGAATGGTGGACGTAGGCACCGTGGTGGGCGACGCCGTGCAGACGGCGGACGGCTGCACCATCATCCCCGTATCCAAGGTCAGCTTTGGCTTTGCGGCCGGCGGCGGGGAGGGCGAAATGGAACCGGACATTTCGTCCGCGCAGGCGGAGCCCGGTCAAAACGCCTTTGTTGGCGGCGCCGGCGCCGGGGTCAGCATAAGCCCGGTGGGATTCTTGATCGTTTCCGGCAGCCAGGTGAAGCTGTTGCCTGCCCAGCACGTTGGCTTCCTCGATCGCCTGGTGGACTTGACGCCGGTGCTGCTGGAGGATGTCAAGCGCCTGTTTGGAGACGAGGCCGATGACGACGAGCTGCCCGCAACCGGCGAATATCCGAAGGATTCCATGTAAATTTTTCGCCCATTGCTTGCGAAAAGAAGCGGAAAATGCTATGATACATGCAATCGGCATGGATGAACGCATGAGTAAGCGCATTTTCCGCATATCCATGAAAAAAGAGAGGGACCGCCGCCGGGCTGAGAGCGGACCTTTCATGGGGAAGACGCCGCCGAAGTTCACGTTCGGAGCCGGGATGGGGTGCGCCCCGTACAGCGCACAGAAGGCCCGCCGCAAGGCAAGGGCAAACTTTAGGTGGTACCGCGCGTAAGTCAAACGCGCCCTTTAGACAGGGCGCGTTTTTTTCACGCTTTACACCAATTCACGCAAAGGGAGGAAGACAAAAGTTATGCACAACAGGCTGGACGAGATCCGTTCTGGTCTTTTGCAGAAGCTGGAACAGGCCGGCGACAAACAGCTGGTGGAGCAATTGCGCGTGTCGGTACTCGGCCGCAAGGGCGAGCTGACCGGCATTCTGCGCACCATGGGCTCCTTAAGCCCGGAGGAAAGGCCTGCCTTTGGCCAGAGGATCAATCTTCTGCGCAGGGAGCTGGAAGAGGCGCTGGATAAAAAGGCCGCCGAGCTGGAGACCAGGGAAAAGGCGCAGCGCCTGCAAAAGGAAACGCTGGATATTTCCATCCCCGGCACAAGGCCCGCGTTGGGCGTGGAGCATCCGCTCATGTCCACCATGAACAAGATCGTGGATATCTTTGTGGGCCTGGGCTTTTCCGTGGCCGAGGGGCCGGAGATCGAGCAGGACCACTACAACTTTGAGCTTTTGAACCTGCCCAAGAACCATCCCGCCCGCGATGCGCAGGACACCCTGTATTTCAGCGAAAACCTGCTGCTGCGCACGCATACCTCGCCCGTGCAGGCCCGCACCATGCTCTCGCAGAAGCCGCCCATCCGCATCATCTGTCCGGGGCGCGTGTACAGGGCCGACGAGGTGGACGCCACCCACAGCCCGGCCTTCAGCCAGTGCGAAGGCCTTGTCATCGACGAGGGCGTGACCATGGCGGACCTTAAGGGCACGCTGGCCAGCTTTGCCACCGCCATGTACGGCGAGGGCGTCAAGGTGCGCTTCCGCCCGTCCTTCTTCCCCTTCACGGAGCCGTCTGCCGAGGTGGACGTCAGCTGCGCCGCCTGCGGCGGCAAGGGCTGCCGCACATGCAAGGGCACCGGCTGGATCGAGGTGCTGGGCGCCGGCATGGTCAACCCCCATGTGCTGGAGATGTGCGGCATCGACCCCGACAAATACACCGGCTTTGCCTTCGGCATCGGCATAGAGCGCGTGGCAATCTTGAAGTACAACATCCCCGATATGCGCCTGCTCTATGAAAACGATGTACGTTTCCTGCGGCAATTCGGCAAAGGGAGGTAAGGACAAATGCTGCTGCCCATGAAGTGGCTGAACAAATACATCGAACTGGACAACCCCGACGTTTCCGACTACGCCAGGCGCATGATCATGGCGGGCAACGCCGTGGAGGCCGTGCACGACCTGGGTGCAGAAGTGGACAAGGTCGTGGTGGGCCATATTCTTAAGATCGAACCGCATCCCGATTCCGACCATTTAAGCATCTGCCAAGTGGACGTGGGAGAAGACGAACCGCTCCAGATCGTGACCGGCGCGGCCAATATGAGCGAGGGCGACTTCGTGCCCGTGGCTCTGGACGGATCGCAGCTGCCCGGCGGCGTCAAGATCAAAAAAGGCAAGCTGCGCGGCGTGGAATCCAATGGAATGATGTGCTCCGGCGAGGAACTGGGCGTGCCCCAGGACGTGTACCCCTCCAACGCCGAGCGCGGTCTGCTGATCCTGAACGGCACCTTCACCCCCGGCGAGGACATCAAGCCCATCCTGGGCCTGGACGAAAAGGTCGTGGATTTTGAAATCCTGGCCAACCGACCGGACTGCCTGTCCGTCTTGGGCCTTGCCTACGAGTCTGCGGCTGCTGCCGGCGGAAGGATGAAGGGTTTTGACGTTTCCCTTGCCCCGACCAAGGGCGATATCCATGAGCATGTGCGCATCGATGTGGAGGACAGCGAGCTTTGCCCCCGCTACTGCGCGCGCGTGGTCAAGAACATCAAGATCGAGCCTTCGCCCTTGTGGATGCGCATGTATCTGCACGCGGCGGGTGTGCGCCCCATCAACAACATCGTGGACATCACCAACTTCGTGATGCTGGAGATGGGCCAGCCCATGCACGCCTTCGACCTGGATTCCGTGGCCGGCCGGCACATCATCGTGCGCCGCGCGGGCGATACCAAAAAGATCCGCACCCTGGACGGCAAGGATCGCGACCTAAAGCCCGAGATGCTCGTCATCGCCGATGAATCCGGCGCGACCGGCCTGGCCGGCGTGATGGGCGGCGAAGGCTCCGAGATCACGGAAAACACGAAGCTGGTGCTGTTTGAGAGCGCCTGCTTCGACGGCGCTTCCATCCGTCAGACCGGCCGCGCGCTGGGCCTGCGCACGGAGGCACAGGGCCGCTTTGAGCACGGCGTGAACGTGCGCCTGGTGCGCAAGGCCTTGGACAGGGCGGCGCAGCTGGTGCAGGAGCTGGGCGCGGGCGAGGTCGTAAACGGCGTGATCGACATCTATCCCGATCCCAAGCCCGTGCAGGAAGTGCGCGCCGCCATCCCCTATGTGCAGACGCTCATGGGCATCAAGGTAGAGCCGGAAACCATGGTGCGCCTGCTGGAGAAGCTTTCCATCCAAACGCGCATCGAGGGCGACGAGATCGTCTGTATCCCGCCGGAATTCAGGCAGGACATCGTCCGCGGCGCGGATATCGCCGAGGAGGTTTTGCGCCTGTACGGCTACGACAAGATACCGGAAAGCAAGCTGCGCGGCGCGGCCGACGGCAGGCGCAGCAAGGCCCTGGAGCGCAATGGCATTTTGCGTCAGCTCCTGCTGGGCTTTGGCCTGTACGAGACGGTGACCTATTCCTTCATCAGCCCCAAATGGATGGACCTTCTGCTGCTGGACGAGAATGCGCCGGAACGCAAGGCTGCACGCATCATCAACCCTATCGGCGAGGATTATTCCATCATGCGCACCACGCTGGTGCCGTCGCTGCTTACCACGCTGGCTACCAACTACAACCGCTCCTGCCCCAGCTTTGGCTGCTTTGAAAACGGCGTGCGCTTCCTGCCGGAAAGCGTGCCCATCACCGAACAGCCGGAGGAAAGGCCGGATCTGTGCTTCGGCTTGTACGGCGAGGGCGTGGACTTTTATACCATCAAGGGCATGGTCGAGACCATCTTTGACCGCTTTGCCCTAAAGGATGTGCGCTTTGTGCGCTCCGACAAGGCCTATCTGCATCCCGGACGCAGCGCGCAGGCCATGGTGGGCGATACCTGCGTGGCGATCCTCGGCCAGGTACATCCGGATGTGGCCGAGCACTTTGCCCTGGGCGGCTGCGAGACCTATGTGGCCGAGATCGACTTAAAGGCCCTGGACGCGCTGTGCGGCGGCGTGGGCGAGATCAAATCGCCTGCCCGTTTCCCCGCCGTGCAGAGGGACCTGGCCTTTGTGATGGACGAAAAGGTGCCGGTGGGCGATCTGATGGACGAGATGCGCCGCAGCGCCGGCAAGCTGTGCCGGGAGGTGCGTCTGTTCGATATTTATCGCGGCATCCCCATCCCCGCGGGCAAAAAGTCCGTGGCAATCTCGGTGCTGCTGCAGGCAGAGGATCGCACGCTGACCGACGAGCAGATCAATTCCATCGTCGATAAGTGCCTGAAGGTGGCGGAAACGAGCTTCGGCGCCGTACTGCGTACCTAAAAACAAAGACTTGCATCAAGAAACGGGCTGGACGCATATTTTGCGTCCGGCCCGTTTGCTTTTGCAGCGCATAGATGTGTGCATATAGTTCTTTTTCGGTAAATTTAATCGAGAATAATTGAATAGGATAACGATAAATGAACGTGCTTAGCAAAAAACGTTTTTGCAAACCGATAAAATAACAATATTGTGCTGCGACAAAGGGCGATACAGAAAGGCATCCGTAAAGGAAACAAAGAGCAGATGAACCTAAAACAAGCAAAAAAGGCCCTTTTCCATTGTGCCAACGTTGCAGATGGAAAAGGGCAGAGGGGGGTGGCTCAATACAGACCGTTCCATTGAACGATAGTATTGTACCACATGTGAGAAATTTGTCAATCGGAAATTAGGAGTTTTTTCCAAAATCCAGCCGTTGAAATGCGAAATTATGAAAACGACAGCTCTCAACCCCTTTTTGCATAGAATGCGATATGCAAAACGGGACACAAAAGGAGCATATCCTGTTCGGATATGCTCCCGATAGTTGTTTACTTTTCGGGCACCAGCAGGCCGTAGTTGCCGTCCTCACGCTTGTAAACGGTGCGGACCTCTTCGGTTTCGCCGTCCAGGAACATGAAGAAGCTGTGGCCGAGCAGTTCCATCTGCTCGATGGCGGTTTCGGTGTCCATGGGCTCCAGCTGGAAGCGCTTGGTGCGCACCAGGCGCCCTTGCTGAGCCTCCTCGAAGGGAGCCTCGTACACCTCTTCGGTATCGGCGTCCTGGCGCATGCGCTTTTCCAAGCGCGTGCGGTATTTGCGGATCTGCCGCTCCAGCTTGCCGATGACGCTGTCGATGGAGGTATACATGTCGTTGGTGGATTCCTCTGCGCGCAGGGTAACCCCGCGCAGCGGGATGGTGACCTCGCAGATCTGGCGGTAGCGATCGATGCTCAGGCGCACCTGCGCCTCCACATCGTCGCCGAAAAGCCGGTCGAATTTGCCCACCCGTTTGTTCACATATTGTCGGATCGGGTCCGAAATCGTGATGTTTCTGCCCAAAGTTTGGATGCGCATGACCAGAACCTCCTTATGCACGGACCGCGGCCGGCAAAGGCGCGGCCTCTATTTTTATCAACGAGGATAAGTGAGAATAAGTTCGTGCGGCACAACTGAACCGATAATATATGTATTCGCCCAGGGAAGGGTGCTTTCCTGCAAAATACGAGCCAATCTTTTACAAAGGAAAAGAAAAGGTTATTTCAGGGCGTAGATGCGCGTATCGCCCACCTCGCAAAACAGGTCATGCTCCTCGAACAGGCCGTCGTAGGCGCCCATGGCGCGCTCATAGTCGCTTACAACCACATGCGTGACGCCGTATTTATCCGCAAGGGCGGCAAGCGCGCCTTCGCTTCCCAGCATGCGGCGCACATCGTCCGCGCGCTGCGTATCGTAGACGCCGTGGAAATATAGATAGGAAGGCGAACCCTGCACGATGGTAAGGCCGGACAGGGAGGCAAAGGCGTTGTTGTGTTCGTCCGCGGTGAGCAGAACGGCGTCCTTCGGCAGGCCTTCGGCCAGGCGCGCGCTTTGCACCTGCTCGGCAGAAAACAGTTCATAGTCGGAGATAAGCTCGCGGCTGATGGACAATACGCCGGAGAGGAGCATCACAAACACCGTCAGGATTGCCAGCAGCCGCCGCCCTCTGAGCGCCTCCATCTTGTCGTACATAAAACAGAGGAAGTCCGCGACCAGGCCGCAGGCGAGCATGTAGACCACGAACAAAAGCTTGTTGTTGTCATAGGCGTTGGGCTGAAAGAGAAAGCATTCGCTCATCAGCCACACGGGCAGAGAGCAGAGGAACAGCCCGTGCTTGCCCCTGCCATTGAATACGGCAAAGGGAAGCAGCAAAAAGACCAGCCCCCAGTTTTTGATGTAGAACCAAAGATACGGGTCCTGTTCGTTGATCCAGTTGAAATGCAGACGCAAAAAGCCGTCGCCCGTCGCCTGGCGCAGGGTGAAAAGCAGAAGCTGCGGCAGGGCAAGCGCGGCGGCGATGAGGGCATACAGGGCAAAGCCCTTCCAGAGACGGGGATTTTGGCAAAGCTGCCAGATACATACGCCTGCGGAAATCACGAACAGCGCCAAGAAGGAGTGTGTATGCAGAAGCGGCAGCCCGCCCGCAAGCAGCCCAAGGAGCAGGAACAGGCGCAGATCATTTTCCTCACCTGCGCACAGCAGAAGATACAGGCAGGGCAGAAGCAGGGCCCAGCCAAACAGCGTGGCCCGCTGGGGGATGAGCATATCGCAAATGGGATTGACCCAGTAGATGTTTTCGGAAACAAGATTGGTCGGCGTTTCGTAAAAGGAGGTGAACAGGCGCAAAAACACCTGCGGGTCTTCCGCTGCGCCGTTTAGAAAATAGGCAAAGCCGAACCCGCCGCCGAGGAAAAACAGCGCGCAGCCGAGCAGGGCGCTGCGCGAGGAGGCAAGCATCCTTTGCAGCAGAAGATAGTACCAGCCGAAGACGAGGAACAGCGCCGGCAGCATGGGCAGCACGTAGGCAAGGCGCAGGGGCGCGCCCAGGAGCAAAAAGGTGGAGGATACGCTGTCGCACAAAAAGGGATAGCCCATGGGCGTGCCGGACTGGATGGAATAAAGCGGCGGGAACACGCCGTTGCGGACGATGGAAGTGATGAAGGCAAGGTGCATGGCCATGTCGCCGAAGCAGGACTGGCCCGTGTGCAGGGCCCCGTTTACCGGCCGCAGCACATGGGTGTACAAAAGCACGCCGCACAAAAGCAGAAGCGGCAGCGACACGCCAAGCAGCCGATAAAGCTCGCCGTCTGCCGGGGGGCAAAGGGATTTTAGCAGATCCTTTTTGAACACGCATAAGGCAAGGGCGGGCAGCAGGCACAAGGCGAGGGCGATCCATTGCGCCGCCGGGCAAAAGCCCAGCAGAAAAGAAACCAGTGCCGGCAGCCAGATGAGAAAAAACAGGCCCGCCGCAAGCCCCAGCATGGCCCGTGGAAGCCTTTCCAGCCTTGGCAGCAGGGCACAGGCATACACAAGCCCCGCAAACAGGAAGGATAAAAGATACAGGATGCTCAATACGGCGCCCATGTGCACAAAACCCCGCTTTCACCGCCGATGCGTTTTTTCTCCCCTTCAGTATACCATAGCGGGGGCGGCCTTGAACAATACAAGCGAAAATGGTACAATATAATTTGGTATAGAATCGCAACTCTATGCGCACGGCGCCAAACGGCGCCCTGCCATTTTACGACCGGAGGATAAACACCCTATATGGCAAACTTTCTGAAAAAGCTTTTCGGTTCGTCCAACGACGCGGAGATCCGGCGCCTGAACAAGATCGTCCAGCAGGTGGAGGATCTGGAGCCAACGATGCAGGCCCTGTCCGACCAGGAGCTGCAGCACAAAACCGACGAATTCCGCGCCCGCTACCAAAACGGCGAGACGCTGGACGAGCTGCTTCCCGAGGCCTTTGCCGCCATGCGCGAGGCCGTTGTGCGCGTGCTGGGGCAAAGGATGTTCCCCACGCAGATCATGGGCGGCATCGTGCTGCACCAGGGCCGCATCGCCGAGATGAAAACGGGCGAGGGCAAAACCCACACCGCTACGCTGCCCGTGTATCTGAACGCCTTGACCGGCAAGGGCGTGCACGTGGTGACCGTAAACGATTATCTGGCCAAATTCCAGGGCGAGTGGATGGGCAAGGCTTATCGATTCATGGGCCTTTCCGTCGGCCTGATCCTCAGCCAGATGCCCAACGAAGTGCGACGCGCCTCCTACGCCTGCGACGTGGTCTACGGCACCAACAACGAGTTCGGCTTCGACTACCTGCGCGACAACATGGTCATCCGCAAGGAGCAGATGGTGCAGCGCGATTTGAACTTTGCCATCGTGGACGAGGTGGACTCCATCTTGATCGATGAGGCGAGAACGCCGCTGATCATCTCCGGTATGGGCGAGACCTCTTCGGAGATGTACAAGCGGGCCAATGCCTTTGTCATGCGCCTTAGGGAGGGCCAGCCCCCAGACGAGAACGATCCCGCCTCCACCGCCACCGGCGATTTCATCAAGGATGAAAAGCAAAAGAGCGTCAACCTCACCGAGGAGGGCGTGCGCAAGGCGGAGCAGTACTTCGGCGTGGAGAACCTTTCCGATATCGACAACACCGACCTGAACCACCATATCCAGGCGGCCCTGCGCGCCCGCGCGCTGATGCACCGCGACGTGGATTATGTGGTCAAGGACGACCAGGTCATCATCGTGGACGAGTTCACGGGCAGGCTCATGATCGGCCGCCGCTACTCCGACGGCCTGCACCAGGCCATCGAGGCCAAGGAAGGCGTTACCGTGGAGCACGAAAGCAAGACGCTTGCCACCATCACCTTCCAGAACTACTTCCGCATGTACAAAAAGCTCTCCGGCATGACGGGTACCGCCATGACCGAGGAGGATGAGTTCAAGACCATCTACAAGCTGGATGTGGTGGCCATCCCCACCTACAAGCCCATGATCCGCAGGGACGAGAACGACCTCATCTACCGCACCCAGAAGGCCAAGTTCGAAGCCGTGGTGGAGGAGATCATCGCCTGCCACGATCGCCAGCAGCCCGTGCTGGTGGGCACGGTATCCGTGGATAAGTCCGAGATGCTATCCGGCATGCTGGACCGCCGCGGCATCCGGCATGTGGTCCTTAACGCCAAACACCACGAGAAGGAAGCCGAGATCGTGGCCCAGGCCGGCAAGGCCGGCGCCGTGACTATCGCCACCAACATGGCCGGCCGCGGCACCGATATCCTGCTGGGCGGCAACCCGGAATTCCTCGCCCGCAGGCGTATGGTGCAGGACGGCTATGCCGATGCGCTCATTGAGGAGGCGCAGGGCCACGGCGATACCGATAACGAGGAGATCCTGCACGCGCGCGAGGTATACCAGACATACCTTTCCGAATTCAAGGCCGTGACCGATCAGGAGCACGAAAAGGTCGTCGCCCTGGGCGGCCTGCACATCATCGGCACCGAGCGGCACGAGTCCCGCCGCATCGACAACCAGCTGCGCGGCCGCGCCGGCCGCCAGGGCGACCCCGGCTCCAGCCGTTTTTACATCGCCCTGGACGACGACCTCATGCGCTTGTTCGGCGGTGACCGCATCGCCCCCATGGTGGAGCGCCTGGGCCTGGAAGAGAACGTGCCCATCGAATACTCCATGCTCTCCAAGCAGATCGAAAACGCGCAAAAGCGCGTGGAGGGCCGCAACTTCGATATCCGCCGCAACGTGCTGCAGTTCGACGATGTGATGAACGCCCAGCGCGAGATCATCTACGGCCAGCGCCGTGACGTATTGGAAGGCGCGGATGTGCACGACCAGATAAAAAAGATGATCGACGAGCAGGTGGAAAACATGGTGGCCGCCCACTGCCCGGACGGCGTTTTGCCAGAGGAATGGGACTTTGCCGGCCTGTCCGAAATGCTCATCGCCCAGTTCGCTCTGAAGGTGGATTTTTCCACCCTGAGCGAGCAGGATTACTTGAAAATGTCGGCCAAGGGCCTCAAGGAAAAGCTCTGCGACGCGGTGGAGCAGCTGTTTGAGATGCGCACACGGAAGGGCACAGAGAACGGCATCTCCATGGCGGATACCGAGCGCAACGTGCTGCTTCGCGTGGTGGACCAGAAGTGGATGGACCACATCGACGATATGGACCGCCTGCGCGATGGCATCGGCCTTCGGGCCTACGGCCAGCGCGATCCGGTGGTGGAATACAAGATGGAAGGCTCCAACATGTTCGAGGATATGGTGGCCGCCATTCAGGAGGACACGGTCAGGATCATGTTCCATCTGCCGCTGGATAAGCAGGTGCAGCGCCG
The DNA here is from genome assembly GCA_050309765.1 of Christensenellales bacterium. GTDB lineage: Bacteria > Bacillota > Clostridia > Christensenellales > UBA1750 > CALWRM01. Next base: position 15,959 of record JBNRMU010000124.1, read on the forward strand.
CGAGATGCCCAAGGTAAACGCCGCGCAGGAGCGCGCTTCCCGCGCCGGCCAGACGGGCAGCGGCCCCAGGACCCCCGTGCGCGCCGTGCCCAAGGTGGGGCGCAACGAGCCCTGCCCCTGCGGCAGCGGCAAAAAATACAAAAACTGCCACGGCAGAAACGAGTAAGGGGAGAGAGACATGCCCGAGATCTGCGGCATGCTGTACGATATGGACGGCACGCTCCTGGATACGGAGCGGCTGCACAATAAATCCTGGCGCAAGGCCTTTGCCATGCAGGGCATCACGGTCGGCGAGGAATTCTTCAACCGCGTCATCGGCACCAACGCCGAGCATGTGCGCCGCCAGTGCCGCGAGATGTACGGCGTGGACGGAGCCATGATGCTGGACCTGGAGATGCGCCTCACCTGGGAATATATGGAACAAAACGGCGTGCCCGTGCTGCCCGGCGTGCGTGAGGCGCTGGATACGCTCAAAAAACGCGGCGTGCGCCAGTGCGTGTGCACCTCCACAGACAGGTCTTCGGCCATCAAGTGGCTGGAAAAGGCGGGCATTTACGAGTATTTCGACGCGGCCGTGTGCGGCGACGATATAACGCAGTCCAAGCCCGCGCCGGACATCTTCCTTCGCGGCGCGGAAAAGCTGGGCGTTCCCATCGAAAAATGCGCCGTGGTGGAGGATTCCAGAAACGGTCTGCTGGCCGGCATCGCCAGCGGCGCGACGGTCCTGCGCGTGGAGGGCATCGTGCCCATCGCGCCGGAGATCGAGGCAAAAACCCGGTTCCTCAGCTCTTTTTACGAGCTTGCGAACCTTTTGGAGGAATACAAGTGATCGTAGAACTGGAAAAATACAGGCAGCAGGCGCAGGCCCTGCACGATAAGCTCAGCGAGGTTTCCCGCGCCTTCAATGTGGACCAGCTGCACGATGAGCTGGACCAGCTGCACAGGGAAATGGAAGCGCCGGACTTCTGGCAGGACCTGGACAGGGCGCAGAAGGTCAACATGCGCATCAAGACCATCACCGACCGTACCGACGGCGTCAAGGCCCTGTTTGAGCGTATTGAGGATGCGAAGACCCTCATGGACATGTGTGACGAGGAAAACGACAAGAGCTTTTTGCCGGAGATAGAGGACGAAATGGCGCAGCTGCAAAGGAAGATCGACGATCTGCACCTTTCCACCCTTTTGCGCGGCGAGTACGACGCCAACGACTGCATCCTTTCCCTGCACGCGGGCGCCGGCGGCACCGAGGCGCAGGACTGGACGCAGATGCTGTATCGCATGTACCGCATGTATTGCGAGCGGCACGGCTTCCAGGTGCGTGAGCTGGACTTTCTGGAAGGCGACGAGGCGGGCATCAAGTCCGTGACCTTTGAGGTCAAGGGCGAAAACGCCTACGGTTACTTGAAGGCCGAGCGCGGTGTGCACAGGCTGGTGCGCATCTCGCCCTTCGATTCGGCGGCCAGGCGCCACACTTCCTTTGCCTCCCTGGACGTGATGCCCTGCCTGAACGACGACAACGAGGTCGTCATCAACAGCGACGATCTGCGCATCGATACCTACCGCGCAGGCGGCGCGGGCGGCCAGCACGTTAACCGCACGGACTCCGCCGTGCGCATTACGCACCTGCCCACGGGCATCGTGGTGCAGTGCCAGAACGAGCGCAGCCAGGTGCAAAACAAAGAAACCGCCATGCGCATGCTCAAGTCCAAGCTGATCGAGCTAAAGGAGCGCGAGGCGCTGGAAAAGATGAGCGACATCAAGGGGGAACTGAAAAAGATAGAATGGGGCAGCCAGATCCGCTCCTATGTGTTCCACCCTTACTCCATGGTTAAGGATCACCGCACCGGCTACGAGGTCGGCTCCACCGGCGGCGTGATGGACGGCGATCTGGACGGCTTCATCACCGCCTATCTGCAGATGCTGTAAGATGGGCGCACGGCAAACGCAAAGGGGGATTTGCCCGTGAACAAAACAAAAAAGGGACGCCTTGCGGCCTGGCTGGCCGGCATCGCGGCCTGGTTCATACTGCTTGGCAGTCTGCTGCTGGGTGTTTACGTCCTCACGCATGCCTACGGCTTTTATGAGGTGGAGTACGCCAAATACGACGCCGCGTCGGACATCGGCGTAAGCTACGACGGCCTGATCGACATCACCCGCGGCGTGCTCGATTACTTAAACGACGCGCGGCCCGATCTCGACATGCAGATGGAGATGCACGGGCAAACGGCTGAGGTCTTTACCCAGCGGGAAAAGGACCACATGGTGGACGTGCGGGCGCTGATCGAGCTTGGACGCGCCGCGCTGCTGGTGTGCGCCGTTGCGGGCTTCGGCCTGCTGGCCCTGGCCATTGTCCTGGCGGCAAAAAGCCGCACGGGCAGGCGCATGTGCGTGGGTTATTTGATCGGCGCGGGCTGCTTCCTTGCCGTTATGGCGGCCATCGCCGCCTGCTTCTTCGTGAACTTTACGGAGGCGTTTTATACCTTCCACAGGATCTTTTTCCGCAACGATCTTTGGATGCTGCCCTCCGATGCGGTGCTCATCAAGATGGTGCCGGAGCAGTTTTTCTCCGACTGCGCGCTGCTGCTGGCCGCCTTCTTTGTCATCGGCCTGCTTTCCACCTGCCTCGCGGCCTTTGTGTGCGCGCTGTGTTTGAAAAACGCTGATACAGAAACCGAGGGCGCGCGCATTCGCAAAACGCGCCGCGCGGACGGGCAGACGTTGTACGAGATCGAAGCACCGGAGGAAACGCGCCCCGATGCGGAGGAAATCTTCCAGCGCCTGGGCCTTGACGGCGAGACAAAAGAAGCGGCCGACGTGCAGACGGCGGCTGTTGAGGAAGCTCCGGCAGCAGTACCGGCTGCGCAGGCGCAGATCAGCACCAACCTGCGCCTGGAGATGAAGCTGGACCTTTGCATGATGAAGACGGAAAACGGGATCGAATTGGTCCCCGACCCGAACAAGCCCCTGGACATCCGCGTGCGTGCAGGCGAGGGGGAGATGAGCATGCTGGTGCAGGCCCTGGAGACAGGCACGGGCCGCGTGTATCTGAATGCTTCGTCCGAGCAGGATGCGGGTCCGCAAACAACCTTTGATGAAAGTAAGCCACAGGGAAATGCGCCGCAGGCGTCGACAAGTACCGCTTCTGACGGCGCCGTGCCCAGCGTGGACGAACTGCTCAAACGCATGAACGAGATGATGAAGTGGTACCCCAAGGACGATGGGGAGGACGACAAGGTATGAGCGGCTGCGCCAGGATACTTGCCATCGAAAGCTCTTGCGACGAAACGGCGGCCGCCGTGGTGCAGGGAAGGCGCATCCTGTCCAATGTGATCGCCTCCCAGGTGGAGACGCATGCCCTGTACGGCGGCGTGGTGCCGGAGATCGCTTCCCGCGCCCATGTGGAGGCTATTGCGCCCGTGGTTGAGCGCGCCCTGGACGAAGCGGGCGTTTCCATGGAGCAGATCGACGCCATCGGTGTGACCTATGGGCCCGGTCTGGTGGGCGCGCTGCTGTGCGGCGTGTCGTACGCCAAGGGGCTTTCGTATCGCATGCACAAGCCGCTGATACCCGTGCACCACATCGAAGGGCACATCTGCGCCAACTTCCTCGCCCATGAGGATTTGACGCCGCCGCTGCTTGCCCTGGTGGTCTCCGGCGGGCACAGCCATTTGGTGTGGGTCAAGGATTACGGCTGCCATCAGGTATTGGGCAAGACCCGCGACGACGCGGCCGGCGAGGCCTTTGACAAGGCGGCGCGCGTTTTGTCCCTGCCCTATCCGGGCGGGCCGAGCATCGACCGCCTGGCGGAAACGGGCAACGATCAGGCTCTGCCCCTGCCCAAGGCGCGCACAGAGGGACTGAATTACTCCTTTTCCGGTCTTAAGACGGCGTTGTTGCAGGCTGTGGCCCGCGAGGAAAAAGCGCAGCATGTTTTGAAAAAAGAGGACATCGCCGCCTCCTTCCGCCGCGCGGTGGTGGATCAGCTGCTGGAAAAGGCGGAAGCGGCCCTTGCGCAGACGGGCGCGAAGAATTTCTGCCTGGCCGGCGGCGTGGCCTGTAACAGCCTTCTGCGCCGCGAGGCGGAAGGGATGTGCCGGCGCCTGGGCGTGCGTTTTTTCGCACCGCCGCCCATTCTCTGTACGGACAACGCCGCCATGATCGGCTTTGCCGCCTCCTATCGCTTTGCACGCGGGCAGATAGCGGCGCTGGACCTGAATGCCGTGCCTTCCATGCTATTGCCCGAAAGCTGAACCAAAGCCCAAACAGAAACGCGCCCCTTTCCATAGCGAGAAAAGGGCGCTTTTCTTTTGCATGCTGGCAAGGCATGAAACGCGGTTGCCCCACATACAGTGATAGGGCAAGACACGAAACGCAAGGAGGCGCTGAACCCATGAAAAAAGGATGGATCGCGTGGCTGCTGATTGTCGGCCTGCTGCTGTTTGCGGGCTGCCAAAGGGCCGCACCCGTGGAATTGGAGGAGCCCGTTGAACAGGTGCCCACCGCGGCGGAACTCAAGGCCGCGCTGGAGGAAAAGGACCTGCGCGAGGTGGTGGTCTATTACAAGGATATGGCAGGGTATCTCGTGCCCGTTTCCATGGACATCCCTTGGGAGGAGGGCATCGCCAAGGCCACGCTGCGCCAGCTGATCTCCAATGAGGAGAACGACTTGACGGCCGCGCGCCTGGGCCTGCTCACGACCCTGCCCGAGGGCTTAACCGCGGATATCGACATCATCGGCCAGCTTGCCAAGGTGTCGCTTTCCCGGGAATGCATGGAGTGCGACGACGCCGAGGAGGAAGCCAACATGGTGGCCTCCATCGTCAACACCCTGACCGAATTCGACACCATCGAGCAGGTGCAGATACTGGTGGACGGCGAAAAGAAGGACAGCCTCACGCACGGAACCTCCATCGCCGAACCGATCCTGCGCACGGAAGTCAATTTGGAAAGCGTGGACGGCAAGGTAGACGACAGCGCCAACCGCGTGCAGGTCTTTTTTGAGAGCGAGACCAGCGGCTGCATGGTGCCCGTGACGCGCACCGTCTACTCCAATGCCGACGTGGATACCGCTGTGCTGGAGCTTTTGAAGGGGCCCAAGGAATCGGGCCTGCTCGGCTGCATCCCCAAGGGAACGGGGCTTATCTCCGTACGGCAGAAGGACGGCGTGGTGGTGATCAACATGTCCAAGCAGTTCAAGGCCATACTGGATGAAGCGGACGGCGGCCAGGCGGCGATCAAGGCGCTGGTGCTCACCTGCTCGCAGTTTCCGGATGTGACCGAGGTAAAGCTGCAGGTGGAAGGGGAGGACTTTGCCCTGGATCAGGAGACCTTTGCCCGCCTGGATACCGTGAACACCGAGGAGGAGGCGCTGATGACGGCCACCTTCCTGGAATGAGGCAATAGCGGCGAAGGCAAAAGGGCGGCGCGGGTAGGCGCAGCCCTTTTTGTCTTCCATCCGCTGGAAGCATTGACGAAAAAACGGATCGTATGCTAGAATATCCCGTAAGGATTTGCGGAACGCAGAAGCGGCCGCTTGGCCCAGAAGGGTATGAGGGATTGCATCTAAGCTAGTATGAAACGAAAAGTATACTTTGCAGGTATACGGTTTGCAGAAGAGAGAACCGTATACCTTTTTTGACGAATTGGAGGATATTTATGGATTTGAAACAGTTTTTTGCGGAGCACCCGAAGGTCGCGCTCGCCTTTTCCGGCGGCGTGGATTCGTCGTACCTGCTGTATGCGGCCCAGCAATACGGGGCCTGCGTGCGCGCCTATTACGTGAAATCGGCCTTTCAGCCCCAGTTTGAGCTGGACGACGCCATACGTCTTGCCGATGAGCTGCATGCGGATATGAAGCTGCTGCATGTGGACGTGCTTTCCTCTGCAAAGGTGACCGCAAATCCCCAAGATCGCTGCTATCACTGCAAGCAGGTCATTTTCCGCACCATACTGGATGCGGCAGCCGCGGACGGCTATACCGTGCTGCTGGACGGCACCAACGCCTCGGACGAGGAGGGTGACAGGCCCGGCATGCGCGCCCTGAGCGAACTGAACGTCTTTTCGCCGCTGAAGCTCTGCGGCCTGACCAAAGCGGAGATCCGCCGCCTATCCAAAGAGGCCGGCCTTTTCACCTGGGACAAGCCCGCCTATGCCTGCCTTGCCACCCGCATCCCGACGAATGATCCCATTACCGCCGAGAAGCTCGCCAAGACGGAACATGCGGAGGACTTTTTGTTCTCGCTCGGCTTCAGCGATTTTCGCGTGCGGCTCATGGGTACGGCGGCCAAACTCCAGCTGCCGGAAAACCAGCTCCCCCGCCTGCTGGAGCACAGGCAGGAAATACTTGCCGAACTGAAAAAAAACTACACGGTCGTGCTGTTGGATCTGGAGGTGAGATAAGTGACGAGCGATATCAAAAGGATTCTGCAATCCGTTAAGGAGGGCAGTCTTTCGGTGGACGACGCGCTGCTTGCCATCAAAAAGGCTCCTTTTGAGGACATCGGCTATGCCAAGGTGGACCTGCACCGCCGCATCCGTCAGGGCGCGGCCGAGGTGATCTACGGTGCGAGCAAAACACCGGAGCAGATGCTTGGCATCATCGAGAGCATGCGCAAATTCGACCAAAAGACCATCCTCATCACGCGCTTGAGCGCCGAAGCGGCCGGCACGATCTCCGCCGCCTATCCGCTCAGTTACCGGGCGGACGCCAAGATCGGCGTCATCGGCGACATGCCGGAACCGGACGGCATCGGCACCATCGTCGTCGCCACGGGCGGCACCTCGGATATCCCCGTGGCGGAGGAAGCCGCCGTCACCGCCGAGGTGCACGGCAACCGCGTCACAAGGCTGTACGACGTGGGTGTGGCTGGGCTGCACCGCCTGCTTTCCCACCTGGACGAGATCATGGGCGCCTCTGTCATCATCGCCATCGCCGGCATGGAGGGGGCGCTGGCCAGCGTCATCGGCGGCCTGGCCGATTGCCCGGTGATCGCCGTGCCCACCTCCGTAGGCTACGGAACGGCCTTCGGCGGGGTGTCGGCCCTGCTTTCCATGCTCAATTCCTGCGCAAGCGGCGTGAGCGTCGTCAATATCGACAACGGCTTTGGCGCCGGTTATCTCGCCAGCATGATCAACCATATGGAGGTAAAGAAATGAAGACCCTGTATCTGGATGCAGGCATGGGCGCTGCCGGCGATATGCTCACCGCCGCTCTGCTGGAGCTTTTGCCCGATCCCAAGGCGTTTGTGGAGGAACTCAATGCCCTGGGCATCCCCGGGGTGGAGTTTAAGGCCGAGCCGTCCATCAAGTGCGGCATCACCGGCACGCACATGACCGTGACCGTGAACGGCGAGGAAGAAGAAAGCCTGGACGCGCATGGCCACGAGCATGAACATACCCATGACCACGAACACGAACATGTGCATGAACATACCCATGAGCACGAGCACGACCATACGCACGCGCATGAGCATATGCATGCGCAGGCCCTGGAGCAGGAAGATGTGCACACCCACGAGCATGTGCACGACCACGAGCATGCGCACAGCCACGAGCATGAGCACGGGCATACGCATACGCACAGCCATTCCCACAGCAGCCTGCACGATATAGAGCACATCGTGCGCGGCCACCTGCCTCTTTCGGACAAGGTCAAGGACGATGTGATGGCCGTGTACGGCCTCATTGCCGAGGCGGAGAGCAAGGCCCACGGCGTGCCCGTGACGCAGATCCACTTCCATGAGGTGGGCACCATGGACGCCGTTGCCGATGTGACGGCTGTGTGCCTTTTGATGGAAAGGCTGGCGCCCGAGCAGGTGGTCGTTTCGCCTGTGCATGTGGGCAGCGGTGCGGTCAAGTGCGCGCACGGCATCCTGCCCGTGCCCACGCCGGCCACGGCCTATATCCTGCGCGATGTGCCTATCTACGGCGGTGCAATCCGCGGCGAGCTCTGCACGCCCACGGGCGCGGCCCTGCTGCGCCATTTTGCCACGCGCTTTGGCGATATGCCGGTTCTCAAGACCCAGGCCATCGGCTACGGCATGGGCAAAAAGGACTTTGAGCGTGCCAACTGCGTCCGCGCTCTGCTGGGCGAGACCGGCGACAGCGGCGAAAGCGTGGTGGAGCTGGACCTGAACGTGGACGACATGACGGCGGAAGCCATCGGTTTTGCCTCGGAGAGGCTGTTTGCGGCCGGTGCGCTGGAGGTCTATACCGTGCCCATCGGCATGAAAAAATCCCGGCCCGGCATCTTGATGAGCGTCATGTGTAAGGCGGACGATCGCGACCGCATGATCGAAACAATCTTCAAGCACACCACCACCATCGGCATCCGTGAGCATATCAGCCGCCGCTATACGCTTGCTCGCGGCATGGAAACAAAAGCAACGCCGCTTGGCGAGGTCAGGATCAAGCGTTCCAGCGGTTTTGGCGTGGAGCGGGAGAAATACGAATACGAGGATATCGCCAGGATCGCCCGCGAAAAGGGACTGTCCCTTGCCGATGTGGCGAAAATGCTGAATAAACTGTAAAAGACAGGGTTTAAGTCAAAAGTCCCCGGCCGGAAAATACTGGCCGGGGACTTTTTGCACATAGCTTTGGGATAGGCCCTTGCGATAAGCAGGGCGAACTCGTTTTTCGATCGGATCGCAGGGCATTGTATAGGGAAACAATGCCCTGCGCATGCTATGGCTCAGGGCTGCAGCAGCCGCTGCGCCACGGCCTTGGCCGCGCCGGACAAAAGGGCCAGATGCAGTGCATCCGCGCTGAAGGCGGGCAATTCCTCGCCGGGGATGGGCGTGGCCGTCAGGTGGGCGCGGACAAGCAGCGCGTAGGAGCGTTCCAGTGCTTCGCAGAAATCGTCGTAGACCTCAGGCAGCAGCGCATCGTCCGTATCGCGCAGGAGCAGATCATAGATATCCGCGATGGGCAGCACCTGCTTTAGGATGCAGATGAAGATGAGCCCCGCGATGTGGCTGCGGCCATAGCGCTTCTTGACGGGCGGGGGAAGGGTCTTGCTTTTTACATAGTTGTTGATCATGGCGGGGGTTAGAAAGCTGTCGCCGTCCGGCATATACAGGCGCAGGTATTGTTCCATCAGCAGAACCACCTGATCCATGTATAGATCGATGCTGGGCAGCTCCTGCCAGCGCGGCAGGCGGCCGGTCAAGATCTGCCGGCCCCAATCCTCCAAGTCCCGATTGGCAGCGGTCATGCGGGCGTCACGTCCTTTGCAAGATGGTATGGATATTGTAACACAGTGCATGAAACAAGACAATAAAATTTAAAAAAGCGGTTGACAAAGATTGATAGATCGTATAATCTAGTATTAGAAACCAGATAAAACGATCCGGAGGAGATCTTACATGTTGCAAAAAATCATCGTGTGGGGAGATTCCATCCTCAAGGGCGTCGTGTTGGACGAAGAAAAAGGGCGATATGTTACCCTCCGTGATGAAAGCTGCCTAGCCTTGGCGCAGAAAAAGCTGAACGTGGAGTTTGTGAACAGGGCAAGCTTTGGCATGACCAGTGAAAAGGGCAAGCGCCTGATCGAGCGCAGCCTAAGCAAGGCAAAAGAGCAAAACGTGCAGGCGGCCCTGATCGGCTTTGGCGGCAACGACATCGATTTCGATTGGGCGGCCATTGCTCAGACACCGGAGAAAAAGCATTTTCCCAAGACGGCGCCGAAGTGCTTTCTGCAGAACGTGGAACAGATCGTGAGCCTGCACCGGCAGGCGGGCATACAACCGATCCTTTTGACCCTGCCGCCTATCGATGCCGAGAAGTACTTTTCCTGGCTTTCCCGCAATCTCAACGGCGAAAACATTCTCAAATGGCTGGGCGATAAGCAGGTGATCTTCCGCCGTCACCGCAGCTACGATGCCATCGTGCGCAGCGCCGCGCAGGCAACGGGCTGCCCCGTGGTGGATATGCGCGCCGCCTTCAGCGGCATCGGCGATCTGTCCTCGTACATTTGCCTGGACGGCATCCACCCCAACGCCCGCGGCCATCGCCTGCTGGAAGGCGCCCTGGAAAGGGGCCTGCCTCTGGCCCTTGGCAGCCTGTAGACAGAAAGGAAACGGCATGTCCTACGCCATCGTTACGGATTCCTGCGCCAACCTGACGGACGATCTGATCGACCGCTACGATATCGAGATCCTGCCCCTGGTGTTCCGCATCGGCGATGAGACGTTTTTGAGCTACGAAAACGGCCATATGCAGGACCTGAAGCCCTTTTACGAAGGCATGCGGCAGGGCCTGCACGTGTTCACCTCCTGCGTGGAGGTGGCAAGATGCACCGATATCTTCACCGCGTTATTGGAAAAAGGGCTGGATATCCTCTATATCGGCGTTGCCTCCGCCCTGAGCGTTACCTGTCAGGTGGCGCGCATGGTGCTGGAGCAGCTGCGCCCCAAGTACCCGGGCAGGAGGATCAGCTGTGTGGACAGCCTCTCCGTTTCCCTCGGGCTGGGGCTGCTGACGCTGCAGGCGGCGAGGCTCCGCGAGGAGGGAGCCGGCTACGAACAGGTACACGACTGGCTGGAAGAAAACAAGCGCAGTATGTGCCACTGGTTTACGGTGGACAACCTGATGTACCTCAAGCGCGGCGGCCGCATCTCCGCGGCCACAGCAGCCTTTGGCAGCGTATTGGGCGTAAAGCCCATCCTGCACATAGACGGGGAGGGCCGGGCACAAAGCCCCGTGCGCGTGCGGGGCCGCAAAAAATCCCTGGACGCCCTGGCGGATATTCTGGCGGAAAGCGCCATCCGGCCGCGCGAGCAAATGATCGGCATCGGCCACGGCGACTGTCCGGATGCGGCCGCCTATGTGCTGGAAAGGGTGCGCGAAAAGACCGGCGCCGAGTGCTTTTGCGTGAACTGCATCGATTCCGTGGTGGGCGCCCACTCCGGCCCGGGAACACTGGCCCTGTTCTTTTTCGGCGAACGACGCTAAAGAAGTGTAAGCCCCAATCATAAACACAAAGCGGCGGACAGTTATTTCTGTCCGCCGCTTTTGCGCGTGCGGGCCTGCGGATGGATTTACAGATATTTAAAAAAGAAGCCCGATGTTCATACTTTGTTTAAAATTTATTCAAAGCAGGCATGTATACTGGGGTTCAGGAGATCGGTTGGCCACGCTGCGGCCGGCGATCGGGCATTTTCAAGGAGGTAGGAACATGATCGAAATCAAAAACGTAACCAAACGCTATGGCACCAAGCTTGCCGTAGACGATGTTACGTTCACGATCAACAAAGGCGAAGTGCTGGGGTTCCTTGGCCGCAACGGCGCGGGAAAGAGCACGACCATGAACATCGTCACCGGCTATATTTCGGCGACCGCCGGCCAGGTGCTCGTGGATGGCATGGATATCCTGGAGGAGCCCAGGCAGGCCAAGCGCTGCATCGGTTACCTGCCCGAGCAGCCGCCGCTGTATATGGATATGACGGTCGAGGAATACCTTTATTTCGTTTGCGACATCAAGGAGGTGCGCAAGCGCAACCAGAAGGCCCATCTGGACGATATCTATCAGCTGGTCAAGATCGCCGACGTGCGCAAGCGCCTGATCAAGAACCTTTCCAAGGGTTATAAACAGCGCGTGGGCCTGGCCCAGGCGCTGGTGGGCAACCCCGACGTGATCATACTGGACGAGCCCACGGTGGGCCTGGATCCCCGCCAGATCATTGAGATCCGCCGTCTGATCCGCGACCTGGGCCAGGGCCACACGGTGGTGCTGTCCTCGCACATCCTGCACGAGGTGGCCGATGTGTGCGACCGCGTCGTCATCATCAACAACGGCCGCATCGTTGCCAAGGACAGCCTGGAAAACCTGACCAACGGCATCGGCGAGGGCATCCGCATGATGGTGCGCGTGGTGGGTCCGGAAAAGCCCGTGCAGCGCCTGATCCGCGACGTGCCCGGCGTTTCCCTTGCGGAGCCCATGGGCCAAAGGGAGCCCGGTTCCCTGGACTTTATGGTGGAAAGCTCGCCCGGCGTGGACGTGCGCCGTCCCCTGGTCAACGCGCTGGTGGCCGGCGGTTATCCGCTGCTTATGCTGCGTCCCATGGACGTCACGCTGGAAGATATATTCCTGCAGCTGACCAGCGATAGCGAGGGAGGGAATTAACTATGTTGGCAGTTTACCGCAAAGAGCTACAAACGTATTTCTATTCGCCGCTGGGCTACGTGTTCATGGGCAGCTTCCTGTTGGTGTCGGGCATCTTCTTTGCCATGGGCAACATCATGTCCTTCAGCTCCAATCTGGGCACCATGCTTTCCAATATTTCCTTCATCTTCATGCTGGTGGTGCCGATCCTCACCATGCGCCTGATGAGCGACGAGCGCCGCACCAAGACCGACCAGCTGCTTTTGACCAGCCCCATTTCGCTCTGGTCCATCGTGCTGGGCAAGTTCCTGGCCGCGTGCACCGTGTTCCTCTGCACCCTGGTGCTCACCTTCAGCTATGTGTTTATCCTGGCCGCCTATGGCAACATCGCCATCGGCGAGGTGTTCGTCAACTACCTGGGCTTTTTCATGACCGGCTGCTGTATGATCGCCATCGGCCTGTTCGTCTCCAGCCTTACCGAGAGCCAGGTCACCGCGGCCATCGCCACCTTTGGCACCATCCTGATCATCTACCTGCTGGACAGCCTCGTGGGATTGATCACCGCGGATTATCTGTCCTTCCTCAAAACGATCCTGCACTGGCTGAGCCTGTTCAGCCGTTTTGACGACTTTACGAACGGCATTTTGAACATCTCCAGCACCATCTACATGATCACCTTCTCCGCCGTGCTGCTGTTCCTTACCGTGAGCAGCATTGAAAAGAGAAGATGGAGCGAGGGTTGAGCCATATGAAAATGAAAGACCTGAAAACGATACTCACCGGAAAGAAATTCCGTCACGGCGGGCTGGCCGTTGTGCTGGTGATCGCCGTGATCGCCGCGGCTGTGCTCGTGAACGT